>JBLHTZ010000006.1:0-81207 GCA_047627915.1 Vicingaceae bacterium
ATATAGGGATAAATAAGGGCAGTAAAAATTTGACCAATACCACCTGCAATTATTACCCAAATTGGAATCTTCATAATTTATCATTAATGTTTGCCAACACCCGGATAAACGGAAAGGTGCGTTTATACGCCTTTCATGCAAATGTTTTTTTCTTGTTCAATATAAGCTATCTAACCAATTTGTAACACCTAACTGTAAATTTGTAACCCTATCCGTATACATTTCAGTTGCCTTTAAACTGTTGTGAACCAAAAGTTTTTTGTTATTAACAAGTCTGTTCCATTTTCAATTAAATGTGTTGTAGTGCAGTCCCGTAAAGTATGCTTGCTTCCATTTTTTTGGTTTTCGGCTGCAGCTTAAGTTCGTTTAATAACCTTGGTATTTCCTTAATAATAAATTGAAACGGGAAATAGTCTTTTCACCAAAACAACAGAATTGAAAGATTAATACACCTCTAAGCACAGCCAAACTATGCAAGTTTAATTACATTTGACTAAAATATTTTTTTATGAAATTACTAGAAGGAAAAGTAGCCTTGGTAACTGGCGCAACAAGAGGAATTGGAAAAGGAATCGCCTTAAAATTGGCAGAAAATGGAGCAGATGTTGCCTTTACTTTTGTGTCATCTCCAGAAAAAGCAAAAGAAGTAGCAAAAGAAGTAGCAGCTTTTGGCGTTAAAGCCATGGCGTTTCAATCTAACGCAGCAGAATATGCAGCAGCAGAGCAACTGATTGCAGATGTGAATGAAAACTTCGGAAGAATTGACATTGTAGTAAACAACGCAGGAATTACCAAAGATGGTTTGTTAATGCGCATGACCGAAGAAAATTGGGACGATGTAATGAACACCAACTTGAAATCTGTCTTCAACATAACTAAAAATGTGCAGCGCATCATGTTAAAGCAGCGTTCAGGTTCGATTATCAACTTGAGTTCTGTGGTGGGTGTTAGAGGCAACGCAGGGCAATCCAACTATGCAGCTTCAAAAGCAGGAATTATTGGTTTTACCAAATCTATCGCTCAAGAGTTAGGCAGCAGAAACATTCGATGCAACGCCATTGCTCCAGGTTTCATTGCTACAGAAATGACTGCGGAATTAGGCGAAGAAACCATCAACGAATGGTTAAAGTCAGTTCCGTTGAAAAGACCAGGCACAGCAGAAGATGTTGCCAACGCAGTATTGTTCTTAGCCTCTGATTTGTCAACCTATGTTTCAGGTCAAACCTTGAATGTTTGTGGAGCCATGTTAACATAATTTTTTCGTAGTCAGTGAATATTGTTAGCCCTTATCCGATTTGGTATTTTATTTTTTGTGTGATTTTGGGCGCCGTTTTGGCGTTCCTCTTGTACCGAAATGATAAAAAACTATCGGAGTTTTCTAAACTTACAAAAGGAGTCCTTTTCAGTCTTCGATTTTTGTGTATCTCTTTGTTAGCTGCAATGCTGCTTTCTCCGTTGCTCAAATATTTCAATAAAACGGTAGAAAAGCCCATTATCATTATTGC
Source organism: Vicingaceae bacterium (assembly GCA_047627915.1). Taxonomy (GTDB): domain Bacteria; phylum Bacteroidota; class Bacteroidia; order Flavobacteriales_E; family Vicingaceae; genus NORP294. The sequence continues at coordinate 1,506 of JBLHTZ010000006.1, forward strand.
ACAAGATAATTCTGCCTCTATGAACATGGCGGCAGATTCAGTTTTTGTGAAAGGCGCTTTTCAACAACAACTTGCAGCAGTTAAAAGTAAGCTAGAAGAAAACTATCGTGTAGAGAGCTATCTTTTTGATGAGAAAATAAATGCTGAAGACAAAGCTCCAGACTTTAGCGGAAAAATCACCGATTTCGATGTGCTTTTTGAAAGCATAGAACAACGATTTGTCAATCGAAATGTTGGTGGCTTGCTGTTAATTTCTGACGGTATTTACAACCGGGGAAACTCTCCTGTGTACAGCACGCAATCTTTAGAATTTCCAATCTTTACAGTTGGGGTAGGCGATACAGCTAAATATGTAGATGTTCAAGTTCGCAACCTTAGAAACAATAAACTAGCCTTTTTGGGGAATGAGTTTCCGGTACAGGTAGACCTTAAAACTCAAAAAATCCAATCAAAATCGCTAAAGCTCTCAGTTTTTCGTGGTGGAAAATTGATTAAAAGCCAACAAGTAACAAATCTTCAAGGGAACGGAGCTGCAACACAACGACTAAGGCTCACAGCAGATGTGGTGGGAAAACAGCAATACACCATTGTTGTGGAATCTGTTGATGGTGAGCGAAATACTTTAAACAATAGAATCAATTTTTACATTGACGTACTAGACGGTCGCCAAAAAGTGTTGTTATTGGGCATGTCACCACATCCAGATTTGGGAGCATTAAAAGCTGCCATCAAATCAAATGAGAATTACGAGTTAGCTAGCTCTATTTATTCTGAATATACCGGTTCGTTTGACCAGTTCGATTTAATTATTTTACATCAGCCTGTAAACGATAAATTGGTTTCTATAGATCAGAAAATGAAGAATTTATTGGCTGAATCTATACCATTAATGCTATTTGGTGGCGGTTGGAAAAACATAGAACTACTGAAAAATATTTCTGGAAAAAGCAGCAATGGAAATACAGTCAATGACGCTCAAGCGGAAGTAAACGAGTCTTTTAGTTTGTTTACTGTAGATGAAGACATTCGAAAGCTGGGCAATTTCCCACCTGTAGCAACAGAAGCCAACCAAGTGGTAAAATCGAATGGCAATCAAACCTTGCTCACACAAAAAATAGGAAGTGTAATAACGTCTTATCCTTTGCTTTCTTTTTATGAAATGCAAGATGTAAAATTGGGCCGCTTCAGTGGCGAAGGAATTTGGAAATGGCGAATTGCTAGTTTTCAGGAATTCGGCAGTCACGAGATGTTTAATCGTTTTGTGGGTAAAGTGGTTCAATATATGGCCATCAAATCAGACCGCAGCTTTTTTAGGGTAAGCACAGTAAATGAGTTGTACGAAAATGAAGCAATTAACTTTTCTGCTCAGCTTTTTAACCCTTCTTACGAATTAGTTAACGATCCGGACGTTAATTTGGAGTTGACCAACCAAGAAGGAAAAAATTTCACATTCACAATGAACCGACAAGGAGAGACCTATCAGTTAACCATTCCTAGTCTAGAGCCTTCCACCTATAATTATACTGCTACTACTAGCTTTCAAGGGAAAATATACAGTGAAAATGGGGTGTTTACGGTAAAAGAATTGCGCTTAGAGGCCATCAATACCGAAGCAAATCATCAGTTGTTATTTCAATTGGCAAAGCGCTCAAATGGCGAAATGCTTGCACTAAATGATCTCTCCAAGTTTTCAGAAACCTTAGCAAATAGAGATGACGTTACTTCTGTTTCATACATGAACGAAGAAGTTCAAGACATCATTAACTTAAAATGGATTTTCTTCTTGCTACTAGCGCTGTTGAGCACAGAATGGTTTATTCGAAAAAGGGGAGGAGCGTACTAGTACTCTTTATATTTCAGCCAACCCATCTTTATTAATCCAACCTTGATTGCCGTTAGGCAACGATACTTTTAGCCACTGTTCTGTTTGGTCTTCAATTTTAACTTTGGTGCCTTCGTGTAAAACAAACAACTGTGAACTGCCAGAAGATGGAGCGCTCAAAATATCAACAGTAGAACTCATAATAATGGCGTGGGTAGCACGGTTTACATAATTTCGTTGACTTGCAGCCAACCCCCAGCAAATTAATCCAATTAAAATGCCCGATGAAAACAGGGTGAACCCAAACTTTCTGATTGCGGTTTTTTGAGCGATCTTATATATTCCAAATCCAATCAAAGCAGCAATTAGAAAAGCAATCATAATTTTTGCCCAACTGTCGGCAGGAAATAAATTGTAAATGGACTTCCACCATCTATATATAAATAGCTCAGGAATCATCTCAATCTTATCTACCGTTCTGTCGTTCGCAATTTTCAAGTTGTAAGCAGCGTCTTCTGAGTTTGGATTTATTTTAAGCGCTTTTTCGTAGTGTAAAATCGCAGGTGCTATCCGGTTGGTTTTGAATAAGCTGTTGGCATAATTGAAATGTAAATCTTCTGAAGAGTAGTCTTGCTCAAGTAGGCCCTCGTAGTTTTTTATTACAGACTCAAAGTCACCTGCTTCATAAGCTGTATTTGCTTCATTCATTTGTTGCAACGGATCGCTTTGAGCGCAAAGAGAGCTGCTAAATAAAAGAAAACAAAGAAGGTAAAAGGTGGTGTTTTTCATAGCATTTAACTTTCTAAGTTCTGAATAAGTGCGGCAGACTTCTGGTAGAGTATGGTTGGATTAATACTCGATTCCGGCGCAAAACGTGCCATCTCAGTTTCTTCTAAAATGCTTTTCACGTTACTCCCAATTTCATCTGAATGACCATTCTGTTTCAATGTGGCCATGATTTTTTCTTGTGAAAGATCAGCTACATCTAAATTGAACTTGTCGGCGAAATAACCAAACAAAGCTGTTGATATTTCTTCGTAAAACTTCGCGTTCTCTTTTGCATCGAGGTGCTTTTTAGCTTGTGCTAACCGTTTCTTAGCAATTTTACTTGCCTTCGATTTTCGCAACCCTTGTTTGTCGCCGAGTATGGCCTTGTTTCGTTTGGCAAGAAGTGTCAGTAGTACTCCAAATAAAATAATAGCTACGAGAATTAAGTAAAAGAGTTTAGAGCCGTAGAAATAATCATCTGCCTTGAGTAAGTTCAAGTTGTTAATATGGATGAAACGAATATCTGTTCCAATTAATTGAACATCTTCTTTTCTTCTGCCGCTAAATACCACACTTTCCTCTTCATCGCTTTTCTCCACATAAATGTTGATTTGGTCAGCAGTAATGGTGTTGTATTTCTGAGTGCTCACATCAAAATAAGAGAATTTGTAAGGTTTAAGTGTAAACTCACCCGAATGTCTTGGAATTACCAAGTAATTAAACGATTTGCCCCCTGTAGAACCGTTGTAACTTGTTTTAAAGTTATTCTTGATATCAGGATCGTAGACTTCAAAATCTGCAGGAAATTTTAAATCTGGTGCACCAATCAAAGGGAGGTTACCGGTTCCATTGATGTCAATCGTAACGTTAACCGATTCGTTGGCTACCAAACTGTCCTTGTTGGCACTCATTTTCATCTTGAATTTACCTACAGCACCAGAGAAGTTAGCAGGTTTTCCTTTCGAGGGTAGAGGTTTTACTTCCAACGTTATGGGTTTACTTTTAGCAATCACCTCTTTCAAATCATACCCACCGCCCCAAAACTGCTCCATAGCTGTTTTCGCTCTTCTAGGTATCTGTACTTTCGCTAAAATTCCAAGGGCGTCTATAGTTAAATCACCACTGCGCTGAGGGTAAAGTAGCGTCTGTTGTAATTCAACAATATCATACACCTGACCTTGATAATTCTCTCTCGATTTTTGAATGTTTCTGCCGTACAAGGTTTGTAAATCTTGTGTCCAAAAACCGGTAAACCTTGTTGGAGCTTCCAAGTCCAAGCCACTCAAATTCAAACGTGAATAAAGCTTATACGTAACGGTTACTTTTTCGCCAACGTACGCTTGGCGTTTGTCAACTGTAGCTTTTACAAAAACATACTCTTGTAGTTGCTCTGCTTCCGTTTTTCGTTTTTCATTTTTATCACGTTGAGCTGCTGCACCATTAGGATCATTGTCGACAACTTGAATTATAACAGGTTCGGTTTTTTTAGTTTTTCCGTCCGCTTCAATACTTGCCGCACCTATGGTGTAGGTTCCTTTTTTTGGGGCAACGAGCACATAACTAATCGAATTACTCTGCGTTACCTTACCATTAATAACTTGCATGCTCTGCGACTGATTAGGTCCTCCTAGCACTCGTAAACCATCAAAGGTGGGAGCAGAGAAGTTGCCTCCTTGAGCGTTGATCGTAAAAGTCACCTGAAATCGCTGTCCAACTTCAACCGCAGAACTACTCACTTTCACAGTAAATTCATTTGCTGCGGCAGAACATACTACGCTAACGAGTAGTAAAATGTAAGTTATAAATGCTTTTTTCATTCGTTTTTTTAACTCAATTCTCGGTATTCAAGAATTAGATTTCATTTGCAATTGAAAACCTTAATTCGTTTACCAATCTTTCTCAATGTCAATCTTTACGCCCTTAATCTTTTTCTTCTTCAACTTCTCTTGTAGTTCTTTCTCTTTTTGATTCAAAGCTTCCAATATTCGCTCGGCATCTTCTCTTGAAACTTGTTGTTCTTGTTGTTGCTGCTTTTGCTTTTCTTGCTCCTCCTGCTTTTTCTCTTCTTCGCTTTTTTGCTCTTCGTCCTTTTTCTCTTCGTCCTTTTTTTCTTCGTCTTTATTCTCTTGCTGATCTTTGTTTTCTTGGTCTTCTTTCTTTTCGTCTTCCTTTTGATCCTCTTTTTTCTCTTGTTCTTGTTGCTGTTGCAACATCTTTTGAGCGTAGGCTAGATTATACCTACTGTCTTCGTTTTGAGGGTTACTTCGTAACGAGCTTTTGTATGCTTTTACACTTTCTTCGAGCTTCTCCTCTTTAAGCAAAGCGTTACCTAAATTGTGGTAAGCGTTTGATTTTACAATTTTATCTTCTGTTTTGTTGGCTGCTTGGTTAAAGTATCTAGCAGCATCTTCATACTTTTCTTGGCGATAAAGAGCGTTTCCAATGTTGTAAGAGGACTCCACTGGCTCAATGTCTTTGGCCATACTTTCTTGGTACTTTTTGGTGGCCGCTTCAAAGGAGTTATTTTTAAAAAGTTCGTTTCCTTCTCTAATTTCTTGATAAGCCGACTGAGCTTGAGAAGCAAAACCCAAACAAAGCAACAGTTGTATTAGAATTAACTTTCTCATTCTTCAAATAAGTTTATATTTTTCGCCAATTTTCCTTTCTTCTCTACAATCAGAATTGAAATCAAGAAAAGGAAAAACGCAGCCCCAATAAAGAACTGAAATCGGTCTTCATAATCGGTGTACACTTGACTTTCGAATTCTGCCTTCTCTAAACCACTTAAATCATCTAAAATAGCTCCAAATCCTGCATTTGCATTTGTTGCTCGCACATAGATTCCTCCACCATTTGAGGCAATGTCCTTCAGCATGTTTTCATTCAAACTACTCACTACCGTGTTTCCATCGTTATCCTGTCGATATCCTATTTTCTGACCTCTTCTGAACAATGGTATCGGCGCTCCATTTGGGCTACCCATACCAATGGTGTACACTTGAATACCTTTTTCCTTTGCGTTTTCTGCAGCTTTAATGGCATCGTCTTCGTGGTTCTCTCCATCCGTTACAATAACCAATGCTTTACTACCACCAGACTCATAGTCAAACGACTCAATGGCCAAATCAATGGCTGTCCCAATGGCTGTCCCTTGCGTGGGAACAATGTCAGTATCAATTGTATTTAAAAATAGCTTGGCCGCAGAATAGTCTGTTGTAATCGGCAATTGAGTGTAGGCCTGCCCTGCAAATACAATAATTCCAAGTCGATCACTTTTCAATTCCTCTACCATTTGTAACATGGCTCTTTTGGCCCGTTCCAATCGGTTGGGCGAGAGGTCTTCTGCCTTCATGCTATTCGAAACATCAACAGCAACAATCAGGTCTATTCCTTCTCGTTTTACTTCTTCTATTTTTGTTCCAATCTGTGGGTTTGCAATTCCTATTACCAATAGGCCATACCCAATTAAAAAGAGGATAAACTTGGCGTTGTAGCGAAAGTTTGAATACTCAGGCATTAATTGAACGAATAAGTCATACTCTGCAAATTTTGCTCTCGATTTTTTCCGCCAACGTTTGATTGCTGCAAACAATAGTAGAAATATGGGAACTAAAAGTAAGCCCCACAAAATATAGCTATGTTCAAATCGAAACATTAATTAATGGTTTTAAAAATGGTGTTGGTAATCATAAACTGAAGTGCAAAAACAATTCCTGCGATTAGTGCAAAAGGAAAAAATTCTTCTTTCTTTTTGCGGTATTCTGTTACTTCAATTTTTGATTTTTCCAATTGATCAATTTCTTCATAAATGGCTGCAAGGCTCCTATTGTTAGTTGCTCTGAAGTATTTTCCTCCTGTCATCTGAGAAATTTCTTTCATCGTTTGCTCATCAATTCGCACCTCTACGTTTTGATAACTTGTTCCCCCAAATCCATTTTGATAGGGCATAGGTGCCATGCCATTCGTTCCAAGTCCAATGGTATAGGTTCTTACGCCAAACTCTCTTGCAATTTCTGCTGCCGTCAATGGCGGAATTGTACCTGTTGTGTTAAACCCGTCCGTTAGCAAAATCACTACCTTACTTTTAGCATCACTGTCTTTAATTCGGTTCACAGCAGTTGCCAACCCTAAACCAATAGCTGTACCATCTTCAATCATTCCATTCTTTACATCCTTAAACAAGTTTTTAAGTACAGAATGGTCCGTAGTTAATGGCGATTGGGTAAAGCTTTCACCACTAAATGTTACCAAGCCGATTCGGTCGTTGGGCCGATTCGAGATAAAATCCATGGCAACATTTTTAGAAGCTTCCAAGCGGTTTGGTTTTAAATCTTCGGCCAACATGGAACTTGAAATGTCCATCGTAATAATAATGTCAATTCCTTCGGTAGTTACGTCTTGCCAACTTAAAGAGGACTGGGGCCGAGCCAAACAAATAATTAATAAACTAAAACCAATTAGGCTCAGCACAAAAGGAATGTGTCGGGCATAAAGTTGAACTTTGCTCGCCTCAGAGGGTAAAAATTGAAGTCCAGAAAGGGTAATTCGTGCCTTTTGCTTTTTCAAACGAAAAAGGTACGCCAAAGCTAATATTGGAATCAATGCAAACAGAACAAACAGTTCAGGATTGGCAAATTGTATGTCATTCCACCATCTAAGCATCTTTCTCAGTAGGATTTACAGTTTCTTCTTCTTCACTTGAACTTTCTTCCCTCGCAACAACCTTGGTATGCTCAATGAAAGCATAGCTTGCCTTTAGGGCCTGTTCATTTTCTACATCAATTGGTTTTTGCTTCGCAAATTTTGCCATATCGGCAAGTTGCAACATTTGAATGAGTAGTTGCAAGTCTGTTTTTTCAATTTCAGGATGAGCAACAAGGAGCATCGCAATTTCGTCTGTCGTTTGCTCCAATGCATTAATATTAAACCTGTTCTCAATGTACTCCCTGGTAATGAATGAAAGTTGGGAGTGGTATTCCTTCACATCACCTGCTTGCCAAATTTTCTTACTTTCTAGTTCTTTCAATTTTCGATTGGCAATAATATCCGCTTCTTCTTTAGGAGTTTCAGGTTGTTCCTCTTCAGAATCTGACTTCTTAGCATACTTACGGTAAATGAAGTAGACAATCAGTAAAATCAATAAGACGCTAATAATAACACCAATTTCAAATTGGTGGGCTAAAATCCAATCCCACAAAGAAAAAGGGACTTCAATAATTCCTTTTATGTCTTTTATATCCTGCTCTTCCACCAATTTTACGGTAGTAACAGATAGCAGTATTGGATCAGAATATAACGTGTCACTTCCTACAATTGCCATTAATGGTGGAATTACATGCAATCCGCTATCCCAAGAAGTAATGGTGATTTTTTGAGTAAAAAATTTGCTGGTAATGTCATCTTCGTCAAAAGTGGTATCAATTTTAGAGATAGCTACTACTTCAATAAATTTAGAGATGGTATCTTTTAAAGCAGGCAACATAATCTGTTTTTCTGCAGCAGAAAAACGACATTCCAATTCCAAAGTAGCTTGTTCACCGATTCTAATTTCCGGAGAGCTCAATTTTACAGTGAATTCCTGTGCTTGGGAATAACTAAAAAAGCTCAATAAAAAAATAACTAAAACACCTATTTGTTTTATCATCTCGATCCTCTTCGTTTAAATAGTGTCATTAATGGTTGAATGTAAGATTCGTGTGTAGCTAACCTCGTATGATCAACACCACTTCTTTTTAATGCTTCTCGAATGGCACCGTGTTTTTTTAAGCCATTTGCTTTGTAGGCAATGCGGTTTTTTTCTTTTGAAGTGTCAAACCAACATACTTGGCCGGTTTCGGCATCCTCGAACTGCACTAACCCTATATTGGGTATTTCAATTTCTCTCTGATCATACACTTGTAATGCGATTAAATCATGCTTCCGGTTTGCAATCTTTAGTTCATCATCAAAACCTTCACTTAAAAAGTCAGAGATTAAAAATGCTGTACATCTGCGTTTAATGGCCAAGGTAAAGTACCGAAGCGCTTCTTTTATGTCGGTCCCTTTATGTTCTGGAGTAAAATTGATGAGTTCTCTAATAATCATCAAAATATGGCTCTTTCCTTTTTTTGGAGGAATAAACTTCTCTACTTGATCGCTGAAAAATATAACACCTACTTTGTCATTGTTCTGAATGGCAGAAAAGGCTAAAACAGCACATAGTTCAGTAACTAAGTCTTGCTTTAACTGCTTTTTAGTACCAAATGCTTTGGAAGCGCTCATGTCCACTAAAAGCATTACGGTCATTTCCCGTTCCTCTTCAAAAACCTTAACAAAAGGAGAGTTAAAACGAGCTGTTACATTCCAATCAATACTTCGAATTTCGTCGCCAAGCTGATATTCACGTACTTCTGAGAAGGCCATACCACGACCCTTAAAAGCAGAATGATATTCACCGGAGAAGATTTGGTTAGATAACCCCTTCGACTTGATTTCTATCTTTCTAACTTTTTTGAGTAGCTCTTGTGTATTTTTCGTTGAATTACTCAATGTTTTAGAATTTAAGGTACTTCAACAGCGTTTAAAATTTCATTAATAATGTCTTCTGTCGTCACATTTTCAGCTTCAGCTTCGTAGCTTAAGCCTATTCTGTGTCTAAGTACATCTTTTGCAATGGCCCGAACATCCTCAGGAATAACATAACCTCTTCGTTTGATAAAAGCATATGCCTTGGAAGCCAACGCTAAACTAATACTCGCTCTTGGTGAACCTCCGAACGTAATTAATTCTTTCAAATGCCCTAATCCGTATTCTTCAGGAGTTCTAGTAGCAAATACGATGTCGATAATGTATTGCTCGATTTTCTCGTCCATGTATACTTCCCGCACTGTTGCTCTAGCCTTAACAATATCTTCAGGTGTCAAGATTGCACTTGCTTTTGGCATTCCTGCTTTGGCAATGTTGCTTCGTATAATTAGTTTTTCTTCTTCTTTTTTAGGGTAGTCTAATACCACTTTAAGCATAAATCGATCCACCTGAGCTTCTGGAAGAGGATAAGTTCCTTCTTGTTCTACAGGGTTTTGCGTTGCTAAAACTAAAAATGGTTTGGGTAAAGGAAAGGTCGTGTCTCCAATTGTTACTTGCTTTTCTTGCATGGCCTCTAATAAAGCTGATTGAACTTTTGCCGGTGCACGGTTAATTTCATCTGCAAGAATAAAATTGGCAAAAATGGGACCTTTCTTAATTGAGAATTCTTCTTTTTTCTGAGAATAGATCATGGTACCGATTAAATCTGCCGGTAATAGATCTGGTGTAAATTGTATTCTACTAAAATCTGCCTTAACAGTTGTTGCCAACGTGTTAATAGCTAGCGTCTTTGCCAAACCTGGAACACCTTCTAGCAAAATATGACCGTCAGAAAGTAGACCTACTAAAAGTCGTTCTACCATGTATTTCTGACCAACAATCACCTTGTTCATCTCCATGGTTAACAAATCCACGAACGAGCTCTCTTTCTGAATTTTTTCGTTTAATGCTCTTATATCCATTGAACTACCATTTGGAACGGCAGTCGTTTCTACGTTTTCATTCATCGAATTATTTTCTTCCATTCTTTGTTAAATTTGGCTTGCTAAAGTATCCACAAGCATTGCGGTGTGGCACTTTCCGCTGTTAATTTATGTTAAGCATTTTAGCTAAAAAATCATAAAGAATATGACTCTTCAAATTATACCATTCAGAACAGGGAATGAATCCCTCTTTCAACAAGCTCGCGAAATTCGAGATGTAGTCTTTATTCAGGAACAACAGGTTGAGGAACAAGATGAATTTGATGAATTTGAAGACGAGTGTGAGCACTTTTTATTGAGTTTTAACGATAAACCCATCGGAACAGCGCGTTGGAGAAGAGTGGGAGAGAAGGTGAAGTTGGAGCGATTTGCAGTTTTAAAAGAGTACCGCGGGAAAAAATACGGGGAACAGCTCTTGAAGGCTGTTATAAAATCTGCATCAAGCGAAAAGAAAACCATGTACTTGCATGCTCAGCTTAAGGCAATTCCTTTTTACGAGCGACAAGGCTTTAAAAAAGTTGGTGATTTATTTGTTGAATGCGAGATTGAACACTATAAGATGGTTCGCCAATGATATCGTAATAAAACAGATTAGCGAGAACTTTACGCAACGAAATTATTCTCAATGTAAAGTACTGCTTTACTTGTAGGTTATCGCTTAATAAACCTAGTGTGTTGAAGTTGACCTTCTAACTCAAACGAGATGAAGTATAACCCATTTGTTAAATCGTCAAGTTGATTGATTTTTATCTGATTACGTTGAACAATGGAGTTTGAAGTTTTCATCAACTTTCCTTCGATAGAATAAATTTGGACGGTTATAGTTTGTTGTGAATTTGAATTCAACTGAATAGTTAGTTCATTATTTACAGGATTAGGGTAGAGAGATAAATTTTGAGTGGTTTTATTTTCTTTTATACCAACCGGTGTTTCTTGATAAATTCTAATGTAATCGATGTCCATTGAACTTTGAGTAAAGCTAGAGGCAATGGTTGGTTCAATAGCTATGTTCAGTAAAATGTATTGGTCTGCATCAAATGGCCAAGTGCTGTTATTTCTAACTGCTGGTTGATACGTGAAATGCACAATGCTATCAACACTAAAAATCAATCGATCTGGTCTCCACTCTAAGGTATAAACATGGTATGCAGTTGAAACAGTAGGAATCATACGGCCACCAGTATTGATGGTATTACCTGAGCTTGATGTGGTATGCGTTGCACTTGATACATAGTTTTGATTGTTACCCCAATGTTCCATAATGTCGATTTCACCACATGCCGGCCAAGGAGTTGTTGCAAAATTCTGAGTTTGCCAATAACCACCGGGTTCTGTAATGTTTTTTCCCAACATCCAAATCGCCGGCCACGTTCCCACACCTGTAGGCATTTTAGCACGCACTTCAACCTTACCATAGGTAAATGCAAACTTCGAATTTAGCCTAGCTGAAGTGAATTGTTTGGTGTGACCTTGATCTGTGAAGCTTTCTCTTTTGGCAATAAGGTTCAATTCACCATTGCTAACCACAGAATTTGCAGTTCGATTGGTATAATGTTGAATTTCTCCATTATACCAGTTACCTCCTTGAGGTAGTTGAGTTTGGTGAAACCACTTTGTTGCATCTACAGGACCGTTTGTACTAAACTCATCAGACCACACTAAGTTGTTGTATACTGGCGGAGGTATTATACTATCGAAATAATAAAAATCATCAATGTAAGCTAGAACTTGATCATTGTTATTTTCACCATTCAATTGAATTAGAATTCGGTTGAAATCTGTCCGTTGAGTTGGAGGAAGTGAGTTTGCATTAAGATTGATATACGGGTCATTTGCAAAATCGAACGAAACCGTTTGCCAGGTATTCAATTGGATGGGCTTTACAATTTCTGATTGAGTGGACCATGGCGCTGCAAGGCTCCCATCCTGCAATTTTAATGAAATTTGATTGTTTTGTGTTCCGGTTATTCCTAAAGATGGAACGTAAACCTTTAAGGTAAAAGTGCGAAAGTTGGATAAGTTTAAATTTCGACCTACATCAAAGCGAATATTCGCATATTGACCTCCAATGTCGTGATAACTCAATACCTTGTTAGAAGAGTTGCTTGTATTTGATTGCGGGTTGTTGAAGTTTGTTACAAGTCCGCAGTCATCTCCAAACCAACTCGTAATAGTTCCATTACCTTCAAAGTCATCTTGTATAATTTGAGCTGAAAAAGGGGTTAGAATAAAAAAGAAAAGTAGGGAAGAAATAGTCGATTTTAACATGTAGCGAGTTCTTATAGTTTCATTTACTATAAGTAAATATACCAAAAGAAATTTAATTTATATTAACTCAATATAGGGAAATGGAAAATAGTTCAATGATTAACAGGCTTTTCTGACACGAATATTTTATTTGGCCTTCTTCACCATTGCCTCCAATTCAAACATTTCGTCACGCAATTTAGCAGCCATAATGAAGTCCATTTCTTTAGCGGCTTTTTCCATTTCTTTCCTGGTCCGCTTTAATGACTTCTCAAGGTCCGCTTTCCCAAGGTATTTTGTTTCGGGGTCAGCAGCAAGAGGAATGCTTTCATCCATTTTATACTTCCTTGGTGCTTTACTTCCATCTGCCACTTCCGTTTGTCTCAATACATTTTCCTTACTCTTATTTAACGCTTGAGGAACAACTCCGTGTTTTGTATTGTAGGCAATCTGTTTTTCTCTTCGTCGATCCGTTTCGTCCATGGTTCTCTGCATCGAACCTGTAATTTTGTCGGCATAAAAAATAGCTATACCGTTCACATTTCGTGCAGCCCTGCCAACCGTTTGAGTTAACGAACGCCCTGAACGCAAAAAACCCTCTTTATCGGCATCCATAATGGCAACCAATGAAACTTCAGGTAAATCCAACCCTTCTCTTAATAGGTTGACTCCAACTAAGACATCAAATACTCCGAAACGTAGGTCACGCAATATCTCAACTCGTTCCAACGTGTCTACATCAGAATGAATGTATCGTGTTTTAATGCCATTTTTAATAAAGTACTTCGTTAGCTCTTCGGCCATTCTTTTTGTTAGTGTAGTAACTAAGGTTCTTTCGTCTTTCTCCACACGAATGGCAACTTCTTCCATTAGATCATCGACTTGATTTTGCGATGGACGAACTTCAATAATAGGATCTAATAACCCTGTCGGTCGAATTACTTGCTCCACGATAACTCCTTCAGATTCTCTTATCTCATAATCTGCAGGTGTAGCACTCACATAAATAGCCTGGTTGCGCAACGATTCCCATTCTTCAAACTTTAAAGGCCGATTATCCATAGCGGCTGGTAATCTGAAACCATATTCTACCAAGTTAATTTTTCGCGATCTGTCTCCGCCATACATAGCATTTACTTGTGATACAGTAACATGACTTTCATCCACAACCAACAAGTAATCATTAGGAAAATAATCAATCAAGCAGAATGGGCGAGTGCCTGGCTCTCTTGCATCAAAATAGCGAGAATAGTTCTCAATTCCTGAGCAATACCCTAACTCTTTCATCATTTCTAAATCGTATAAGGTACGGTCTTCTAGTCTTTTTGCTTCGAGTGGTTTGCCAATTTCTTTAAAATATTCAACTTGCTTTACCATGTCTTGTTGAATTTGCCAAATGGAATCGTTCATCCGGTCTTTTGTGGTCACAAAAATATTGGCAGGGTAAATGTTTAAATCTTGAAACTTCTCAATGGTGTTTCCGTTATTTGGGTCAAACGACCGAATGTCCTCAATTTCATCACCGAAGAAGCTAATCCGATAAGCTATTTCTGCATATGCAGGAAACAAATCCACAGTATCACCAATTACTCGAAACTTTCCTCTTGTAAAATCACCGGAACTTCTAGAATACAATGCACTTACAAATTGGTGCAATAATTTATTTCGACTAATAAGCTGACCAACCTTAATGTGGGTTACATTCTGTTTAAAATCTGAAGGATTTGAGATACCGTAAATACAGGATACAGAAGAAACAATAATGACATCTCGACGCCCAGAGAGCAGGGAAGAAACAGCACTTAATCGAAGTTTTTCAATTTCATCGTTTATCGAAAGATCCTTTTCAATGTAAGTGTCAGAACCTGGAATGTAAGCCTCTGGCTGATAATAGTCATAATAAGAAACAAAGTATTCTACTGCGTTGTCAGGAAAAAATTGTTTGAATTCACCATACAGTTGAGCAGCTAAGGTCTTGTTATGACTCAACACCAAAGTGGGTCTACCTGTTTCTTGAATTACGTTGGCAATTGTAAAAGTTTTCCCCGAACCGGTAACACCTAAAAGTGTTTGGGCAGTCACTCCTTCATTCACACCCTCAACGAGTTGCTTTATTGCTTGTGGTTGATCTCCTGTAGGGTTGTAATCAGAAACAAGTTTGAATTCCATGGTTTAAAATTACCAATAGAATCTGTGTACAGTCAATTCAATATTTTACCAATTTCAATTTTTTGCCCACTAGGATATTTTGATCTTCGCTAGATCAACTTATTTATCAAGTTCACATGGTTACTCAATCTCTAACTCCAACCACCTTTCCAAAGCAGCAATCATTTGCTCACGTTCGGCAGGAGTCATGTTTTTAATTCTTGCCGCTCCATGGTCTTTGTCTTTTAAGAAAAGCCAAAGGGCGTCAACTCCTTTTTGCGGTCGCTCAGCAGTAACAGACCATGTGTCCTTATTACCATTGATATAAATGAATCGATTTCCATTGGTTTTAATCCACTTTTGCATTTTCTGAGGAACAGTATTGTCAAATGCTACTTTCATTTTGTTCGGCATAAATACTGCTGAAGGATTTTTGTCGTTGGGCAATGCTACTATATACTCCTTGAATTCAGAAATGTCGTAACCGTAATACCCCATTTGAGCGCCTGCTTGATAATAATGTGAAGCAAAGTTTTTCATGCTTTCGTCAGAGAAGAACTCAAGACCTGAGACTTTTAAGAAGTGAGATAGTACCGTTTCAATAGGGGCCTCTTTCCCAGGAATGTCTTCGCAATTAGATCCCCATTGCCAAAAAGAAAAAGGATATTCCAAAACAGCATATTCAAAGGCTTCTTCAAATTTTAGGTAGTTAAATTGAAGCTTCGCACCTTGAGCGTACCATTTTAATAAAGGTAAAATGTTCTCTCTTTCTTGAAACAATCTTAGTTGTACTTCTTTTATAGCATTTCTGCATTCTAAATTACCGACAGTGTCGAGAAAGGTGTAAATACGTTGGTCTTCCAGTCCTTGAGTTGAAGGTGCGACATAAGGCATGCTAACATCAACATCTTTAGGGTAGAAATAACGGTAAAAAATAGTTGTTTGTCCTCCTTTACTTATGCCTGTGGAAACCCACTTTCCGCTGTAAATGGTTCGAAATATTTCATTAATGTGATGCAAATCACCTGCAACTTGTTCTAAATTTAGATAAGTGTAATTCATTGAATCTGGTAGACTTTCACCAAAAAATCGATGTTCAATTGTAATTTGATTGGCTCCTAGTAACTCAGCAGGTTCGGAAATACGATTTCTTGCATTTGCATAACCGTTAGTAACCATAACAGTTGGCTCATCAAATCCTGCATGACTTAAAAATGCTCTTTGGTAGAAATACCCTTTTGATGGATCATTGTGATCTAATGGTTGTCGAATTTTTAATTCATACGCCCCTTCATAGCCAACAGGTGTTAGCACCTTTTCAAAAATAATATCAGGTAAATTAAAAAGTTGTTCCTTAATGTTTTGAGCTGATAATGAGTTTACTATAAATAGTAAAGCAATTATAAAATTGGACTTTTTCATAAACTTAAATTAACATTTTAGGTTTCTCATTTCACTCCAAGTCCAATTTTTTTTTGGATTAACTTCTTTAAGTGTTGTTTCTAAGTAAGTTAAAATAGTGTTCTCAAAATCGAATCGATCAATACTTGAAGAATGGATTTCTCTTTCAGAGGGGTTCGCATAGCGGTCTGCTTTGGATAGTTTCGATGATTCCAACCTTAAAATTGGACCTGTGTCAGAAATGGAGTCAACATGCCAAGTATAATTGGATTGTTCCGCTTGGTTCAACAAGGTAGCTAACGGTTTTAAGTCTATCCTAGGTAGACTGTTTCTACTTGCTAAATCAATCCAACCGGTGTATTTGTATTCTAGTTCGTAGCGGTTTTCCGGATAGATTGAAAGTACTACATCAAAACCTTCTGTTTTACTAAACAAAGAATAATAATTTGAAGGATACCTATATTCTTTCTTAACTAGACCAACATGGTCGTGAAGTTCTGATGATACTTCATTGTTAATCCCGAATAGAACTGCATCATATTCTTCTTTCCAATCATTTTTATAGTGTTCAATATTATTTAGGACTTCAATAAAAAGAGGAAGGAAGAATTCGAATTTTTCGACACAGTTTTCAATTTCATCGCTACTTTCAAAAGGTCGATAGAACTTGTCTTTTTCAACCTTATTCATCCAACAACAAAGTTTTAATGCAAAGTGGTCTTTTTCATGATCAGGGTTGAATTCTCTAAAATCGCCAATGCGAGCCATAGTGATTAGTTCCTCTTTAAATTGAAGCGCTGGTTTGGGGTAAAACAAAGCGAAGACCCCAACAAAACCATCGATGTCGAAGTGGGTGGCAGAAACGAGTTGGTTCTCAGTTCCGATATATTTTTTTGCTAAGGCATTGAGCACAATCTCACCAGAAGTGTCAGCAGCAATTTCTTCAATAGAATTTGCACCCTTCCAATGTGAAAAACACAAATTATGAGGATGAAGACCATCGACTATCGTTACTTTTTGATTTCCTATTTTGTGAAAGGGGATAAAGGTTTTCATGCTTGATGAACTGATTGCTTTTGCGTATTATTGAAAAACTAAAGTTCCACAATGTTCAAGAATATACATCAAAAGCATAGACGTTTTTCTGATTCCGGTTTCCGATACCGAGGATTAGAAAGTAGTCGTTTGGAATTAAAAAATAAATGAGTTGTATCCATAGATAAATAAATCTAAAAAAAGGAAACACTCCAAAAAGAAAAAAACGAAAGTGAAAGTTGGTAAAAGGAACTACATGAAGTTAAAAAAATGTAATTTACGTAGAAGCTAAAGTTCCATTTGAGCCGTGTCAGAAAGGTCAAACAGAATTGCCAACAATAAATATCAAATATTTAATAATCAATAATTTGCGAACTAAAGATGAAAAAAATAACTGCTTTATTCTTAACTGTCATTCTTTCTTTTTCTATGCTTATTGCGAAAGAAGGAATGTGGTTGCCGATGTTACTAAAAAGTTTAAATGAAGGGGACATGCAAAGTATGGGATTGAAACTCTCAGCTGAAGATATTTATAGTGTAAATCAATCTAGCTTGAAAGATGCAATAATTTCTTTCGGAGGTTTTTGCACAGGAGAAATTATATCTGATCAAGGGTTAATCTTGACCAACCATCACTGTGGATATGGTCAGATTCAATCTCATAGTTCAGTTGAGAACGATTACTTAACTAATGGCTATTGGGCTATGAATCATTCACAGGAATTAATGAATCCTGGGCTCACTGCAACTTTTATTATCAGAATGGAAGACGTTACAAGTGATATTTTGGATAGTATTCCATCAGATTTGTCAGAAAAGGATAGACAAGTAGAAATTGCGAAAAGGATTAAAATGAAAGTAGCAGCAACTACAAAAGATTCGCACTACGAAGCATACATTCGACCTTTTTTCTATGGAAATGAATATTATATGTTTGTAACAGAAACATATAAAGATATCCGATTGGTGGGTGCTCCGCCTTCAGCGATTGGGAAGTTTGGTGGAGATACCGATAACTGGATGTGGCCTAGGCACACTGGTGATTTTTCGCTGTTTAGAATTTATGCGAATAAAGATAACATGCCGGCCGACTATGCCGAAGACAATATACCCTTTAAGCCAAGACATTTCCTACCCATTTCTATGGATGGTGTTAAAAAAGGAGATTTCACCATGGTGTATGGTTTTCCGGGACGAACACAAGAATTTTTAACATCCTATGCCATCAAGCAAATAAAAGAGGTGATTAATCCTGCTCAAATTGAAGTGCGTGATCAAGCTTTAAAAATTATGGACAAGCATATGAAAGCAAGTGATAAGGTTCGTATTCAATACGCCTCTAAATATGCAAGTATTGCAAATTATTGGAAAAAGTGGATTGGGGAAAACGGAGGCCTTGAGAAAGCGAATGCCATTCAACTAAAACAAGAAAGAGAAGCTTCTTTTACTAAAGCTACTGCAGGTATGGAAGAGTATTCTTCTGTGCTTTCTGAACTAGAAAAGCGATGTGAAGCAATTGAAGACTATGCGTTGGCTCGTAGCTTTTTTGTTGAGATTCCCTATCGCAAAATGGAAATGTTGCGTTTTGCAAACCGTTTTACTTCACTTGTAGCTAAGGCTGAAAAAGGGGAGGAGGTTGATGAGAAAACAATTGAACAATTAAAAGAGCAAACTAAAGCACACTTTAAGAACTTCGATTTGTCAACAGAATTAGATGTCTCGCAAGCATTATTACAGGAGTACAAGGCCAAATTAGACCCACAATATGTTCCTGCTGCAATGAAAGGTAACAAAGCTGATTTGCTGCTTAATGACTATAAAGAGTATGTTAAAAAATCAACTTTCTTGGAGGAAAGTCAAGTAATGGAATTAATTTCTAATTGGGATAAAGGTTCAGCTAAAAAAGTGGCAAAGGATCCTGTTTATAAGCTGATGAATGAATTCTGGAATATTTATTTTAACAAGGTCCGGCCAGAATATGATAAGTACTCCAACGAGATTGATTCATTAAGCAAGATTTATGTTAAAGGATTAAGAAATCATGTTCCAGGAACCTACTATCCAGATGCGAACTCTACTTTAAGATTAGCGTATGGACAAGTAGACAACTATAATCCAAAAGATGGAGTGGTTTACGATTTCTTTACGAGTGGAAAAGGAATTTTAGAGAAATATGATCCTGATAATGTTGACTTCAACTTACCTGAAAGGTTAGTTAAATTGATAGAAGACAAAGACTATGGAAGGTATGCAGACGAAGACGGGAGTTTACATGTCTGTTTTACTGCATCAAATCACACGACTGGAGGTAACTCAGGTAGCCCAGTAATTAATGGAAACGGAGAATTAATTGGACTGAACTTCGACCGTAATTGGGAGGGTACAATGAGTGATATTAACTATGATATTAATCAATGCAGGAATATCTCGGTTGATATACGTTATGTGTTGTTTGTAGTTGACAAATTCGCAAATGCAGGACATTTAGTTGAGGAAATGAAATTAGTTTCAATAAAAAAATAAATACTTGAAAAATAAAAAAGAGATAGTAGATAATTGGTTGCCAAGATATACAGGAGTTCCTTTGGATGCTTTTGGAGAATATATTTTGCTAACCAACTTTAGTGATTACATTAAAATGTTTGCTCAGGAGTTTGATGTAGAAATTAAGGGTAGCGATAAACCGATGCAGTCGGCAACAAGCAATGGAATTACCATTATTAATTTTGGGATAGGGAGTGCTATGGCCGCAACTGTAATGGACCTGTTATCTGCGATAATGCCCAAGGCCGTTCTGTTTTTAGGTAAATGTGGAGGATTAAAGAAAAAGACTGAGTTGGGTGATTTAATTCTTCCCATTGCAGCAATAAGAGGAGAGGGGACAAGTAATGATTATCTTCCGCCAGAAGTACCTGCACTTCCTAGTTTTCGATTACAACGTGCAGTTTCTTCCATGATTAAAAAGCATGAACTTGATTATTGGACAGGAACAGTCTATACGACAAATAGAAGGGTTTGGGAGCACGATGAAAAGTTCAAGGAATACCTGCGTGAGATTAGGGCTATGGCTATTGATATGGAAACAGCAACTATTTTTTCAGTGGGATTTGTAAATAGTATCCCACATGGAGCTTTACTACTAGTTTCTGATAACCCAATGATTCCTGAAGGTATTAAGACAGCAGAAAGTGATAAAAAGGTGAGTTCCACATTTGTGAACAAGCACCTTCAAATTGGAATAGATTCGTTATTAGAATTAAAGGAATCTGGTGAATCGGTAAAACACATGAGGTTTGAAAGCCCTTTAGATCAAGAATAAGTTATCAAAAAAGAGAATAAAAAAAGCCCCGCAATTTGCAGGGCTTTTTTTATTCTCTATAATTTATTGGTTAGGTTTCTTATTCCTCTTCAATTTCAACCATTTTGAAAGGTATGTTGATGATTGCTTGGTAATCCTCACCAGCTTCTAACATATCTTCATCATCTTCTTCATAATGCCAGTTGATGGCAACACCACCGCCGGCTTCATTTATTTTTTCCAATTTCTTAAAGACATCTAGTATACACTTGGAAGAACTCGTATTGAAATATTCTAAAACAATATCTACTCTTGTTGATTCTTTAACATTTCCTGCATATTCTTCCAAAATATCTACTAAAGGCTTGTAAAAATCTATTGAATTTTCAGGTATAGACCTTCCTTGAATCAATAATTTTCCTTCTTCGGGGTTGAACTTAATAGTTGGTGTCTTTGGACTGCCTTCTATAACTAAATTTTCCATCTTTTCTAATATTAATTATTGAGGTATATTTATGTTTAAACTATAAAACGAATAGTCTTCATCTATTTTATGAAAGTCAAAATCTAACTTTTTGCCGGATTTTCGTGCAATGTCAATCATTCCTAATCCGCCGCCGCCTTTATCAGACATCATTCCATTGTTAAGCACTTCTTTGTAATAGTCTTTTAATTCGTCTGGTTCTAATGAATTTATTTTTTCTAATCTTATTTTAAGTTTCTCCGCGTTATCGTTTGTAATGTAGTTTCCGGTAAAAATGGTGTAATCATCTTCATTCTTTCCGATCATAAAGATAACCGTGTTGTGACCTTGAGGTGCAGTGTCTGGTTGTTTATCCAAGTGATGATACAAGTTCTGAAGTGCCTCGACAAGAATGTTATACACTTTTTTCTTGATTCGATTTGGCTCATTTAATTTCTCCATTTTTGACTCCATAATTTGGAGGACGGAGGTCAAAAGTTCAGATGTAACATTGCCTTTGAAAGATAACATAATGTTATCTTGTTCCATCTTATTGTAGAAATCATATATGTTTATGTCCATTCCAAACAGTTCTAACTTTTATTCTCAGCAATAAATAACCGGTATTTAAAAAACTCAAAATAATACTTTACGAAATAAATTAAAATTGTCGTAGAAAGCAACTGTTTGGTCGAAATTATTTAACAATATGATAATAAATTATTTTAAAGTATCTTTTTTTAGATGAATAACTAACTTTGGCAGTTCTTTAAATAAAATAAATGCAGCAAAATTGGTTTAAAAGTTGGTTCGACTCTCCGTATTATCACCTTTTATATAATTATAGAAATTATATTGAGGCCGAGCACTTTATAAATAACTTGTTCGATGATTTACAGTTGCACGAACAAAGTAAAGTTTTAGATTTGGCTTGCGGCAAAGGACGTCATGCATTGCAAATTCATAATTTAGGTAACGATGTAGTGGGTGTGGACTTGAGTCCTCAAAGTATTGAAGCTGCTAATTTAAATGCGGAAGCTGGTTTAGTCTTTCAAACAGGAGACATGAGAGACTTGCCTTTTAATTCGGAGTTTGACTTGATAGTGAACCTCTTTACTAGTTTTGGTTATTTTCAGCAGGAAGGGGATAATGTAAAAGTAATTGAGTCAATCGCAAAAGCTTTAAAAAATGAAGGATTTTTAATTCTTGATTACTTAAATGTAGCAAAGGTTGTTAAAGATCTACCTGTATCAAACGTAATTCAACGAGACGATATTGAGTTTAACGTACACAAGGATATTAATAATGGATTCATTGTTAAAACAATCAAATTTGAGGATGATGGGGATACTTTTGAATTTAAGGAACATGTAAAATTGTTGACTTTAACAGATTTTGAAGATATATTCAGAAACTCAGGACTTCACATTCAATCTATTTATGGAGATTATGAGCTTAATCCGTTTGATGAAAGTAAATCAGATCGTTTAATTTTTAAAGTACAAAAAATAAACTAATGATGTATTTAGGTCTATTCTTGGTTAGCTTGCTAAGTGGTTCGGTAGTGTTTATAAAACAAATACAACTGAAGGGTAAAATAACTTTTCTACTTTCGTTTAGTGGAGCTTATCTTTTAGGAATATGTCTCTTACATCTTATTCCGGAATTGTTCGATTCCGGTGGTAAATCAGTAGGGTTATACCTCTTGATTGGCTTTTTTCTTCAGCTTGTATTAGACTATTTCTCCGGAGGAATAGAACATGGTCACACGCATGTGAACTCAAAGAAAATCGGCAGGTTTCCATATTTGATTTTTTTAAGCCTAGGACTGCATGCCTTTTTAGAATCTTTTCCTTTAACCGAGTTAAACCATGAAACGGGAACCAGCTCTTATTTGTGGGGGCTTTTACTTCACAAAGTTCCAATTGCGATTATTTTAGGTAGTTTATTATTGGCCTATAAGTTAAAGAATACTCAAATTTTTATTGCGATCCTCTTATTTTCTTTAATGGCTCCCATTGGAGCTTTTATTGGAAGTAGTTTTACTTCCGATACAACAATTTACAAACAATTTCTAGCAGTTTCTATTGGAATTATTTTACACCTTTCAACTACTATTTTGTTAGAAACCAATGAAGAACATCACATTAGTGTTAAAAAGCTTGTGCCAATTTTATTGGGTGTTGCACTAGCATTGCTTACTTTAGTCATTCATTAAAAAAAACTCCTATTCATGGCACTTTCAAACAACGATATTATAAAAAAGTTAAGAGTTGCTCTTAGTTTCAAAGACACAGATATCATTGAAATTTTAAAGTTGGTCGATTACGATATTTCTAAAACTGAATTGAGTGCCTTTTTCAGAGCTGAAGATCATGAAAAGTACATGGAATTACAAGATCAAATTCTAAGAAACTTTTTAAACGGGTTGGTCATATACAAGCGCGGAAAGATGGAGCGCAAGCCTAAATCGGATGAAAGTAAAAGAGCCGCAGAGAAAAGCTTGCCACCAAAAGAATTTAGAAAGCCTTTGGGGGTAAAGCCTAAAAAAACTGATTCAAGCAAGCCTAAAAAGCCAAATGTTACGCAGATTGGAGGGATTCGATTTAAAGTGAAAGGCAAGTAACAGTAACTATAATTTTACCTCATAATTGAGATGTAAGGATTGTTTGAATGTGCAGAAATACTGATTACAGTATAAGATGCTTTCCAGTCATTTATTTAGCTAACTTCGCCGCCCGAAAAAAATCAGAAGATGAAGCGAATTAACGAATACAAAAAATTATTCTCTGTAGAATCAGAGATAGATTTAAAAGTCCTTAAGAAAACTTATAGAAGTTTAGTTAAAGAATGGCATCCTGATAAATTTCAAGCGGACGATGAAAAATTTGCAGAAGCTGAACTTAAAAGTCAGCAGATTATTGATGGCTATCACTTTTTGATTAGCATCGCTCCCGAGACGAAAGAAACGAACCTCGAGGAATACAAAGAAACAACTTCAACGAGCAGAATTTTAGATTTTGATTTAAAGGGACAAGTACTCAAAATGGATTTCTCGAATGGCGATAGCTACGAATACTTTGGCGTTAGTAAAAAGGTATTTCAAAAACTGATTAATTCTGATATACCGGTACGATTTGCAAAAAGAAACATTTACGAATCATTTTTGTACCGAAAAATGAAGAAAGCTGCAGTTGATGCTTAAACTACCTGTAATTCTTTCATGCTGCGAATCGCTCGATTATTTTGAGTTCTATTCTGTCAATCTAATTGTCAAATAAGGTATAGGTATTTCGTCAAACTCTTTGACCACTCATCCATTTTCTTTTTTAATTCTATTGCTTCACTTTTATCTTTAAGAAAAAAGTGATGTCAAAAGGAGTTTATTATTTTATAATTGCGCTTGGTATTTTAGGAGCGCTGTCTTCAGTTATCTTATATTTCATGAGCAGAGTTTAGGAACGTCTGCTCTGCTATTTTTTAATGGAATTGCTCTTGCACGAGTGGGTTATATCAATTTGAAAAATAAAAATAATTTAAAGTAACTACCAAACTGTTAAAGAATTGATGTTATTTTAATATTTAATTGAACGCATCTGTTTTATCGGTGTATATATTTTTAAAAAACCTAAGTTGATCATTATGAAAACCAAGATAATATTAACTACTGTATTAGTAGCTGCATATCTCTTTTTCTCATTTAAATTAGATGAGAAAGTAAAAGGATGGTTCTTATCAGGATCTAATCCTAGCGAATACGAAATAGGAGTGGAGCAAAGTGCTGAAAGAAATGGAAAAGTTGCATTTCTCAAGTCCAAAACGTCAAAAGTAAAAAGTGGTTTTGGAACCATTATGCAAACGTTTGATGCTGATATGTATTTAGACAAAAAAGTAAAATTGACTGGTTTTATAAAATCGAATGATGTTAATGGATGGGCCGGTATGTGGATGAGAGTTGACGATTCTAAAGGAAGCGTGAGTTTTGATAACATGCAAGATCGATCAATAAAGGGTACTACCGAATGGAAGAAATATGAGATCGTTCTTAGTGTACCTAAAAACAGTAAAACTATTAATTACGGAGTTTTATTAAGTGGTGGTGGAGAAGTTTGGATGGACAATCTGAGTTTTGAAGTTGTTGGAGATGCAGAAGAGAAAACCGGGAAAACGAGATTAAAAGCACCAACAAAAGCCAATTTCGAAAATTAGGTTGAAGGTAGATCTCTACAAATCTGAGTTGTCAGATGAAAAGTTAGTCGTCTTATTAAATGAAGGTGATGAGGAGGCTTTTACAGATTTTCGATTCAATTCTTTCAATAATAGATTTAAGGAGCAATCATATTGCAAGAGTGAGTATACATCATTCGCTACGTAGGCATTGACGGTAAAGAAAAGCAGAAAAAAGGCACGCTGACGTTGATTCGGTAGGGGTGATGAGTTAATATAAGTTAGCATAGCAGAATAATTGGAGGGTTAGATTTATTTCTAGCCCTTTTTTTGGGCTAATCTTTAAAGGAAACTATAGAATTTACCTTGTGTTTTTTATTGTGATTTAGGTTTTTCAAGGGAATATTTTATTCATTAAAACACCCTCATTAAAACCACAATTTTCAAATAAAAAACGGGAAAACTTTTGGAATTCATTTTTTTTTTTTTCTACTTTAGTCTCATTATTAATTAATTACTAAAACCTTTTTATTATGAAAAAAATTATTTTAACTTTTCTGGGAGTTTTATTTTTAACAGTAACTGCATCGGCGCAGTTTGCTACCATCCAAAATAACACGGATTGTACTTTTTATGTTGAATTTACGTACGTTGACGAACAATGTATTAATCCAACTACAGGGTTGGGTCAAGTACTGGTTAATCCCGGAGCTAACTTCTCGGCTCCATGGCCAGGAGGAGGTTTTGGTTTTGGTCCTGAAGCACACATCGTTTCAGCAACGGTGAGCAGAATACATCAAAAATATGGCTCCGTTTGCGATGTTCAATTTATTACGCCGCCTCCTACTTGCGTTCCATGTACCGTAACTGGGCCCAATACTTACACCTTAAATGATGAAGACGGTTGCTGTCAACAATATACAGCATCTTGGTTTGAAACAAGTTGTGGTGGTAACGGTCAAAATACAACTTTGTTATTACAATAACGTTCAATAGAAAAAAATGAATGCCGCCTCATAAGCGGCATTTTTTTTGTTCTAAACCAATTATCAAGTTTATTGGTAAAGGGTGGGGTAACATTTATACAACCAGTCAATTTTTTTGTAATTTCATAATATGACAAAAAAGGGTATACTTTTTTTAATTCTCTATAATATCATCTTGGCTAGTTTTTCCCAAACTGGATCAGGTGTATCTATGGGTGGAGAAATTAGCTGGCGTTGCCTACCAAATGGACAATATATATTTAGTATTACTCAATATGCTCCTTGTAATAGAGGGCGGTTATTTCAAGGGGTTCGCATAGATATTAGCAGCTCTAGATTACCATTAAGTTCCCCAAATGGTCCTGTTGTGGACAGAATATTATTATCACCAGATCTAGTTCGAATTCAAGCTTCTAATAATGGGGATACATCACCCCAATGCACTCCGTATCAAAATCAACCGTTTAGCTGTTCAAGAGGCGATTCAGGAATGGTACAGGCAATTTATTATGAATCCAACCCAATAAGCCTTTATGGAATCCCCCCCTCGGATGGATGGGAATTCACTACAAACATGTCTAATATGTCCACCAATATTGATAATTTATTCCCCATAGGAATTGTATTTTTATTTAGGGCAAAAATGTACGCCGGGCCAAACGGGTTAACTTCAGGTCCTTGTTTTGATTCGTCACCTACTTTTAGCGCCAGACCGGCTACTTACATTTGTAGAGGTTATGAGTTCACTTATAATCATACGGCCATTGATGAGGATTTAGATTCTTTAGGGTATTCTTGGGATCAACCGTATGTGAATCCTCCTTTTATCCGAGTTCCTGCTAGATATAATCCTCGTTTTTCTCCCACTAATCCTACCCCAGATCAAAGTTTTAACATCAACAATATACCCGCTAGTTTAGACCCCTTAACTGGAGTAACCAAGCTAGCCGTTTATAGCGGAATAGGCGTTAAGAGGTATTGGACCACGGTACAAGTAGATTCTTATCGGGAAGGAGTAAAAATATCTACGGTGTACCGAGAAATTCCTATTACCATATTTGATTGCCCAGATTTACCGGTATCCACCAACTTGCCCAACAATGCCCCAGAGGTGCTCATCAATGGTGTGCCCAACAGTTCTGTGGTTACTAACGTTACTGCAGGGCAAACCGTTTCCATTCCCATACAAGTGGTAGACAACGATAGAATTAGCGTTGCACCCTTTTCTCAACTCATCACCATGGTACCCGAAGGAATTTTATTTACCCAATCTAAAAATGGACCTTCCAAAAAGTTCCCTGGCGACCCGGTAGGTCAGCCGTGTAACATTACGGGAATAGACGTAAACCCTTGTGCTTACTTGCGTGGTAATCCTGCACCCTTTATCGATCCCACCGCAACACCACCAATTACCGTAGTTAAAGGTCTCGGAGTAATAGGAGTAGAGTTTGTATGGCAAACCGATTGCAAGCACATTCTTTCGCCCACCAAAACACCAGGTGCAAACGAAGGCATTTACAATTTTGTAATGCGCGTGCAAGACGATCATTGTCCCGTTCCCGGCATTAACTACCCTACCGTAACCGTTCGAGTAAAAGATCCACTTCCATTAACCGAACCCATCATGAAAGGAGTATCTGTTTTGTTAGACGGCACAACGCGGTACAGCTGGGTTCCACCCATCGATTCCGCTCGGCAGTTTAATCCACCAGACAAACAAAACGACCATTACGAGTCAACCAGTTCCACACCACGAGATGGTCAGCCTCCTTTGTTTTGGCAGTCGAGAAATGCATTCATCACCAATTATCAACAAGATAAGCGGGATGCAGATTTTACACCCTACAACTTTAACAATGTTCAAGACCCCAACAGCGGGTACAATATTTTAGAGTCAAAAGATTCTCATCGAGGCATCTTCTCTGATTACTATGTTCGCATGCGAACGCTGTCTGGTTGTACCGATACCAATGCTTCCATTTGGTCGGAACCTGCTAGAATTATGGAATTAGCTGCAACACCAGTTGGTGTAGCACCTAATCCCATTCGCTCAACGGCACGTTTAACTTGGAACAGAGCGAAACCAATGAATGCGAAGACTTATTCCTACTTCGTGTATGAATCTCCAACACATTTTTACATCCATGCGAATGATTCTATTTCACAAGGAGGAGTGGCAAATACGTCGAATTGGTACACCGTAGGCGACACCAATGCTACCACCTTTAACGTGGGAGCAACTACCTGCAGCGATTACGTAGGTTTTAGAGTAGAAGCACGAGATACGGTCATTACCTGGAAAGAAGGCTCCGCCATACAAGGCGATAGTTTGGATACCTTGTATTTTAGCACCTTTAGTACCATAGATACGCTATTTATGGAAGCAAGGTCTGGTATTCCAGACCCAAGCTTCGATACCCTTGCAGTGCGAGCAGACGGAACGGTGTTTTTGAGAATTAACCTCAGAGGGAAGTTAACCACCGGAAGGTATAATATTTACAGCAACAGCATAGATCCGAATAACTTGCTTACTTCGGTCAATGCTTTAACCGATTCAGTGGTGGTGCTAACAGGAGCTGATTTGAACAGTCAGAATATCATAATTGAAGCAGTAGATGCCTGCAACGCTGCGAATACCACCAACAGTGCAATCTACACCACTATTTTACCAACAGGTTCTTTAACGAATTCCTGTGCTGGAGAGTACACGTTGAATTGGAATGAGCCGACTGGTTTTCCAACAAACATTGTCCGCTACAACGTCTATGCAGATGTGGGCGATGGAAATGGATTTCAATTGGATACAATTGTTACCGATCGAACGATTACCAATGTAGTTATTGACGGAGTAAGCAGGGGAAGAACCTTGCGTTACAAAGTAGAAGCAATTGACGCGAGAGGAGCAGTGAATAGTTCTGCCATTCATGAATATACCGCCCCGGCTAATTTAGCAACCGATGATTTGGTAGGTCCGCCAATTCCACGTTGTACCTATGTGAATGCAGACGGTTCAGTGACTTTATCTTGGGTTCCTGCAAAAGACACCGTTAATAACTTCGCCAACTACAACATCCAATACAAACGTGCAAGTGTTACCGCATGGACTCAAATTGCGTTAAATGATGATGATAATTTAATTGTAACAGATTCTACTTATACCATTACGGGAATCAACGCTCAAAACGAGCAATACGATTTTGAAATTACCAGTTTGGCTGGTTGCGATGGAAAACAATTTAGTGCCTACAATGAGATTAGTTCCATCTACTTGTCAGCTTCACCACGACAAGGAGTGCCCCAAGCCATTTCAGATTTAACGTGGAATCCTGCTGGTCCAGATTATACCGGATTAGGTAATTTCTTCACCCTTTTTGGAGCTCAAAACGGACAAGCACTCACCACCATTGGAACAGCAGATTTTGGTGGAATGTCTGAAGAAATCGTGCAGTTGGATACCTGCATTTTACCCGTTAGCTATAGATTGAATTATACGGATAACGCCTTTATACAAGAAGGTTTTTCTTGTGAAGTGCAGTCGAGTGTTGCCAATGCCGTTCACGTAGATACTGTTCCACCAGAAGCTGAAAATTTAGCGATGCTAACTTTTGATAGGGGAACAAATCAACTCAGAGCCTATTGGTTGGGAACAGCAGCAGGGGCAGACAGTTTGGAGTTTTTACGTCCAAGTTCATCCAACTTCTTAACCGATTCTGCAGTTTGGATAAATTACAATTCACCTATTCGGAATATAGCATTTCCACAATCGATACTAGATGCAACTGATACCGTTCGAATGGTGGGTGCAAGAGCAAAGGACAAGTGTAACAATACAGCAGTAGAACCCATTGCTTACCACAAATCCATGGATGTAGAAGTGGAGTGGAAAGCCTGTGATTCTACCAATTTAATTACTTGGAATCAATACGTTGGGTTGAATCCAATCTACGCAGTAGAATACGAAGTGTTTTTCAGTACTGATGGCGGAGTGAATTGGCAAGCAGCGCCCAATTCATTAACAGTAGATTCTACCTACAATCATTTGATTACACAAGGTAATATCACCTATCAGTATTACATACGAGCAAAATCGTTAGACCCAAACGCTCCTCAATGGTTAACTCCTGAATCAAATGTAGATTCGGTTTTTTCCAATTATGAGGACACGCCGCTGTATTATTATTTGACCTATGCCACGGTTTTAGAAGACAATCGAGTAGAAGTGGAGTACTACAGAGATACTTTAGCGCCTGTAAAGAACTATGCAGTATTTCGAGGAAATAATGCAACAGATTTAACACCGATAGCATTTATCAATGCCAATTCATTAGGCAATCAAGATCGATTTAGCTTTGTAGACGAAACAGCCGACGGTTCAGCACAAGAATATTACTACCAAGTAGCATCTCAAAACGACTGTGAAAACATCACGAGCATGTCCAACTTTGGCAGAACCATCCATTTAACAGTTGAGTCCAACGACGAAGGAATGAAAAATACCTTGCGGTGGAACAAGTATTTAGATTGGGACAGTACGGTAGCACATTACAACATTTACCGAACATCTAGTCGCTTTTATTCCACCACAGTTTACCAGCAAGTAGCACCCAACAGTGCGGAAGATTTCAATGTATTTGTCGATGATATTTCTAGTGCAATCAACTCAAACGGCAAGTTTTATTATCGAGTAGAAGCCGTTCAAGGGCCGTTTAACGCTGCTGGCGTCAATGGTTATCCCAATAATTTAACATCAGAAGTTTCCAATTCAAACATTGCCGAAGCCTTGCAAGGCTCGTTCATGTATGTTCCCAATGCATTTGCACCAGATGGCGTAAATAAAACCTTTGGTCCAAAAGGGCAGTTTTTTGACCTTACCCGATTCGAAATGAGCATTTACAACCGATGGGGCGAACAGATTTACCAAACCAACGACATCAACCTAGGTTGGGATGGAACGATTGGAGGAAAAGATGCTGCTTTAGGATCTTATGTGTACATCATTCGCTACGTTGCCAGTGACGGCAAAGAGAAACAGAAAAAAGGCACACTAACGTTGATTCGGTAGGGGTGATTGAAGAGTAGTTGGAGTATTTAAACTAAATTGCTTTTGCGGTGTCTTACTTGTAAAAGCGAACATCGATTTTAACGTTAATAATGTTAATTTCACTTTTTTAATAGTTTAGATTTACTCCTTGTCCAAATTACCTCAAGCACATCAATTTATAGATCTTTCAGACTACGGCAGACCCATTGCTAGAAAGATTGCAACCTCCTTAAAGCATACTTCAGTTACACCGGTGCAAGTCACCATTTGGTTTGTTATTTCAGGTCTGGTTTCCATTGTATTTATGCTGGAAGGGTATTATTGGTTAGCCGGTTTCTTTTTGGTTCTAAAATCTATTTTAGATGCTGTCGATGGCGAATTGGCACGCATGAAGGAAACACCTTCTTATACCGGTCGCTATTTAGATTCAGTTTCCGATATCATTCTCAATTTTATCATCTTTATGGTGATTTGGGACATGACTGGAATTGCAATTTGGTGGGCTTTTCTTGCTTTCTTTTGCTATCAACTTCAGGGAACTTTGTACAATTACTATTATGTAATACTTAGAAGTAAGCTAAACGGAGATACTACGAGCAGAGTAATTGAGAAAGGAACACCTAAAGCGTTAGGAGATGAAAGTCAGCGAGCAGTAAATATCTTGTTTGTAATGTATACCGTGTGTTATTCAATTTACGATAAAATTATCTACAGGCTTGACTCCAATGCAGAAGAAGGTAAAATAATACCAAATTGGCTGATGACAGCTGTTTCTACTTTTGGTTTAGGTTTCCAGCTTTTATTGATCAGTGTTTTTCTAATAGTAGGGTGGAAAGCTTATATCATTCCTTTCTTTATAGGCTACTCGGTAATGATTTTCATCTTCATTGGCCTGAGAAAAGCTTTGTAACTTAAACGATATTTACCCTTATTTTTCGCTTTTTCAAATGAGTGTTGTTTAGTTTTTGAATCAATGGAATGGCTTTTTTCGCTCGAACGGCAATGAATGCGCAATCATCTTTCAATTCTATAACTCCCAAATCAGTTGGTTTTAAATCCCCCTTTTTAAAGCAAATACCAGCGATATCCCCCTTTGAAATTTTATCTTTTCTTCCACCCGAAATGAATACCGTTTTCCAATCCGGAATAGAGGGCATTGGTCGGTCTGTCAACTCTTCCTCTTCAATTTCAGGAATAAAATCTGGAAAAGGTTCATTTTTCCAATGAATAACATAGGCTGTTCCGTTCGTATTCATCCTTGCCGTTCTTCCGTTACGGTGGGTAAATTCTTCTTTCCGATTCGGAAGTTGATAATGGATAATGAAATTTAACTCAGGAACATCAATTCCTCTAGCTGCCAAATCAGTCGCTATGATTAGTCGATGCGTTCCATTTCGGAACTTCATCAATGTTCTTTCCCGATCAATTTGGTCCATTCCTCCATAAAAACAACCGTGAGGAATGTTTTTCTCTTCTAGGAAATCGCTTACTCTTTGAATGCTATCTTTAAAGTTGCAAAATACAATTCCTGATTTATTTCCCAAGTGTGCAAGCGTTGCCGCCAAGGTTTCTAATTTATCTTTTTCAGGAGAAAGGACACTTCTTAATTTCAATTTAGTGCTACCTTCTTTTAAGAAATTAATGGTTTTTGGATTTTTTAATCGAACGAAATTAGGGACTTCAACAC
The DNA here is from genome assembly GCA_047627915.1 of Vicingaceae bacterium. Taxonomy (GTDB): domain Bacteria; phylum Bacteroidota; class Bacteroidia; order Flavobacteriales_E; family Vicingaceae; genus NORP294. Next base: position 34,116 of record JBLHTZ010000006.1, read on the forward strand.
CTTGCGTTGCAGAAGTTAAAATTCTCTTTTCTAAACTGAATAAAGAAGAGATAATGTCCTTCATTTCTTTCTCAAAACCAACTTCTAGCGACTTGTCAAACTCATCCAATACCAAGGTTTTAATAAACTCCGATGTGAATGAATGTCTTCGCATGTGATCCGCAATTCTACCTGGAGTTCCAACGAGAATTGCTGGGCGATGTTTTAAATCCATTTTATCTTTTGAGCCGGATTTTCCTCCATAAAAAGCATTTGTTTTAAAACCGGTTCCCATTTCACGGATTACCTGGTTGATTTGAATGGCTAGTTCTCTCGATGGCACTAAAATCAGAATTTGAATTTCTTCGCAGTCATCCTCCAAATTTTCAATAATGGGAAGTAAAAAGGCCAAGGTTTTACCCGTACCAGTAGGGCTCAGAAGAATTACATCCGATTCAGAATGAATCGCTTCTTGTGCCTTTACTTGCATTTCATTCAATTTCTTAATGTTCAGTTTTTCAAGTATGTCAGCTTGGCTCTTCTGTGCTTTTCCCATTTTGCAAATTTAGGCTATTAAACGCTGTTATTACGAGTGTTTGTTAACGTTTGTCAAGTTGTTTCTCTTCTCCGATACCTTTCGTATTTTTGGTTGGTGAAAAAACTACAATCATTTTTAAGTTTGTTGCTGTTGTTCGGTTTTCTGAGCAGCACTACAGGCATTAATGTGTACAAGCATTATTGTGGGGATTTCTTAGCTGAAATCAGCTTTTTCGTAAAAAGCAATCCTTGTGCAGATGAGAGTGGAGAGGATACTTGTAGCGTTGGTAAAGAGATGGATTGCTGTGAAGATGAAAGCGAATTTTATCAATTGGATACTCAGCTGATCAAACAATCTAGCACTTACGAAGGTCTTGAATTAAGTCCAAGTCAAATTCATCTGTTTCACTCAGTCTTAACTATTCCTAAACAGAGAGAAATTGAAATTTCCCTTTACGAACCACCACCTCTCCTATACAATAACCACCTTTATCAAGAGTTTCATCAGTTAATTTTTTATGGTTGATTCTGAATTTACACTCAGAATTTAAAAATAAAAAAACATAAAAATTACAAGATGAAAAAGATATTATTGATACTAGCAGTATTCTCATTTACTGCAACCTACGCACAAAAAAAAGACGATACAGTTAAAGAGTCAACCTTTAAGGTAGATGGTGTTTGTGGCATGTGTGAAAAGAGAATAGAAGACGCTGCGATGCGAACAAAAGGCGTTAAACTAGCTGATTGGGACAAGAAAAGCAAAGACTTAAAAGTAGTTTACAACTCTAAGAAAGTAAGCTTAGAAGAAATTCAAGCAGCCGTATCTGTTGATGGACATGATACTCCAACTGCTATAGCTGATAGCACTAGCTATGCAAAACTGCCCAACTGCTGCCGCTACCGAGACGGAGCGAAGTGTGAAGACTAACAGCTAGTTATTATGAAAAATATACTAATAGTCCTCTTGCTCATGCAAGTTGGGATTAGCACGTCTTTTGCACAGAAGGAGTTAAGCGGAGCAGTGGTGCATGTAAATCAGAAAGGTCGAATTGAACCTGTACCCTTTGCCAATATTCATTGGCAAGGAACCAATTACGGTACAACAACAGATACCAATGGGCTTTTCCGTTTAGTAGTGCCAGATGATGCTCGATTTTTAATTACTTCATTTATTGGGTATAAAACAGATACAGTTCGAATTACTGATTTCAATGAGACATTAAGTATCCGCTTAAGGAAAAGCTCGAATACAATAGGTGAAGTTGACGTAGAATATCGTCAGAAAGCATCACAAATGTCATTCATCAATCCTTTGGCCACTACTACAATGAACGAAAAGGAGCTCTTTAAAGCGGCGTGTTGTAATCTTTCTGAAAGTTTTGAAACGAATCCTGCAGTGGATGTCAATTTTACAGATGCAGTTACCGGAACCAAACAGATTAGAATGTTGGGTTTAAATGGACCTTATACCATGATTTCAAGGGAAAATATGCCGGGAATTAGAGGTCTTGGAAATGCCTTTGGATTGTCGTTTGTGCCCGGTGTTTGGGTGAATTCCATTCAGGTAACAAAAGGTGTTGGTTCTGTTGTAAATGGTTACGAGAGCATCGCAGGTCAAATTAACGTAGAGTTGGTAAAGCCTGACTTGGGTGAGCAGACTTTTGTCAATGTTTTTACTAACCTAGGTGGTAGATCGGAACTTAATATCGGACATACCGAACAGCTTTCAAAAAATGTTGGGACAACCTTATTGTTGCATGGCAACACTCGTTTTTTTGAGGTAGATGGAAATGACGATGGGTTTAGAGATTTTCCATTGCAAAATCAAATCAATGCACTGAATCGTTGGAAGTTTTCTTCTGATAAAGGTTTAATGGGCCAAGTTGGAATTCATTTTTTGAAAGAAGATAAGGTTGGTGGTCAAACCGATGAGTATGTTAGTGAAAATCAAAATGCAATCAACTGGCAAGGGCCTTACCGCATAAACATTGATACTGAGAGTGCAGAGTTATTTGGAAAGATAGGGTATGTTTTCTCTGATTTCCAGTATAAAAGTATGGGCTTTCAATGGTCATTGAAACAACACGAGCAAAATTCAATTTTCGGGAAGAGAATCTACGATGTTCGCCAACGAAGTGGTTATGCCAATTTTATTTATCAGTCAATTATAGGCAATACCAATCATCAGTTTAAAACAGGAGCAAGTTTTGTTTACGATGAATACGATGAAAATTTTGAAAACCAAAGTTTTGATCGGGTAGAGCGAACGCCTGGAGCCTTTTTTGAATACACGTTTAAACCCAACGCCAATTTTACCATGGTTGCCGGTTTACGAGGGGATTACCATAATTTATATGGTGCATTTGCTTCACCACGACTGCATTTGCGGTATGCTTTGAGCGAGACATTGGTTGCAAGAGCCTTAGCCGGGAGCGGTCAACGATCTCCAACCGTATTAATGGAGAGACAATCGCTAATGGCGAGTGCTAGAGCATTTAACTTCTTTGGTGATAATGAGGATGGAGTGTACGGATTGGACATGGAAAAAGCGTGGAATTTTGGTTTCAACTTAACAAAAGGCTTCACCTTAGATTACAGGGAAGGAAGTATTCAGTTTGATGTGTACCGAACGCAATTCCAAAATCAAGTAGTGGTTGATCTAGAGAACAGTTACGAGGTAAATATTTACAACTTAACCGGAGAATCGTTTTCCAATACAGCTCAGCTGCAAGTGGATTATGAAGTGATTAAGTTTTTAGATGTTCGAGTAGCGTATCGTTGGGTGCAAGTACAAACCGATTTTAACAAAGGAGGAATAGAAGCAAATCAAGTACTTTTGCAGCAACCATTTACACCAGAGCATCGTTTCTTTATCAACCTTGGTTACGCTACCAAAAAGACACTAGAGGAGTCAAATTGGACAGTAGATTTTACAGCTCAGTGGTTTAGCGAACAACGAATTCCTTCTACGGAAGGGAACTTGGTGAACAACCGAAGAAATGAGCTTTCGCCGAGCTTTTCGTTACTAAATACACAAGTAACTCGAAACTTTAACAAACGTTTGGCGGTATATGCTGGAGTTGAAAATATTTTGAACTTTAAACAAGAAAACCCAATAATTGATGCAGAAAATCCATTTGGAAATGAATTTGACGCAAGCATGGTTTGGGGTCCTATATTCGGCAGAAATATTTATGCAGGATTAAGATGGAAAATAACGAAAGAGATGAAGTAAGTTATGCCATAGAGTAACTAAAGGCCGTGTTTTGCAGCATGGCCTTTTTTACTTTCTATCTATCGGTTTTTCTATTTTGAATGAAATAAAAGCAGAGATTAACAGCGGTAGAGTTTAATTTTGAATAGATAACTTTGAACCTTAACAAACACCTATGAATTTACAACTAATTATTACTATTCTTTTTTTTGGACTAAGTTCTTGCAATGTTTCAGATGATAAGTCGGATAACGAAATCATTCCAACCGCAATGCCAAAAAGTTATCAAACCGAGAATGTCGTTATTGTTGTAATAGATGGACCACGATATACAGAAACTTGGGGTGATTCATTGCATCAATATCAACCTCGATTAGCGAATAGCTTGGCAGCTCAAGGAACAGTTTATACCAACTTTTACAACAATGGAGTGACCTTCACAAACCCCGGTCATACCGCAATAACAACAGGGAATTATCAAGCATTAGACAACAACGGGCAGGCTATTCCTAATCAGGCTTCTATTTTTCAACATTGGCTAAAAGATTCAGGAGCAGACTCTAGTAAGGCCTGGCTAATCACAAGCAAGGATAAATTACAGGTGCTTTCGAACTGTCAAGATAGTCTTTGGTACAATTCGTTTATGCCATCTACTAATTGTGGAGGTGGAGGCAATGGCCTCGGGAGTGGATATAGAGAAGATAGTTTGACTTTCATTCAAATCCAACGTATTTTAAACACACATCATCCAAAACTGACACTGATTAATTTTAAAGAGCCTGATGCTTCAGGGCATCGAAACGATTGGAATGCGTATTTAGATGGAATAAGAAATACAGACGAATACGTTTATCAGATTTGGAATATGATTCAGAATGATGCCGATTACGCGAATAAAACGACTTTGTTTGTGACCAATGACCATGGTAGGCATTTGGATGGGCATTTGGATGGATTTATTTCACATGGAGACGATTGTTCAGGCTGCAGACATATCAATTTATTTGCTGTAGGTCCAGACTTCAAAAATGGACAAATTTTATCAATGAATCGCGAGCAAGTAGACATCTCAGCTACTGTAGCGGAATTAATGAATTTTGAATTCTCCTCAGGAAAAGGAGAGGTAATGCAAGAATTGTTCAAGTAGATTTTTTTGAAAAGGGTAGGTAGGAATTATTCCGAAATCTTAAAAACAACACTTTTAACGGCTTTCAAATATTCACCTTCTTTTACTTCTTCCTGCAATAAAAGCTGAGCTTGTGGTAGTTCAAAAACCTCTTTCATGTTCCGCAATGCACCTGCCGGAACTTGTTTCTCCAACAGGAGTTGCATTAACTCTTCTCGGTTAAAATGTGCTATTGCAACGGAAAGCTCCTTTGCCAAGTCCACTCTGTTTTTAACTCGAAGTTGGTTGGTTAAAAATTTTTGGTCAACGCTTACGTTTTCGCAATTCAGGACTTCACAAAGTTTCACGAACTGCTGATTGGTACCAATGGCCAGCACGATTTTCTTCTCATCTTTACAAGAAAAGAGTTCACCATAAGGAGCAATGTTGGGGTGAAGTGTTCCCATAGGCTGCGCAATTTGTCCTCCCATAATCCAATTTGTACCTTGGTTTACTAAAGAGGCTAACGCTGCATCATACAGGGAAACTGTAACTTTTAATGCTTTCGCTTGTTTTTGATGTTGCAATAATGCCAGCAATAAACCTTCTTTTAAGTGATGTGCCGCTAAAACATCAATTAAGGCAACTGGCATTTTACAGAGTTCTCCGTTTTCTGTTCCACTCATACTCAGAAAGCCACTTTCTGCTTGTAAAACGACATCATAAGCCGTTCTGTTTTGAGTGCCAAAACCTGTAATCTCTCCATAGATAAGTTTGGAGTTCAGTTTTTTGAGGTTCTCAAAGTCTAGTTCTAACTTTATAGCATCACCAGGTTTGAAATTGGCAATCACAATATCCGCTTTGCTAATGGCTGCATCTAATTTTTGACGGTCTTGTTTGTTCTTCAAGTCCATGAACCAACTTTCTTTCCCCCAATTCACACTGCTGTAATAAGCTGAGAAAGGGTGAGACTTATCTTCGCTCGCTAATTTCCAACTTCTAGTAACATCTCCACCTGTCTTGTTATTCTCAACCTTTATAACTTTAGCTCCCAATTCCGCAAAGAATACACCGACAGAAGGGCCTGCTAATACACTGGCTAATTCAATTACCGTTAAGTCTTTAAAGGGTCTCATTTAGTGGCAGTTATTAATCCATATTTCCACAAACCGGCATCTAAGCTACTTCGTAAATGGTAACACATCCTGGTATTCGCTTCCTGTGTTTTTGAGAAACGCTTTCCGATGATACGATGTGCAAAATTATAGGCAACAGCAGGGTAGTAGAACTTTCTCAAGCGCACAATACTTGGCCGAATACGATCTGTTTCGTCAATGCATTCAATGTTTTTAAATTGAAGTTCTTTTAAGTTCGTTTTGTACTGTTTTTCTGTATCCAGACTGTTTACTTTGCATCCATTAAACGCATTTTTATACAGCGATTTGTATTCTTTCTCTGTGAGGTTGTCTTTTCCCTGTAGGTTATCGGCTATGGCAATTCTACCTCCATTTTTTAGCAGTCGCTTGGCTTCTTTCAGAAAAGCCATTTTTGGTTCAGCGTAACAAATACTCTCCATCCCAGTAATAAGGGTAAAGCTTTCATCTTCAAAGCTGGTGTCGCAATAATCCATTACCTGAAATGAAACCAAATGGTTTACACCTTCTTTTTTTGCATTTTCATTGGCTTTTTCTGCTTGGTGCGGAGTTAGGGTGATTCCAATTCCAGTACAACCCACCTTTTTAGCAAAATGAATGAGTGTTCCTCCAACTCCGCAACCTGCATCCAAAACGTGGTCTTGTTTCGTAAGGTTTGCCACTTGCATCATTTCATTGTTCAGATTAACCAATGCTTCACTTAACTTTTTAGTGTCTTTGTTCCAAATCCCTAAGTTGAGTTGCATGTTTTGGTCCATTCCCCAAGCGTCGCGATAGGCATTGTCGCATTCTTCATAGTAGCTTACAATCGCTTGTTTTTGCATCTTCCAAGCACTATTTTGATTTATTTTATCTTGTTTCACTAAAATGGAATTATTATTGCAAATCTAATGAGACAAAACGAACAGTTATGAAAACAACGATATACTTATTCACGATACTCCTGGCTTTAAACGCTTGTAAGGGCAATAAGGAAGTTGTGGCAAAAGAAGAAAAAGCGAAAACAGAAACAGCTGCAAAAGAAATGACTGACGCTGAACGAGAAGCGGCTATTGTTGAGCAAATGAAAAACGAAAAGCTGCCCAATGAGGGAGAAGACTATTATGAAATGGTTGAAAAGGAGATACCGGCTAACGCGGTCGCTCGAATTCAAAGAACTGCATGTTTTGGTAGTTGTCCTATCTATACATTGACGGTATTCGAAGGTGGTTCTGCAGAATATTTTGGTAAGAAGTTTACGCCAAGAGAAGGGGTGTGGGCTGCTATTGTTCCGCCGGAGTTGATGGATCAATTAATGAATTTTGCGAATGAGATTGGATATTTTGAATTGGATAACGTGTACGATAAAGAAGCAGTTACTGATGTGCCATCTACCATTACAAGTTTGCGAACATCGGAAGGGCTAAAAACAGTTGTAAATCGTTTCGAAGCCCCTGAAGAGTTGCAACGATTTGAAAAATACTTTGACGATATGTTTAATGACGTAGAATGGGTAGCTATTCAAACAGATTAACTGTTTCTAAAATCTCGATATCGGAATAAATACTTCCCAGTTAGTTCGGCTGTAGGCTGTTTGCGATAAGGCATAATTGTAGCGAACTCCAACTGGTGTGGAAAGAAGGCGTAATAAACGCAAATCTAAAATCAATTCAACGCCGGCACTGTTGAACTCTCTGTTTTTAGCGGTTGCAATCGAATAATCAAAGAAAGCATTTGCTCTTATTCTTAGCAAATAGACAATTCCAAATGCTCCTATATCAGGATAAGCAATTGGGAAATGATAGTTGGTACTCAGCTTATAGATTTCGTTGCTTCTGTATGTTCTAAATCCTCGAGAATATACAAATTGATCACTGTTACGGTAGTTTGTTTCTGCGCCTTCAATTCGAAGATCTGCTTCAATCACTAAATTGTCGTTTTTTAAAAGACCAGGAAGTGCTACTGCATTTTGCGCGCTAAACTGATAGTTTTGTTGATTCACTGCTCTTGCATCTTCTATAACAGTGGAAAAGGCCAACTTTGGAAATATGTTTTTTCTAGCTTTTAATCTACTTTGGCGGTAGGAAATACTGTTGTTAACGATATGTAAGTCTTGGTTTGGTATTTCTTTTGATTTACTATCGATTGAACTAAAATTGTAAGTAGACGAAACCGCTAGGTTTCGAGAGAAAGATTTAGAAGAATAATTCAACGGAATACTAAAACCTATTCCTGTTCTGGTTTCTTTAAAATTGAACGTTCTATCAATTGTATTAATGCTTCTTTCAAGGTTTTGATAGAAAGCACTTAGTTGCACAAAATATTGGCCATACTTAGCGTAAAAGTCAAATCCAGAGGTGTTTTCGTTTAAGTTATAGTTCCAACCGGCCTCGAGGTCTAAGGTGTTTAAAATGTTTTCTGAAGTAAACTCAAAGCCCAATTCAGTTTGACTTACGGTAGGTGTCCAAGAGTGAATATTAATTAGTGAGTTGGTTTTCTTGTATTCTTTGATTTCAGCATTCTGAAGGGTGTCTTCTGTTGGTATTTTTGACGATTCTAAAATGAAACTTGGATTGTAATAGGGCAAAGCGCTTAATTCAGGAACGAGTTGAAAAGGTTCATAAACATCAGGAAATTCTGATTTCCGTAATTGAATTCCATTTAGTGTAAATGCTATAAAGTATAAATGACCAGTTGCCGGATCAATTGTTGGGGAGTATTTTCCGGAACCCTCTGCACACAATTCAGTTATTTGTTTGTTTTCTAACATGTACAGGTTGTCAATTCCGTTGTAGCTTGCTTCAAAGTATATTTTCCCTTTATATTCTAGTGGTCTTCCCGTTATGTGATAGGTCCAATTTGTTTTTGGATTGATCTCACCTGATTGCAAAATCTCAATGATAGCAGTTTTGCCGATGCTATCTCTTGCATTGGCAAGGAACGTATTTTGAGAAGTTGAAGTAATCTCTGTAAGGTAATATTGACCCGGGTTTCTTATTTTTTGGAGGAGTATTCCATCCTTTTGTAATAAATGAATTTCATATACTCCGTTAGGATTTACATAATTGGCTAGTATCTTTTCACCGTCGTTAGAAAAACTAGGATGGAAGTATTTTCCATTGGTTGTAAGCTGTGTTAGCTTTTTTGTATTGACATCGTACACCACAATGTCTTCGTAATCCATCCACCCCCATCTTTTATCAAAATGTGTTTCGGTAGATAAGAGTTGCCCATCGTGAACATCAAAATAGTTGTTTGAGCGAATGCCGGCTTGTCGAATTTTTACTTTCTCACCATTTTCTAATTTGTAGAAGGCATTTGCTTCGTCGTAACTGCCGTGCATAAAATACAGCGTACTATCGTTATCAAATCTAGGGTAATAGTAATTACTGACTTCGTTTTTGCTAACTTGAAAAACAGATTCTCCTAAAACATCCTCATTAACATGCCATTTCGAGGAAAAATCTGCCATCATGCTTTTGTACATTTTGGGAGACCTTTCGCCACCTTGCTTTTTTAAGGCTCTTGAGAAGGGATATACTAGACCTTTGTAAGAAGCCGCGCTTTTAAGCACTTTTGTCCAATAGTTTTCTCCATATTGCTCTCTGCCATAGCGAACCATTAGGTAACCTAAACGATAGTGATCTGGGACAAAATCCCGAAAAGAACCGTTTCTGGCTTTGTCGTAGCTTGGAATATTTTGCTCCAACACAAAAGCACGATATCCGTTAAAGAATGCAGGAATTCGTCCTCTTCCTTGTTCTGAATATTGGGTTTCGGCTAAGACTGCATTGCCTTCGAAAAACCAATTTGGAATGGCTAATGATTGAGCTGCTCCCCAAGTTAGTTCGCCACCGACCCAATGAAGAATTTTAGAAGCTCCGTAATAAGAATTAGCATATTGTAAAACATGTTGATATTCGTGAACTCCCAAGGTATAATGCCAAGGCAAAGTTCCAATGACATTATTTACAGGGTAAGGGGTTAGAAAAAACTCTGAAACAAAAGGAGCTAAACCTACATAACCATTTGCCTGTGTAGTGGAGTTTTGTAATATGATGTTGATGTTTCTTCTTTTGGTGCCAATGTTAACATCCAGTTTATTCATTCTACTAAATATGGCAGCTACTTTCTTTGCTGTAGATTCAATTTCAGGAGAATAGATTACTCGATAGTTTTCATTTTCTAATTGATTCCATTGTTTAGTAGGTTTAAACCCGCCGAATTCTTGACTAAACACATTTACTGCAAAAAGCAATGCGAAAACAAAGGTTAGGATTCGGAACATAATTGACAAAATGAGGTTCTTTGTAGTAAATAACAAAGATGGGAAAAGAATTTGGGGTCGGTGATAAAATTCCTGATTTTACCTTGCCGAATGAACGAAATGAGCTGGTTAGCATCTCAGCGAAAGATGCTAAAAATCGGATCATTTATTTTTATCCAAAGGATGATACGAAGGTGTGCACTGCTCAAGCATGTAGTTTTAGAGACTGGCAAAGTGAACTAACAGAGCTAGGTTATGAAGTGATTGGGATTAGCAGTGATAGCACCGCAGCTCACCAACAATTTATTGCCAAGTATAATCTTAATTTTACCCTTTTTAGCGATAAAGGAGGGAAGGTAAGGAAGCAATTCGGAGCTTCATCATTTATAGGGCTTATTCCTTCAAGAAAAACCTTTTTAGTAAACAAATTCGGAATAGTAGAGTTTAGTTACAATTCAATGTTCGAAGATGAAGGTCACATTAAAGCAGTTAAACAATTTATAATCAACAAAAACAAATAACATGAAAGTAATGAGAATTAGTATTGTAATAGTAATAGCAACCCTGCTATGGGCTTGTGGAAGTGCTGTTGAAGAAAAGAATACAGATACCGAAAAGAAAACAGATACGGAAGCGTTTTCTGAGTTAGCAGATGAAGATGGATTTGCTGAAAAGCACGATGAGCCATTAGAGATTGAAGTAGATGCCTTTGGTGAAATGAGAAAAGTAGCAACAGCAAATGGAGAGGATGCTAACATTTATGTTGTAGAAAAAGAAGGTGCGACAAATTACGTATTGGTTTTGCACGAGTGGTGGGGGTTAAACAACCACATTATTGGAGAGGCTGACAGATTATATAATAAATTGGGCAATGTGAACATTATTGCCTTGGATTTATACGACGGTAAGATGGCAACCGATAGAGAAACTGCAGGAAAGTACATGCAAGGAGCAGATGAAAACCGGATCAATGACATCATAAAGTCAACAATAGGCCAATTACCTGCAGATGCAAAAGTGGCTACAATAGGCTGGTGTTTTGGCGGTGGATGGTCGCTTAAAACAGCTATAGCAGCAGGTGATAAAACTGTAGCAACGGTTATGTATTATGGAATGCCTGTAGAGGATGTTGAAAAGTTGAAAACGCTTAATTCGGATGTTCTGTTTGTTTGGCCAAGTCAAGATCAGTGGATTAACGAGGAAGTAGTAACTAAGTTTACAGCTAATATGAAGGCTGCTGGAAAAGAGCTAGATGTATTAACTTTTGACGCTGACCATGCTTTTGCTAATCCAAGTAGTGAGAAATTTGTTGAAAAAGCGGCGCTAGAGGCTAATGCAGCAGCTTTAGAGTATTTGAAGGAAAGATTAAAGTAGAAGATGTAAGATCTTAGACTTTAGAGATAACCTTAAGTTGAGTGAAATAAAAAATCCCAAGGTTTCGAATAATCGAAACACTTGGGATTATTTTTGCGTTTAGTTTTTTTAAACAGCAGCTATCTTATCTGACTTGTATTCTCCTGCCAACAATTTTGAAAGTACTTTTTTGAATGTTTCAATGGTGTATTCAACATCTTCCAACGTGTGCATTGCTGTTGGTATCAACCTCAAGATAATCATACCTCTTGGAATTACAGGGTAAACCACAATAGAGCAAAACAAACCGTGATTTTCTCTTAAATCAAGAGTTAGATTAGTTGCTTCACCGAGTCCACCTTCTAAAACAACGGGTGTAACTTGAGTATTTGTAGTTCCAATGTTAAAACCTGCATCAACAAGCCCTTTTTGCAAAGCATTTGCGATAACCCATAACTGATCTTTCAGCTCTGGCATGGTTTTAATCATTTTTAATCGCTTTCTAGCACCAACAACCAATGGCATTGGTAACGATTTAGCAAAAATTTGAGAACGCATATTGTATCGTAAATAACGAACCATGTCTTCATCTCCTGCTATAAATGCTCCAATACTTGCAAACGACTTTGCGAAAGTTCCAAAGTAAATATCAATATCATCTTGAACACCTTGAGCTTCTCCAGTTCCTGCGCCAGTTTTTCCCATGGTACCTATTCCATGAGCGTCATCAACAAAAAGTCTGAAATTGTATTGTTTTTTCAACTCAACGATCTCTTTCAATTTGCCTTGATTTCCACTCATTCCGAAAACACCTTCAGTAATTACCAAAATAGCTCCGTTTTGCTCAGTAGCTAACTTAGTAGCTCTTTCCAATTGTTTTTTAAGGTTTTCTATGTCGTTATGCTTAAAGACGTACCTTTTACCTTGGTGAAGTCTAACTCCGTCAATGATACAAGCATGGGACTCACCATCGTAAACAATTACATCATTTCGATCAACCAAAGCGTCAATTGCCGACATACATCCTTGATAACCGAAGTTTAAAAGAATTGAATCTTGCTTCATCACAAAATCAGCCAATTCTTTTTCAAGTTTCTCATGAAGTGGAGTGTTTCCCGACATCATTCTTGCTCCCATAGGATATCCCATACCCCATTTTTTGGCAGCCTTATAATCTACTTTTCTAATTTCTGGATGATTACTTAAACCTAAGTAATTGTTCAAACTCCACTGCAAAACTTCTTTCCCTCTAAAGGTCATTCTGTTATTTATTTCACCTTCTAACTTAGGGAATGTAAAATAACCGTGACTCTCCTTTGCATGCTGTCCTAATGGACCTGGGTTTGCATTAATTTTATCAAATAAATCTTTCATTCAATTTAATTTTATGAAGTCGCAAATGTAAATGTAATTTGAATCATAAAAAAATCGAAGTATTAACTGGAAAACCTTGATAACTCGTGTGTTTTGTAAGTTTCTGAATGGCTTGCGAAACAATAATCCTAATTTTGTGGAAAAACCGAACCAATGGCCTTAATAGACGATTTAGAAAACAGAAGTGGGAATAAGTGTGAGTTTTGCGGATCAACTGTCAATTTAGCTCCATTCTTGGTAGCACCTAAAACTGAAAAAACAACTGAAAACCACGTTTATGCCTGCGAAACATGTTTTGATCAATTGGAAAACCCAGATGTTGCGGAGCCAAACCATTGGCGTTGTTTAAATGATTCTATGTGGAATGAAAACGCTGCGGTCAAGGTGGTTTCTTACCGAATGTTACACCATCTAAAAAACGAAGGATGGCCGCAAGATTTGTTGGACATGATTTATTTAGATGAGCAGGAATTGGAATGGGCAAAAGAAGGAATTGTTGAAGAAAATCCAAATGCAGTTGTTCATAGAGACAGTAATGGTGTCGTTTTGCAAAATGGAGATAGTGTAACGGTCATTAAAGATTTGAATGTGAAAGGTAGCAGCCTGGTAGCCAAAAGAGGAACCGCCGTTCGAAACATCACTTTAGTGCATGACAATGCTGAACACATTGAGGGTAGAGTAGAAGGGCAGCAGATTGTAATCTTGACGCAATACGTGAAGAAGAACGCATAGTTTTTTGAAATTGCAGGGGTTTATAGGTTTTAGTTAAAGAATCAGTTCTGTAGAAACTATTTTGGTAGTTGAGATTTAAGTTTATCGTGATTATATTTAATATTCTAAAACATACCTATGTTTCGAATATGTATAGCCGTTTCACTTGCAATTTTTGTGCTCTCTTCAAGCTTAGCCGCTCAAAATAACTTCCACTTCTCGGGAACAATTGAGAATCCCAACTCCGATACGTTGACGATTATCCAACTACTTACCACCGCTCTATATTAGATGAAAATGGAAGTTTTTCCGATTCTTTGCGAGTTGAAGAAGGCTTTTATTGGTTGAATGATGGAGAGGAAACTACCGAGATCTATCTGGCACCCAATAATGATTTAAGTGTTTTTATCGATGCGAAGGAATTTGATGAAACCTTGCAATTTACCGGAAGCTTATCAAACGAGAATAATTATTTAGCACGGAAAGCACTTTGGTTAGAGAGTTTTGGTAGTTTTTCGGTTTATAGTGTTTACACTGTAAAAAGTGAACAAGACTTTCTTTATTACGCAGATTCACTTTATCAAGAGCGAGTAGCCTACTTAAAAAACGATAAAACCCTCAATAAGCAGTTTCGCAGCTTATCAGCGAAAGATGATGAATTAGATCTTATTGTAGCTATTGATAGTTATGCAGGTTTTCGTCGATTTTATACCAAGGACGAAGAGTTTAGAAAAAGTGATACCTTCCCTGAACCAATTAGAGATATTGACTTTGATAACCCTAGCTGGATTAATCTTTCTTCCTACCGCAATGCTATAGTCCATTGGGTCAATCGAAAAGTAGGAGATGTTGGAGTGCAAGAAGGCGAAGATTGGGGCCTCGCATGGGTGAAAATGATGGAAAGGAGCTTGCAAGATAAAAAAGTAAGGGAAGTTATGTCAATAAACTGGTTATCTAGAATGACTTCTTCAAAAGAGGTAGATTCTGTTTACTTTTATTTGGATAAAATGTTGACTCGTCAAGATTTTAAGAAAATGGCACTAAATGCCTATGGAAAAGTGAACAAGACGGCAAAAGGAATGCCTTCTCCAGGCTTTACTTTTAAAGACAGAAATGATAAAAATGTAAGCCTCGATGATTTTAGAGGCAAGATAGTATATATAGATATTTGGGCAACTTGGTGTGGTCCGTGTATCTCTGAAATTCCAAAATTGAAAGAAGTCAAGAACCATTTTAAAGGAAAGGATGTCGTTTTTATTAGCATTTGTCAAGATGATACCCATGAGCGATGGATAAAAATGTTAGATGATAAAGAGTTAAAAGGGGTACAACTATATACTGACAACAAAGAAGATTCGTTTTTTACAGATTACTCCTTTAACGGGATTCCTCGTTTTATCTTACTTGATCGAGAAGGGGTTATTGTTAATCCAAATGCAAAAAGGCCCTCTAACCCTGAGTTAATTTCAGAATTAGAAGGCCTAATTAGTGAGTAGTACTAACTACTTACTCTTTTGCTCCGAGCAATAAGATTTCGTTTATTAAAATCTCAGTTACATAACGCTTTGTTTTGTCTTTTGCCTCGTAAGATCTGCTGGTGAGTTTACCTTCAACGGCAACTTGACTTCCTTTTTTCAAATACTTCTCTGCTATTTCGGCTGTCTTACCCCAGGCAACCAAATTGTGCCATGTGGTTTCTTCTACTTGCTCGCCTTTATTGTTTTTATAGCGGTCGCTAGTTGCGATAGAGAATTTTGCTACGGTTGATCCACTTTCTAGCGTTTTTACTTCTGGATTCATACCTAAGTTACCGATAAGTTGTACGTTGTTTCTTAAATTTTTCATGTCTAATATGAATTTGTGTGTTTGTGTTGTTATTGTTTTTTGATTAATCTTTTGCTCCAAGCATTAAGATTTCATTTACTACGATTTCTGATACGTATTTTTTCGTACCGTCCTTCGCTTCATAGGAGCGGTTGGTGAGTTTGCCATCAACAGCTACTTGACTTCCTTTTTTTAAATACTTCTCTGCTATTTCGGCTGTCTTACCCCAGGCAACTAAATTGTGCCACGTGGTTTCTTCTACTTGCTCGCCTTTATTGTTTTTATAACGATCGCTAGTTGCGATAGAGAATTTGGCTACAGTGGAACCACTTTCTAATGTTTTTACTTCTGGATTCATACCTAAGTTACCGATAAGTTGTACGTTGTTTCTTAAATTTTTCATGCTAATATGAATTAAATGTTATTAAATAATTTGTTAAAAATGTGTCGTTGAATTCAATTGACGGTGCAAAGATTAGAAGGTAGGAAAGTTCGATTCGGTTGTTAAACGCTTATAGTCGTTTAAGATTCGTTTGTAAGCGACTAAAAACACTTACAA
The DNA here is from genome assembly GCA_047627915.1 of Vicingaceae bacterium. GTDB lineage: Bacteria > Bacteroidota > Bacteroidia > Flavobacteriales_E > Vicingaceae > NORP294. The sequence goes on from JBLHTZ010000006.1 coordinate 50,175, forward strand.
ACGGATATGTTGTTTTAAATGATGTTTTTAGTTAATTAGGAGAGGTGTAATTATTTTTGATTTTTTATTCGATTTTTCTGTGTAAATCGGATAAATATTGAATCGGAATTGAAATAAAAGGTTTATTTCCCATCAACAGTTACAACCTGAAGCGATGCATAAGACCTACAAAATGTCCTTTGAGAATTTAATCCTTGATGTTTAATTGCGCTGCACATGCACTAATTCCGTGAAAGGAAAGAATGCTTGTTCAATCAAAAAAACTGAACAAAAGGAAGTTCCGTTTTTTGACACTAGAGAAATTTAAGTAATCAGAATTTACATTGTTTGGCCCAATTTCCTCAGAGTGATGCCTTCCCTTCGATAGAAAGAGTTATTTTGGAAGGTGTTAGGAATCTAGAATTGTGTTTGGGTAAAATCTTTAATTAACGAAACAAGGTTATTCGCCCATACGTTGACTTTGGCGTTTTACCTTCGGGTGTATAAACTATCGAATAAACATAAACAGCTGTTGAAGCTAATTCATTGTTAATCTTACCATCCCAGCCTTCTGAGATATTATTTGTTTTGAACATAAGCTCTCCCCATCTATTATAGATTGTTAATTCAAAGTCGGTGAGGTCACATTCACTTTTGGGAAAGAACGTATCGTTTATGTTATCGTTATTTGGTGTAAAAGCATTTGGAGTATAAAAATAACACTCTCCACAATTGTTCGACGCTATATTTATTGTGTCAGATACCGTGCCACATTGATTTACTACATCCACCCAATAAACACCCTCTTTGTTAATTCTTAGAAACGAATTTGTAGAATTATCTTGCCACTGATAAGTTGAAAAGGGTGCTGTTGCATTCAAGGTGAAAAGCTCTCCTGGACAAATGCTAGTATCTTTTCCAAGATTAACTGATGACTCAATCAAATCTACTTGTATTGTATCTGAAGCCTTGCAGCTATTAACTTCAACATCTACCCAATATTTACCTGCTTGGCTTACATTAAAAGCAGAAGCACTAGAGTTATCTTGCCAAGAATAAGTTGCATTTGCAATCGTGGCATCAAGAATTAAGTTTGAACCTGGGCATAAACCGGTATCTGCACCAAGGTTCAGCTGTAAATTGGTGAGATTTACTATAATTGTATCTGAAATAATACAGCTGTTTACTTCAACATCTACCCAGTATGTTCCCGCTTGGTTTACAAAAAAGAAAGGAGCAGTAGAATTGTCTTGCCACCTGTAACTAGCATTGGCTGTGTTAGCATTGAGAGTTAAATCTCCTCCGAGGCACAAGCTAGTGTCTGCACCCAGATCAACAGTTAAATTTGAATAATCAACAATTATTGTGTCGCTAGCCGAACATCCATTTATGGTTATATCTACCCAATATGTTCCTGGTTGACTCACGTTAAATGCAGGAGCAGTAGAATTATCTTGCCATAAATAAGAAGCGTTTTGAGTGGTAGCATCTAACACTAAACTTGCATTTTGGCAAAGAGTGGTATCGGCACCCAAGTCCACTTCAGGAACTTTTTGCATCGTAAAACGTAAAATTCCGTAATCATCAGCAGTTGCAAAATCAGTTTGTCGCACACCTAAAGGAAAACCCATGCCAACAATTTGATAATAATATGTGTGATTTGTATTAAATGGGGTAGCTGTATTAGGGAAAAACCAAGTTAAGCCATTGTCTAATGAAAATTGAATTCGGTTGGAAGGTCCCGGAAATGAAAGAGAACACCTCGGGTTATCAGGCCCGGAGAAATAGTGCTCCATATCGAAGCCAACGTAACCTGTTCTAAAACCTGCAGGAGAGGGAAACATTGGTGCATTCTCTACAGTTCCGCATGGGGCAGTCCAATCGTAAGGTGGCCAAATACTATAGGTTCCAGTTGCCTCTATACAATAGCTTTCTCCTGCTATTAAATTGACAATATCAAAATCTGATGTAATGGCAGCACCATTGGGATCGTAGGTGTCGTAATTAAAAATATGCTGAGCGAATAAGCTGGAAAAAGAGTTAAAAATTAATAAGATGAAAACGCCAAGGTTAAGGAAATTTGAAGGCTTTATGAAAGCGTTACGCATTTGTTGTCTTAATTAAAATTTACTTAGTTCAAACGGCGGTAGGAAATGAAAACATATACTAATAATGGTTAAAAGTACTATAAGTAAATTAAACTACAACATATACCAAAAGAATAATTCATATTAGAATCAAAATCATACTTTTATGGACTAACAATAACTTCCATATGCTGAAATCTTTAGTGTCTTCAAAATGGTTATATGAAAATCTAGATACCCCCCATTTGGTTGTGTTGTATACCACACTAATTCCTAAAAAGGAAAGCATAGCTACTGAAGTAAAAAGCCAACAAATTAAAGGTGCTCGGTTTTTTGATTTACAAGCTATTTTTAGGGATCAAAACATAGACTTACTGAACAGTTTTCCTTCAGTTGAACAATTTGAACTAGGCTGCAGAACACTAGGCATAAATAAGAATAGCAAAATTGTGGTGTACGATAGCTTAGGGATTTATTCGAGCCCAAGAGTGTGGTTCCTTTTTAACAATATGGGGCACGAAAGTGTGTTTGTACTTAATGGAGGGTTGGAAGAATGGATTAATTCGGGCTATCCCACAGTGAACAAAAAGGAAGAGTAATTTGAGTTGGGAAACTTTGAAGCAAAATTTCAACCTCAATTCCTTACAGATTTTCAGGGAGTTAAACTGAATGTAGAAACCAATACCGCTCTAGTTGTTGATGCTCGTTCAGCGCTTCGATTTTTAGGTGAAGCTCCTGAACCTCGAGAAGGGTTGAGATCAGGAAATATACCGAATTCTTGTAATTTGCACTATGCGAGTTTATTGGATAAGTGTAAATATAAATCGAAGGAATTACTTCAACAGTTATTTGAACCGTTTGAAAATGAAAAAGAGCTAATTTTCTCTTGTGGTTCAGGTATTACAGCTTGTATTTTATATTTAGCGGCTTCTGAGTTGATCCAGGCAAAGCTGTCTGTTTACGATGGTTCATGGACAGAGTGGGGAAGTAGGTAGAATTAATGAACAAAAAAGTCCCTCTACTTTCGCAGAGGGACTTGGCACAAATAATTGTTTAACTACTCTCCTTTATTTGTGTGCTAAAAGATTGGTTAAATAGCTATTCTCATTCACCGCTAGTTGCTGCTGAGTTCTTGCAAGCACGTTCATGGCTAAATCGGTATTCACCTCGTTCAATCTTTTGAACGGTTTCAACTCAATTGTGCTTAGTTCGTCCATGTTTAATTCTGCAATTTGAATATTGTAGTTATTCACATTTTCGTCCAATGCGGCAAAAAACTGCAGCGCACCTCTGGTGGATTGATTTTCAATAATTTCTTGGACGATAACTTCAATTTTACTGTTTAACTCAGTAGACAGTTGGTGAAACTGCTGAGCCGTTGGATTGGCAGTTTCTATTGCCATTAATCGTTCATTCGAACTCCTTAATTTTTCAGTATTCTCATGAATGTAAATGTGATTTTCCACCATCAACTGCTCGTATTTTCTGCTGTAGCTCATGTCGAACATGGAGTAGAAAATCCCTCCAACAGCAATCATTAAAACAGAGTTCACCATGGTGTTGAACTTCTTTTCAGGTTTTCTGAACCGAGTGATAAAGTAAATGGGTACAAATATGAAGGTGAACAATAGGGTAGAGTAAAACATGAGGTTATTGGCGTAAGGCCATCTCATAATTTTAAATAATACTCCGGCAGTTAAGAAAATCGCTAAGATTAATCCAAAAGAATGAACCAGCTTGTCAATTTTAGATTCGTCATCTTTCAGCTTAAGCACAATAAGCAGGGGCATGTAAATAATGCTAAACGAGAAACCGCCTAGAATAATGAGCATTGCGGCACCTGGCCAATGCATGCTTTTAAATAAAGCGCCTAAAATGGTGAGCACTACAGTGGCAATGCCCGAAAAATTCAATATTTTTTTCATGGTATAAAAGTTTTTAAATTTGAGTAAATTGTAAGTTTCTGTTTGTATTTCAGATAGTTCATTCTTGAAAAAGCGGGGTAAAACTTGACGATAGTATTCATCAAACTCATCGTCTTCGTTCATCTCGGTTTCAAGAATGCAACAGATGTGATCCAAGAGATTGTCTCGTAAATCCTCCGAAACAATCCCCAGTGATTTGAGATCACTTTCAATAAAATCAACCTCTATGTCACTTAGGCTATGCATTTCCTAGTTTGGGTTCAAGATCTAACAAAAACTTCATAGTGTTCATGAAGTCGGCTAATTCATTTACTTTCTGGTTCGCAGTTTCTTGGCCTTGTGAAGTAAGTGAGTAATACTTTCTCACTCGCTTCCCAATAAACTCCTTTTCTGTTTCCAGCTCACCGTTTTTTTCTAGTGAGTGCAAGGTTGGATACAGAGCACCTTCCGTTATTTGAATTTTACCGTCTGTTAATTCTTTGACCTTAGCAGTGATTTCGTAACCATACATTCTGCCCTTGTCGCGCAACAAGTTTAGTACAATGGTTTTTAAGGTTCCTTTTATTAGTTCTGATGAATACATAGGACAAATATACATAAGAATCTTAAGTATACAAGATTTATACCTAAGAAAGTTAGGTATAAGAATTAAATTTCATACTAATGCAATGAATTTTAGTTCATTAATTTTAAATATTTTTTGCTAAAATTCGAATGGTTAGATTCAGAAATAATCAATTTTGTAGTGGATTGAATGGAATGTAAGTTATATTCCTCAATCTCAATCCTATAATTTGCCTGAAAAATTTCACCTTTAGGCAAGCGAATCAGTCCTTCTTTTTTTAGATAGTCGCCGTCTGTATTTTCATGGTCGGCTATACCCAACCAAGGTTCTATGCATACAAAAGGAGCGTTTGGTTTTGCCCAAATGCCTAAATACTTAAAATCAGAAAAACTTACGGTTACTACTTGATTGGACTTCCGACTTTTTAAGCTAACCTTTTTAGATTTTAATTTTTTAAAAATCAACGCATCTTGGTTAAATAGAGTAGAAGCTAAGTTCAACGTATTGGTGTTGTCTAAAATTAAATCGGTGCGGTCAGTGATCAGTCCCTCTTTAGACAGCAAGGTCCTTGAAGCATATTCAGCCTCTTCAAATTGCAAATAGTAGTCAGAATATTTTTCACCCTCATGAATAGGACATTTGAAAGCGGGGTGGGCACCTAAAGAAAAGTGTATTTCTTTATCGTCCAAGTTTTCAACTCTATGAGAAACTATCAATTTATTATCCTGCAGTTGGAAAGAAATGTTAAACCTGAAACGATATGGAAATACAGCTAAGGTTTTTTCAGAATACTCCAATTGAAAGTGTAATGCACTTTCTGTTCTGTCAATTAGTCGAATGTCCTCGTTATGTCGAATAAAACCATGTTTAGGAATGGAGTATGTCTTTCCATCTATGCTGCAGCTGCCATTTTTAAACGAACCAATGGCGGGAAAAAGGACAGGAGCATGACTTCCCCAAATGGAGGGATCAGCGTTCCACATAAATTCTGTTCCGGTTGAAGTTGATTTTATACTAGAAATCTCAGTTCCTTTAGGTAAAACTTGAACCTCTAATTGAGAATTGGAGATGGTATAGTTCATAGAATGTAATCAGTTCAATGAATGTTAGATGGTTAACGTCTTAAAGTTGCGTTTTTAGGATGAATTACTCTGGTAATTTCCACTTTTTCAATTTTAATATACAATACACTCGAGCGGTTGTATATTGTTGATTGAAAATACCTTGTTGAATTCGTACACCAAAATTTGTTTTCTCGGGATTGTTACTTCCAATGCCAATTCTTGCTACCATCGGTCGATCTCCGGCATTTAAATAACCAACATATCCGTTTAAAGACGCTTCGTAGGTTAGGTTTTTAGAATTAATATCTATACCTATACCGTACATAAATGCGTCATTCTGGTAGTTGTTTTCCAAATAAGTTTGGTACACGTAGAAACCTGCTAAGGCATGAGGGCGAATGGATTGAATCAGATCTCCATTAAAAGTAATTTCTTTGCTCGCGGAAAAGTCGAAAAAGTAGCCTGGTGTATTAGTAAAACGCGCAGCATCTAGATTGGCCCCTGAAGCGGTTCTAAAATTTATCCCTAAAACCATGTCGGGAAGTTTTTCATGATTCTTAGTTACTTGAATGAAGGTAGCAATATATAAGTCTCCAACGGTATAACCTTCACTAACAAACTCTCTAGAAACTCTTTCATCACGAGTTTTGTCATCCATTTTGTACAACTCAACAGGAACCATTTCTAATTGAAAACCTACGCGCTCTGTAAAAAGGGGTAGGTAAAACGAACTGAATAAGTTTTGGGTGTTATCGCCATCTGAAAAATGACCCTCACCTGCTATTTTTAATTGAGTTTGGGTCGGTAGAATTCCTTTTTTGGAGTCGGGCACAGGTAGTGCATTTGGACCCATGTATTTTGATGTGAGCTTGGAGTAAGCCGTCCAATGCCTCAGACCATCCCAATTGTGTTGTTCGTTCCACCAAGTAAAGTCTTTTTGCGCATTCACTTTGGCGTAAACCAAAGCCATCACAAAAATTAAAACAACACATTTTTTCATAGCGAGCAAATTTCGCAATTAATGAGGACTTCTCTAAGTTGTTTTTTTTCAATAAAAAAGAGCCGCACAATTGTGCAGCTCTTTTCAATAGATATTATTGGATTTTTATATTAAGGTAATAAAACCTCATCCACAGCGTGAATTACTCCGTTCGTTCCTTGCACGTCAGTTACAATAATGTTAACGTTTCCTTGGCTTGAACGCGTCGTTATCAGTTGTGGACCGTTCATTAAACTAACTGTTAAAGAGCCAAGTGAATAAGTGCTTAATACTTGATTTTGGGTTAAGCTACCTGCTCTTGCGTTCGCTCCACTTATTACGTGATATCCCAATACTGCTTCAAGTGTAGATCTTGGAATGTCATTTAAACTATTCCAAGTAGAATCAGAGTCTAACAAGTTTTGGAATGCAGTATTGGTTGGTGCAAATACAGTAAAAGGACCTGTTCCTGATAATACATCAGTATAGGTTGTTCCAAAAGAAGTTAATGCAGCAACTAACGTTGTAAATCGCTCATCGTCTAACGCAATTTGTACAACATTTTGTGGCATTAAAACTTCATCAATAATATGAATTACACCGTTCGTAGCTTCTATATTGACAGCAATAATGTTAGCTGAGTTATTTAATTTTGCTCCTCCCGTGACGTCCACTTCAATTACAGTGTTTTCTCCACTTGCTGTTCCTTGTTCGTTTAAAGTTATAGCGTAAGTGTCATCGGTTAAGTCACCTGACATTACTTTTGAACCTAAAACGTGGTATAAAAGAACGTTCGTTAAGGTTGTTGCATCAATGTCAGAAATACGATTCCAATTCGTATTTGTTGCCAATAACTCTACAAATGCTTCGTTGGTAGGAGCAAATACGGTAAATGTTCCAGCGCCCTGAAAAGTAGGAACTAGATTAGCCACACTAAGAGCTACTACTAAACTATCTGTCCTTGAATTGGCTATTGCTATTTCTGCAATGTTTTGCGTTGGAGCTGTTGAAACTGCAGGTGCAATTGGATCCGATTCATCGTCATCTTCACAAGAATAAAACGCTGTTGTTAAAGATGCTGCTAAAAAAATCCATAATACTTTTCTAAAATTTTTCATGTCTTTTGGGATTAAATTGTTTTAAATAATTAAGTGAAACATTAAAAACTAAGTTTTGTTTAATCTTTGATATTAAATGGTAAACAAAAAATGTTAAAAAATATTAAACCGGATAACACCAAAAGTTTTCATTATGAATTTAGGCTGTTATTTTTTTAGAAAGTACAGATATGGGTTACATTATTTGAAGAAATTCTGATACTGCGCTAAATGAAGGTCTAATTCGTCAAATGCCACTTTAGACTCATCAAGTTCAACAGAAGACAACTTTTTAAACAACGACTTCATTGGAAATAGGAAATTATGCAACTGATTGTGAGCATCTCCTTTCATGGTGCACTTTTGGAAAATTGTAGTAAATGCAGATTCAAGGTTATCACTTAGCGTTTGGTAGGCGACAATATCTTCTTCAGCAGTAAATGATTGAACTAATTGGATCATATTATTTACTCCTTGGGTTGTTTCTGCATTCGCTTCCCAGCGTTCACCATCATTTAATTGAAGACTGCTTTCTTCTTCATGTGCAGGTTGTTCCACTTTTGTTTCCTTTTTATCCTTGGTCGAAGTTTCGCAGGCTACAGTTGAGAAAATAATTAAAAAGGAGATAAGCATTAAGTTTTTGGTTTTCATGGTTTGATTCGTTAAGTCGCTATTTCGAATATTATAAGGGCGTTAGGTAAAAGTAAGAATATAGATAGTTTAGGTGAAATAAACTACTTCAATAATTTGAACGATTTAATTACAAAGCTTTTTAGAGGTAAATGAATCCCTGTTGGGGAACTCACAATAGTACCTTGATTACTGAAAGCTAGAAAGCTTTGTCCAAGCATTCATAACACCCCTAAAAAGTACCTGAAACTACTTTTTTCGCTCATATTTTGCAGACTTACCTTTTGCTGCGGACTCCTTAATGAATTCGCGTAAATCATCATTCGATTGGATCAAATCTTCCTTCCTGAGGTACATCATATGCCCAGACCGATACCCTTTAAAGCTGAGACGATCTTTCATCTTTCCACTGGGATCAATTTGTGAAAGGGTGTATTTTGCTGAAAAATATGTGGTCGCCCCATCATAATAACCAGATTGTGCTAAAACATGTAAATAGGGGTTCTGAGCCATGGCCGAACGCAATCCTTCACGCACATTATCTCTAGAAAAGTCCCAAGGAGAAACATCACCAAAAACATTGTACTTAATATCCGTTACAAACTGTAACTCTTTTTTTATGTAATGGTTAATTGCTGGAGTAAATGAATGCAGCCAAGAGCTGAGCTCAGGGTTGTAGTCTGTTCTTTCACCGGATTCAAATTTATCAATGCCCAGGTATCTAGAATCTAAGCGACCAATTGTTTGTCCGCTTTCCGAGCGGAGTAGTTCTTTCCAAAAAAAGCTATTGGGAACGCGCAGGTGGTGTTGTAGAACAACGGTTTTACTCATTCCCGAATAATAGGCAATCTTTGTTGCAACTGCCTCTTTTTCTTCCGCTGTAATCATGGCTCCTTTTGCTAAGGCTGGCATCAGGGTGTTGATACTATACGCTTCCACTTCGGGTAAGATTTCTAACAGGTCTTTCGATTGCATCTCAGCTGGTAGTAGTCCATGATACCAAGCAGTAGCAGTAAAGTAGGGTAGGTAAAGTGCATCTCCAATTGGACTGCCACTTCGGATTACTCTGTAATCTGCTGGCGATACCATAATCACACCATTGAGGTACATCCATTGATTGTCTTGCAACTCAGCTGCTAGCCCCATTACACGAGTACCGCCATAACTTTCTCCAATAATATATTTTGGCGACTCCCATCGGCTCGTTCTTGTAACAAAGGTATTCATCCATTCTGCGAGGTATTTTACATCTGCATTCACGCCGAAGAACAACTTTTTGTCTGGCATTTTGCCTTCCTTGTCAGCAATCATTCTAGAATATCCAGTATTTACAGGGTCGATGTAAACGATATCGGCAACATCCAAAATTGAATAAGGATTGTCTTTATAGCCATAAGGTTGAACAGGATACCCTTCGTCGTCTATATTTAAGACTTTAGGTCCGGTGTAAGCCAAATGCATCCATACGGAAGCAGAGCCTGGACCACCATTAAATGAAAATAGGATCGGTCTTTCAGCTACTACTTTTCCATTGGTGCGCTTGTAATAGGTATAAGATAGTGTTGCAATTACTTTCCCCTCTTTATTCCAAAAGGGTTGCATACCGGCAGTTGCTTTATAGTTGACGTTTTCATTTCCAATTGTAACAGAGTGATTGGTTTCGATTAACGTATCTAAAGGGATTTTTAATTCTTGAGATTTAAGTATTGAAGTAAATGCGAATAAGGAGGCAAGCAGGAATAATTTTTTCATTGTATAAAATTGAGTGCAATAAAGGTAATTAAGCTAAAAGATATTTTACCTTATTAACATGCGGAAAGTTGGATGCAAGACTTTTCTTAGCAAGAAAGGCCATGCTGCAGGTGCATTATAGCCATACGTTCATCTCATTTACTGAGCATGGAGTGCAAAACTAAATCCTTATTCATCCTAAATCATCCTAAATCATCCAAAATCAGAAAATCTTGCTTGATGTAATTATTTCCTAAACTATACATAAATATTATTTATAATTAGAATAGAAAATATAAATAAAAATATATGCATAATTATTTTTAATATTTGCACCGAATTTGAAATTCATCAATTAGGAACAACTCATGGCATTGAAAAGTATTCCACCAAAAGGATTTGTAAGCTATAATGAAAAAGAGCCTGAGCCTAAATCGCCTCAAATTATTTCACAATTACTGAGTGCTGTTTTATGGGTATCGTTTAGTATAAACATCGGAATACTTTCTTTCTTTTATCCAACCATTCCGGAATGGGGGGGAGGAGATTTGTTTAAAATAAATGGTTTTACCATTTTAATTTGGTCTACCGTAACTTTTTTTAGCGCTTTAATTAGCACTTATTCTACTAGTTATCTAAAGGGGTTCAGGCACCAATCGAAGTTTATGATTTTGTGCTTTGGGTTTACACTTGCTGTAATGCTCTTTGTCATGTCGAACCATATTTTGCTTGTAATAACTAGCTGGTTGTTCATGGGGTTTTTAATGTCTCAATTAATTGGTGTAGATAAAAAATGGGGAGAGGCTAGAGAAGCTTCAAAATTTACCCTTCGTTATTTTTTAGCAGGAACATTTTTCTTAGGTGTTGGATTGTTGCTATTAACTTTTCAACTTGATACGTTCTTGATCAGTGATATTATTTCTCAAATAAAAACAGTACCCGATTCTATTGTATTAATCGCTGCACTATGTATCATTACAGCCGCCATAATTCAATCAGCTATCTATCCATTTCACCGGTGGTTGCTGTCTGCAATGACTTCGCCAACACCAGCATCTGCATTAATGCACGCAGGTTTCGTTAATGGATCTGGGATCTTATTAGCCATTTTTGCCTCCTTAATCTTTGCTTCTAACACTCAAGATGTTTTACTAATTATTGGCGGATTAACAGCAATCTTAGCCCAATTCGCTAAGCTAATTCAAGTAAATGTAAAACAAAAACTAGCTTGCTCCACCATTGCACAAATGGGTTTTATGATCATGCAATGTGGTTTAGGTTTCTATAATGCAGCTGTGGTTCACTTAATACTTCACGGATTTTACAAAGCGTATTTATTTTTATCTTCTGGCGAAGAAATAAAACATTCAAAACCTAAAAAGAAAGAGCAAATACGAATACAGCCCTTACAAGCTTTGGTTGTTTTATTTTTTGGAGCAATGGCGGCCATGTTCTTCTCTTTTATTACCGGAAAAGGAACACAATTGGATAGCGGGGTTTTCTTAACGCTAATTGTAGCAATTACGGTTGGTCAAGTTACCTACAATATGGTAAAGGAAAAGAGTTTAACTAGACTTCAAAAATTAGTTTTACCGCCGTTTTTACTTTTACTAGGAATAGCAGCTTATGGTTTGATGTATAATGTGGTTACAGTCATAATGGGATCAATGCCTATGGTGGAAGTGGCAACGCCGCTTTCCACTTTGCAAATAGTTTTTGGAATCGTCTTTCTACTAGGCTTTTTCATTATGAAACTGGGTTTTTACAGACAAATACCTTGGCTATATGTGAAACTAATCAACGTGACGCAACCTTATAAAAATACCGTTTTAATGTATAAAACCAATTCTTAATGATACCAACAGATATTTCAACCAATATCCAAAAAGCGGCTATGGTGATCGGAAAGACTTGGCCTTTATACTCTTTTGTGACTTCTAATCCACTTTCAGGATACGAAAGTTCACACTTTAAAGATGCGGTGTTGACTGCGAAGCAATACCTAGACGCTACCGTCTTTCCTAAAGCAGAAGTATTTAAGCAGGCGTTAGACCTCGGAGAAATAGATTCAGCATTACTTTCCGATTTATTTAAAGAAAATAAATTGGAGCAAACACCAGAATTCTATTTAAGTCAAATGAAAAATGACAAAGTAGAGGAATTGAATAGCAACCACGAATTAGACAGAATGATGTCGAAGTGGTTGGCTGCTTTTATGGATGAAGGATTAGCCGAATGGCAGATGCCCGGAAAGAAAAAAGGGTTTTATGCTGCTTGGCGAAAGTTAGCTAAATACGATAAGGTGTTAGGAATTAGACGTCGTTCTGATATTCCAAAATCAAGTACACAAGCGTTAATTGAAGTTTTAACCGAGTATTCTGGTGAACAACAATTAGAAATCTTTAAACAACATTTAGCGGCTTTAAAAGGTTGGACAGGGTACATTAATTATAGAACAGAAATTGATACCAGCTGGCAAAAGGAATACCCTATTGACTTAGAGCAATACTTAGCGGTAAGGTTATGGATTGCCAAAAAGCTAAACCTAGAGTTGTTGCAACAATCGAAGGAAGCCTCTTCTTTACAAGATACTGAAATCAAATATATATGGTTGAAGGCTTGGGAGAAAAGTTGGCAAAAAAATATGGTAAATGCTGTGCATCATGCTCAAGTTTCAGACGATGCTAAAACGCTTGCAGATGCACAATTGGTCTTTTGTATTGACACCCGCTCTGAATTGATTCGAAGACATGTCGAAGCGCAAGGGAACTACGAAACGTTTGGCTATGCCGGATTTTTTGGAATTGCAATGGATTACACCAATTTTGAAGACGACATTACTAGAAAATCTTGTCCTCCAATTGTTGGTTCAGCCTATCAGGTTACAGAAGTGGCACAAGAAGGTCACAAGGAGCGATTGATTGCCTACAAGAAAAAAAATGAGGTAGCAAAATTCAAGGAATATTTCTTGAAACGAATGAAGAACATGTTGCCATCGACTTTCGGTTTTGTAGAAGGAGCCGGTTTATTTTATGGGGTTTCATTACTGGGGCGGACTTTATCGCCAGGTTCTTTATACCGATATAAGAAGACCAAGAATACTTCTTTTGAAACCATTACGAAACCTCAAATTGACTGCACAGGAGCTCTTGAAGTAGATAAAGGAATTCCATTGGAAGACAAAGTTGCCATTGTAAAATCTGCATTTGATTTAACAGGATGGAAAAAATTTGCACCCTTGGTCGTTTTTGCTGGTCATGGAAGTCATACGGCTAACAATCCATTTGCCTCGAGTTTGGACTGTGGCGCATGTGCTGCAAGTCCTGGAAGGCACAATGCACGGATGTTAGCAAAATTGGCGAACTTAAAAGAAGTAAGAGATGTGTTAGCTACTGCACATCAATTTGTAATTCCTGACGATACAGTATTTATAGGTGCTGAGCATAATACTACAACAGACGAAATTGAACTTTTTGATGCAGAAGTTCCATCTTCTCATCAAGAGAAATTGAAGCAATTGAAAGAGAATTTAAAGAAAGCTCAGCAAACCGCTACAAAGGATAGACTAGGAGTGGAGAACTCAGTTTCTGCTGCAGAAAAGAAAGCGAATAATTGGGGTGAAACAAGACCAGAATGGGGACTTGCTAAAAATGCAGGCTTTATTGTTGCACCACGAGATTTAACGAAAAATACGAATCTCAAAAGCAGGTGCTTTCTACATTCGTATGATTGGAAGCAAGATGCAGAAGGTAAAGCGTTAGAAGGTATCATGCAAGGACCTATGGTGGTTACGCAATGGATAAACAATCATTATTATTTTTCAACGGTGGATAATAATACGTTTGGTGGAGGTTCTAAAATAACACATAATATTACCGGGCGATTTGCAGTTGTGCAAGGCAATGGAGGTGATTTGAAAATGGGTTTGCCATTACAATCGGTTCGCGAAACCGATTCAAAAATGTATCATCAACCACTCCGTTTATCCGTTCTTATTAACGCTCCCTTATCGGTAATTACGGCTATTTTATCTCGAAATGAGAACCTAAAATCGCTAGTAGACAATGAGTGGATTTACTTGATGGTAATGGACCCTGAAGATGATGATCGAATGAAGACCTATGAAAAGGGAATGCATTGGAAAATGGCCGTTTAAAAGTGTTTAAATTCTATTATAAACCAAATGTTCGTCAGCAATGGCTTTCAATTATTTTTTCCGGCCAATAAACCGAATTACACTGCCGATTCTAACATGAAATTTACCTTCTTTTAGTTCAACTTCAACCTCTTCCAATTGAATTATTTCAACATCGGGAAAGTCGCTCTGAATAGAATCTGTTGAGAAGAGCATTTCAACATTAAGCGGTCCGCCTATATTGGGGTTCTCTTCTCAATAAGATAAGTTGTTTTTACTAAAACCCTCCAATAGAATCAGTCCACCTGGTACAATTAGCTCAGCAATCTTTTTATGATAGGTGGACAAAAGGTTTGGTGGCAAATGGGCATAAATTAAGGCAGCAGCATCAAATTTTTCATGGATGATGTCTAAATCAAAAAAATCTCCCACTTGATAGTTGATTTCAACATTTTCTTTCTTGGCCAATTTTAGTGCTTTGTTTTTGCCCTCTAAGCTTAGGTCGAAAGCTGAAACTTCCAAACCATTTTTTGCAGCATATACTGCATTTCTGCCTTCACCTTCTGCAGGGAATAGCATTTTACCTTTTATGTTGTATTTCTGGATGGCATCCTTTAAAAAGACATTTGGATCAGATCCATAGGCATACTCTTCCGTTGAATATCATTCATTCCACATATCGTTCATTGTATTTTTTTTTATAAGATCAACGTTCCCAAAATGGAGCTGTTTTCTGACTGTTATTATTCACCCTTTCTTATACCACGTAGAGAATATTATGAAAAGGAGAAATGCTAGAACCGTCTGTGGTGCTCTTACTTTTGGTCGGGAGGAGCTAATTTCCAACGTCTGTGACTCCATAACCAGAGTTCTGGCTTTTGAACGATTGAGTGTTCTAATAACTTCGCATATTTTGTGATCAGCTCATCATCATTGCTTTGATTGCTAGTATCCTCTAATGGTATGAACTCAATTTCATACTTTCCTCTTTTGGGTTTTTGAACGGAAACGTACAACACCTTTTGATCCAATTTTTTAGCAATCCTATCGGCACCAATTAAGAAAGCAGTCTCTTGATTTAAAAATGTCATCCAATGCTTCGATGATTTTTTTCGTGGACTTTGATCACCAATCATGCAGGTCATTGTCAATGTTCCTGCTTGTTGCACTTTAACCATTGTTTTATATCCTTGGTTAGACTCAACGCACTGTACGCCAAATCTACTCCTAAGGGCTAACATAAAATCATTAAAATAACTGTTCGATACTTCTTGATAAAATGCTTGTACTTGATGCGGTAGGAATAAGGGTAAAAAACTAAACCACTCCCAGTTACCATAATGTGAGGTATATAGGATGATGCTTTTATTTTGAGCATATAGTTCATTAATTATCCTTTCATTTTTTATTTTAAATCGATTGCTAATTGACTTTTTGCTCATGGTCAACGTCTTTATTGACTCAAAGGCGGTATCGCAAAAGTGTTTGTAAAATCTTTTTTCTATTTGAGTTATTTCACTCCCTGTTTTATCTGGAAAAGAATTCTTCAGATTAGTCTGCACAATAGTTCTTCTGTATTTCATCACATGGTAAACGACAATAAACATAACATCCGAAACCAGATACAACAATGCCAGAGGAATGAGCGACAAGACATAAAAAGGGAAAAACTTGATGTATTTCATTGTTCCGAATAGTTAAAAGGCCTGAAACTCTTGTCACCTGAAGTCAAATCATGAACAACATTAGTGTTCAGTTCCCATTTAACGAATTGTTAGATTACAACTGTTCAACTTCAGTTGATAGCACAACAAACAAAGTTAAGTATAGTTAAAGTCTTCATTGTATAATTGTAGAAATAATAGCTAGCCCTCTCTGTGGCATGTTGAGAGGTAGATGAGACAATCACTTATTTGTGTCGTACGAAGCAATCACAAAAAAAACCGCGAAGCGGCTTTGTAACTTTTTCATTATCTACAAATCTGTAAGCGGATTTTGTGATGTAACAAATAGGGAAGAAGCCAACCAAACTGCCGAACCTACAATGCATTATACAGCTTGTTGTAAAGAGTTTTTTGCTCTCAATCTCGGCTCTCCGTTTGTGAACTTCAGATCTTGTAGTCAAACTTGAGTGAACTTGAGTTTTGTAAGCTGTTAAATTGGAAAGAAGTAATTGGCTGATTTTATTTGATTAAAATCTATTTAGCCTATGTTGGTAAAGTTAATTTAGGTTGTCTATAATCTGTTTATCAAGTATTAAAAGAATTAACCCTAAGTTGATCTTGTTTTTTGATTATACTGTAGACAGTGACTGGAATGAGAAGAAAACCTCCAACCATTAAATAAACATAATGTCCACGATTTTCAGCTAACGTAGAGCTAATCATCAAAAAAAATAAAGGGGTGCCAATTAGAAAAATGAAGCCTGCAATAAATTGAGCTACTTTAGATTCTTTTGCATAAAGTTTATTCACAAGAAATTTATTTTAGTGTTACATGCTTTACATTTAAGTAGGACAGTATCACCAATTTTTATTTTTAACTCTATCCGAGTACTTGCGTTGGTTGAAGTAGAAACTTCTTTTTTACAATTTTGACATTTTCCAAATTTAATCATCGGAAATTTAATGAATGGTAACGTTTTGTGTAAAATGCGTTTTAATCTATTTTTACACCTTGTTATAGCACGTCTAGTTTTCAATTCCTTTTAAATTTTCACCCCTATAACACAAACATCATCAACCTGTTCTAGGTCTCCTTTCCAGTTGGTAAAAACTTCAGTAATTTTCTTATATTGTTCTTGCATAGGTAAATGAGAGATTGATAAAACGTACTCCCTCATCTTCTTTATCATAAATTTCTTGCCTTTAGCCCCACCAAATTGGTCTTGAAAGCCATCTGTCAACGTATAAATCTGATCTCCTTTTTGAATTTCAAATTCACCTCCTTCAAAAGGTATACTGTCTTTATCATGCTTTCCAATTGGCATTTTCTCTGGTTTAATCTCGGTAAGTTCACCATCTCTAATTATCCAAATAGGGTTTTGGGCTGCTGTGTATTTGAACTTTTTCTTTTCAAAATCAAAGCAAATTATTGATGCGTCCATTCCATCTTTACCTCCTTCTGGGCTGCCGTCTTTCTTTAATCGTTCAATGATGAATTTTCTGGTTTTATTAAATATTTCATGTGGTGCAGTTGAACCTTCTTTTACCGCCTCTTCAATAGAAGTTATATTCAAAATACTCATAATAGCGCCGGGCACACCATGACCAGTACTATCGGCATTTACCATTGCAAAGGTTCCATTGTTCAGTTTTCCTGCCCAGTAGAAATCTCCACTTACTGCCTCCTTGGGTTGAAAGAAAACGAAATAGTCATTTAAGTTTTCATTCAGCAATTCATCAGTAGCTAAGAAGCTATGTTGAATTCGCTCAGCATAGTTTATAGAATCAGTTATTTCTTTATGCGCCTCTTCAACTTGTTCTTTTTGTTTCTCAGTTTCTCTATGTGCAAGTTCGATTACTTCTTTTTGCTTTTCAACTTCTTCTTTTTGCTTCTTTACTACATCTAATGTTTCTTCTACAACTTTTTTTTGTTCTCTGATTTCTTTTGTTGCAATTTCAACTTCTGTTTCCAATTCTTTTTGTCTTTCTTTTAATTTAGCCGTACGCCATCTTACAAAACCAAAAATGAGTAAAAGTGTAGTAAAACCATAGCATGTTATGGCCCACCAGGTATGCCAAAATGGCGGATGTATCGTAAACTCATATTGAAAAGCCTCACTCCATTTATCGCTGGTACCAATGGCGCGCACTTTAAAGGTATAAGTGCCATAAGGCAGATTACGGTAATCTGCTTTAGCATCAGCACTGGGCTTACTCCAACTAGTATTAAGCCCCTCCATAATGCAGCTGTACTGTATTTTGTGGGGTGCGCTCCAATCTATAGCAGCAAAATGAAAGGTGAGGTGGTTTTTATCATAAGGCAACTCTAAATTAAGGGGGTAGTTCTCAAATTGCTGTACGCCATTGAATTCTATTTCATTGCCCAGGCTGTCTTTTATATTGCGGTAATCAATAAAGGCTTCATTAATATCCAATTGCTTTAAGTAAATGGCCGGCGGGTTCTGTGCCGGACTGTATTTATTCATATCCATCATAGTTAAACCTTTTTCGGTGCCCCACCAGATGCGGTTTTCACGGTCTAAACAAATACTGTTACTGCAAAAAACCATACTTTTTAAACCATCCTTTTTTTCAAAACGATTTATGGTATATGTCACTTTTTTCACATTTTCTTCTTTCTTTGTGTTAGAGATATCACCCAAGCCATACACCAAGTTTGTTAGCCCCCTGTCTTTACTTACCCCTCCGCCATAAGAGCCGAACCAGAGGTTTCCGCTTTTATCCTCTAAGATGGACCTTACTCGATTATTTGATAAGCCCTCTTTGTCTGTCAAATTCACAAAGGATTCTCCATCATATTTACTCACTCCTCCGCCATCAGTTCCGAACCAGAGGTTTCCGCTTTTATCCTCTAAGATGGACCTTACGCGATTATTTGATAAGCCCTCTTTGTCTGTAAAATGCATAAAAGATTCTCCATTATATTTACTCACCCCTCCGCCATCAGTGCCGAACCATAGGTTTCCGCTTTTATCCTCTAAGATGGAATATACTACATTATTGGATAAGCCCCCTTTGTCTGTAAAATGGGTAAAGGATTCTCCATCATATTTACTCACCCCTCCGCCATCAGTTCCGAACCATAGGTTTCCGCTTTTATCCTCTAAGATGGAATAGACTATATTATTGGATAAGCCCTCTTCGTCTGTATAATTCGTAAAGGATTCTCCATCATATTTGCTCACCCCTCCGCCGCCAGTGCCGAACCAGAAGTTTCCGCTTTTATCCTCTAAGATGGAATAGACTGTATTATTGGATAAGCCCTCTTTGTCTGTAAAATGGGTAAAGGATTCTCCATCATATTTACTCACCCCTCCGGCATATGTTCCGAACCATAGGTTTCCGCTTTTATCCTCCAAGATGGACAAGACGGAATTAATGGATAAGCCCTCTTTGTATGTAAAATGCGTAAAGGATTCTCCATCATATTTACTCACCCCTCCGCCAATAGTGCCGAACCATAGGTTTCCGCTTTTATCCTCTAAGATGGACCAGACTATATTATTTGATAAGCCCTCTTTGTCTGTAAAATGCGTAAAGGATTCCCCATCATACTTACTCACCCCTCCGCCATCAGTTCCGAACCATAGGTTTCCGCTTTTATCCTCTAAGATGGACCAGATTGTATTATTTGATAAGCCCTCTTTGTCTGTATAATTCGTAAAGGATTCTCCATCATATTTACTCACCCCTCCGCCATAAGAGCTGAACCATAGGTTTCCGCTTTTATCCTCTAAGATGGACAAGACGTAATTATTTGATAAGCCCTCTTTGTCTGTATAATTCGTAAAGGATTCTCCATCATATTTACTCACCCCTCCGCCAAGAGTGCCGAACCATAGGTTTCCGCTTTTATCCTCCAAGATGGACCGGACTAAATTATTTGATAAGCCCTCTTTGTCTGTAAAATGCGTAAAGGATTCTCCATCATATTTACTCACCCCTCCGCCACTAGTTCCGAACCATAGGTTTCCGCTTTTATCCTCTAAGATGGAATAGACGATATTATTTGATAAGCCCTCTTTGTCTGTAAAATGTGTAAAGGATTCTCCATCATATTTACTCACCCCTCCGCCTTCAGTTCCGAACCATAGGTTTCCGCTTTTATCCTCTAAGATGGAATAGACGATATTATTGGATAAGCCCTCTTTGTCTGTAAAATGCGTGAAGGATTCTCCATCATATTTACTCACCCCCCCGCCATCAGTGCCGAACCATAGGTTTCCGCTTTTATCCTCTAAGATGGAAAAGATGTTGGAAGAAGCCATACCCTGGTCCACATCTAAATACTGTAAATTAGTTATAGCGGCATCTTTAAACCTTGGAAGCAGGGCTTTGGTCGCTCTTGGTTGGATAGTGGGTACTTTTTTACCTTGGGCGTTTATGGGTACGCCTGTGCGAATAGTGTCGCCTGTTCTGGTTACTATATAATGAGAAGTATCGCTTTTGCTAATTTCTTCTAATAGTATTTTTGTAAGCGAGTCGTGATGAACGGGTATTACGGTTAGCTTATCGGGTATTTGGTGAACAGTGGGGTGGGCGTTGTAGACGCTGTCTGAAGGTATATAAGGCACCACTTGGGGTTGTCTTACGCTGTCTGGTTGTATGGGTTTTCCTCTTGCAGGAATGGGTTTTCCAGTAATTAGGGTGTCGCCACTTTCTAAAATAATGGGTTGTATGGTGTCTCCAGTTACAGTGTTTAGAGTATAGCCTTCGTCATTGTTGAATTTAATTGTTTGTGGCTGTGGGTATAGTGGCGCTGGATTTTCATCACTATTTTTGTTTCCTGTGCAAGCTACAAGGCAAAGAATAGGAAGTAGGTATTTTAGTTTTGTTTTCAATTTTTTCTATATAGGGGATGTGTTACAACACTTGCACATATGTTATGTTCGCACTGTATCTTGTTGAGTCCTCTAAATTAAAAACAACTTAAAGTAAGAGAGTTACGCTCGGTTTTGAGTTGAATTGACAATTAAGTTTTTTGCTTTTTTTTCTTGGCAGCAGGAAACAACACATTGTTTAATATTAAACGATAACCTGGAGAGTTCGGGTGCAAATTCAAATCGGTTGGAGGGTCGCCTACAAAATGCTGGTAATCTTCTGGGTCGTGCCCACCGTAAAAGGTCCATGTGCCTTTTCCAAAAGATCCGTGAATGTAACGAGCAGAATTCAATGATTTATTTTCACCCATGATAAGTACATCAGATTTTATAAATCGCTTGTCGTAAGCTGTGGTTTGGCCCATAAAACCGTCTACTATTTTAGTATGGTTCTGCGTCAGCATGGTAGGTACTGGATCCCATTTAGCCGAAAACTCGAACAAGGTAAATTTGTCTCTATTTTCAGGGGTATTCAAATGAAATGGTGTAGCATCAATGTTTGAAAACTCATAAATGTTGGGATTCGTTGTAAGGGTGAAATCCTGAAAAGCAAAGGTGTTCGTGTAGTTCAATTTAGAATTGTAATCAGGTGTAGTACCATCACCGTCAAACATGTTTTCACAAATGTCTAAGTCCATGGAAGCTAACGAAATGTCGTAAGAGTCTGTTCCGGAGCACATGGAAAAAAGAAATCCGCCGCCAGCAGTAAACTTCTTAATTTCTAACGCAACACTCAGTTTTAAATCAGAAACCTTAGTAAAGCCCAGCTCCAACGCCATTGCTTCATTGTCTTGTACTTGCTTTTTGTACCAACCTGCATTCTTATAGTTGGCATAAAAGCGACCGTATTGTCCGGTAAAATCCTCATGGTGCAAGTGCAGCCAATCGTAAAGAGGTAAATTCCCTTGAATGATTTGTTTGTCGTAAATTACTTCGTAGGGTATTTCTGCATAGGTTAGCACAAGCGTTACTGCATCGTCCCATGGCTGCTTGCCAGAAGGGGAGTAGACTACCATCTTTGGAGCCTTCAGCAACTTTACAACATCGGTATTGCTTTCAGGGTTACCAATCTCAGAAAGAATAGCGGTTGATTTGGCATCGGGAATAATCTCGTAAGAAACGCCACGTATGAGTAATTCATCTTGAATTGCTTTTGCACTTTTCAGCATAAATGAGCCACCCCGGTAATTTAAAAGCCATTGCACTTCCACATTTCGCTCCAAGCACCAGTAGGCAATCCCATAAGCTTTCAAGTGGTTCTTTTGACTCTCATCCATAGGAATGAGCAGGTAAGATGCAAAACTTGATACACTGAAACAGAATAGAATTACTACGAAGCCAATTTTTTTCATACAAATAATAAGATAGTTAGCTAAGTTACTGAAAAGCTAAAAGGGAGTGTCGTCGTCGTCATTATAATCGTCATCCATTCTAGATTGCATCGTAATGCTGCCGCTGTTGCTGCTAGAGTCGAACTCATCGTTTACCGGAAGCTCTCCAAACGATTTATTGTCTTCGTAATCAAACTTTTCTAAATCAGAGAACTTGGCAAGTTCAGATATAAATTTCAATTGAACATCTCCCACGGCACCGTTTCTGTGTTTCGCTATAATGATGTTGGCAACGCCTATGGTTGAATTTCCATCTTCATCTTCCGTTAAACCATAATATTCAGGTCGGTTAATGAAAATCACCATATCTGCATCTTGCTCAATAGAACCAGATTCCCGTAAATCGGAAAGTTGTGGACGGCGATCGCCACCACGAGATTCTACTGCTCTACTCAACTGAGAAAGCGCAATGACAGGAATATTTAACTCTTTGGCTATACTTTTTAAAGACCTTGAAATGGTTGAAATCTCTTGTTCACGATTTCCTCCGCCTTTACCATCGCCGCCGGCGGTCATTAACTGCAAGTAATCTACCAACAGCAATTGAATGTCGTGTTGAGACTTCAATCGTCTTGCTTTGGCTCGCAATTCAAAAACAGAAATGGCAGGTGTATCATCAATAAAAATAGGAGCTTCCGTTAAACCTCCAATTTTTGCATGAATCTGCTCTATTTCATCGTTCCGTAAGTTGCCGTTTCTCAATTTATGAGAAGACAATTCAGACTCGCCAGAAATTAATCGAGTAACCAATTGAATGGATGCCATCTCTAAAGAAAAGACAGCAACCGGTTTTTGAAAGTCAATAGCAGCGTTTCTTGCCAGGGTTAAGGCAAAAGCTGTTTTACCCATTGCAGGTCGTGCCGCCAAAATAACCAAATCTGAGGGTTGCCACCCAGCAGTCATCCGATCTAAATCGGCAAATCCTGATGGTACGCCCGTTACGGACCCTTCTTGTCCTTTGGCAGACTCAATTTGTTTAATCGCATTTCGTACCAATTCCGACATGGAGTCGTAATTTTTTCGAATGTTTCCTTCAGTAACCCCAAAAAGGCCACTTTCCGCTTTGTCTAATAATGCAAAAACATCAGTTGTTTCATCGTATGCATCCGTAATAATTTCAGTTGAAATTCGAATTAATTCTCGCTGAATAAATTTCTGCGATATGATTCTTGCATGAAACTCAACATTGGCAGCAGAAGCAACTCGATTGGTTAATTGAGTAATGTAGTACGGCCCGCCAACCAATTCTAATTCGCCTTTTTGCTTCAGTTCATTCGTTACGGTTAAAATATCGATGGGCTCTGACTTGCCAAAAAGGTCTTTGATTACTTCAAATATTTTTTGGTGACTATCCTTGTAAAAACTCTTTCCTTGTAAAATATCAATTACTGTATTCACGGCGTCCTTTTCTAGGAGCATAGAACCTAATACAGCTTCTTCTAAATCAATTGCTTGAGGTGGTAGTTTGCCATGCTCTAAACTTGACAATGATAGGCTATTGGCGGTGTTTCTTCTTCGCGTTCTATCCTTCTCTTTTGATTGGTTATCCATAGTTCAAAAGTACTGGAATAGACCAATTTATTGGTGTGAATTGAGGGATAAAAATTTCATTTTTTTTGAACGTGTTTAAAACCAGCTATTAGGCTGAATAATTTGTTCAGAAGACGAACTAATGAACGTGATGTAAACAAGTTATTAACGACTTTTTGCCACTTATTAAAGAATTCATTTTTTCAATTTTAAGTGGTTTCAGTATTTTTATAGAATGAGAAAAGCGTTTATGCTTGTTACATCTTGTTTTCTTCTTTTTATACTTTCATGCAAGAATGATAAAGACGAACAGCCGCCAACAGTTGTCATTTTAGACCCTGTAGAAAATACGGAATATGCTGTATTGAGTCAGGTCATTGTTCGTGCAAATGTATCGGATAATGAGGTAGTTCAAACAGTGCAGTTGAGCTTGATTTCAGAGGATACGAAGAATAAGGTTTTACCCACCGTTACCTTCCAAGTAGGGCAAAAAGAATTTGTATTAGATTATACTTTTGATATTTCAGATAGTCTGTTATCAACGGGAAGGTATTACTTCCAGGTAGAAGCATTTGACGGTGAAAATAGAATCAGTTCCTTCCGATATATTAACATTCGAGGTATGAACACAGCTCGAACGGGAGTTTTTGTGACGTGCAGCAATGGTTCAACTGCTGATTTGTATTTTGATCAAGATGAATTTACTTTTCAACGTATATATCAGTTCGGAAACTCTTATCAAGGTTCTGTTTTCAATCGTTTCAATCAGCAATTTTGGTTTTTGCCAAAAAATGACAATGAAATTGAAATGTATGATGCCACAAGAAATACAGTAACCTTTTCAAAGGTTTTCAATTCTAATTATCCAAATGTCTTTAACACGATAAAGAAAGACAACAGAGATGTTCGTTTTACAATTACAGACATTGGCGTAAAGGGCTTCGATCAAAATCAAAATGAGAACTACACGTACTTAACTCCTCCCACTAAAAAAGTAGAGAGTTTTGGAATAGGGGAGTTGGTGCATGTGGTTGAAGAGGTAGATCGAAATGGAGGGAATAGAGCTTTAATTGTGTTGAATAAAAATACTGGAGTAAGTTTACGAGCTGCGAGTATTTTTAGCGATGTTATAGATCTTCAATTTGTTGATGATGAAAGTGTAATTGTTTTTTGTAACACGCCGCAAGGAGGGAAAGGAATGTTGTTTAATACCACCACAACTGCCTTGCAAAGCAATTTATTTACTTGCGATAGTATTCGGCAGGTGGTGAAAACAAATGTTGGCGACTTTGTAATTAGCACCAGATCAACGATAAAAACTTACCGACCAAGCAATGGAAACTTAGCAAATTACCTTACCATTAGAGAAGCAGTTTTGGCGTACGATGATTTGAACAATCAAGTTTACGTCGGGTTTGGCACACAATTAAGGGTGTATAATTACAGACAGACTTCTGCTGTTCGGTCTACTTCGATGCCCAATAAAGTTGTAGGAATAAATGTGAAGTTAAATCAGTTTTAAGCTTTCCCTTCGTTGACAACACCCATGCTAGAGAATTTCTTAATTCTACCTGCAACTCTTTTTTCTGGTTCTATTTCAGAAAGCTTTGCAAGTTGTTTCAAGATTTCTTTCTTCACAATATCAAAGGTTTCTTCAGGATGAGCATGTGCGCCTCCATTTGGTTCTTTTATGACGCCATCGATAAGTTTGTTCTCCAACATATCTGCAGAGGTTAACTTTAACGCAGAGGCAGCAATTTCTTTAAACTCCCAACTTCTCCATAAAATGGAAGAGCAACTTTCAGGGGAAATAACAGAATACCAAGTATTTTCTAGCATCAACACTTTATCGCCAATTCCAATTCCCAATGCCCCACCTGAAGCGCCTTCACCTATGATGATGCAGATAATGGGAACTTTTAAGGTCGTCATTTCCATTAAGTTTCTTGCAATTGCTTCGCCTTGACCTCTTTCTTCAGCTTCTAAACCTGGAAAGGCTCCCGGAGTGTCGATAAAAGTAACAACAGGAATGTTGAATTTTTCTGCCAGCTTCATTAAGCGTAGTGCTTTTCTATAGCCTTCAGGGTTCGCCATTCCAAAATTTCGGTACTGTCGCATTTTGGTGTTAATACCTTTTTGCTGACCTATAAACATGACTGATTGACCGTCCACAGTTCCTATTCCACCAACCATAGCTTTATCGTCTTTCACGTTACGATCGCCATGTAATTCAATGAAATCTCCATTGGTTACTGCGTGAATGTAACTTAAGGTGTAAGGTCTGTCAGGGTGTCGACTTACTTGAACTCTTTGCCATGGAGTTAATTTGCTGTAAATCTCTTTTCGAGTTTCTTTTAGTTTCTTTTCAAGGGCTTTAGTTGTTTTTGAAACATCTACTTGACTCTTCTCTTCCAATTCTTTAGCTTGGTTAAGCTGCTCGATAATGTCTTTAATTGGTTCTTCGAAATCTAAAAAATTCGCCATGTTTTAACTTTAGAATACGGGGTCAAAAGTACAAAATTTGCATTGATCACCATCGTTTTTTAAAGTCTGGGCAGTTTAGAGTTATTTTTGTGGTATGCGAATGAATTGCAATGCTAAAATCAACCTAGGATTATCCATCACTGAAAAAATGGAGGATGGATTTCATAATCTTGAAAGTATTTTTTTACCTATTCCATGGCATGATGTCATTGAAATTCAAGAGTCTGAAAAGACTAGTTTTACGAGTTCCGGTATTTCGATAGATGGCGATGATACCAATAATTTATGCATGAAAGCATACCACCTTTTGGCAAGAGACTTTATTTTACCGCCTGTTTCCATTCAGTTGGAAAAAAATATTCCTATTGGTGCAGGTTTGGGAGGTGGTTCTTCAGATGCCGCATATGTATTGAAGGGATTGAATGAAATGTTTCGCTTGAATTTAAGCATAGAACGTTTGGAGCAATTGGCAAGTTTGTTGGGAAGTGATTGTCCATTTTTTATTCAAAATAAAGCGGCATTTGTGCAGGGGAGAGGAGAGCGGTTGAATGTGAGCTTAAAACTAGAGTTAAATTGTTATTGTATTCTTGTCAATCCAGGAATTCACATTAGTTCGAAAGAGGCTTATGGCGCAATAACTCCTCAAATGGCTCAATTTGATTTGAGGGAACTTCATACGTTAGATAAACGAACTTGGCAGAATACTGTTGTGAACGATTTCGAAACTGCGTTGGTGCCGAACTATCCAGAATTAGTCGAGTTGAGGCAGTCATTGTTAGCATTGAATCCTTTTTATGTTTCGATGAGTGGCAGTGGTTCTAGCTTCTATGCACTTTTTGAAGAGGAACCTGCTGAATATACATTTCGGAATTATTTGAGTAAAACTTTTGAGCTGAACATTCGACAATAAGTTTTTGATTCAAATTTATCTTCTTGTAATTACAATTGAAAGTTCTGTGTTAATTTCGCGGTATGAGTGTAAATAAGGTAACCTTTGGGTCAGGGTGTTTTTGGTGTGTAGAAGCTATGTACAAGCAGCTGAAAGGAGCCATAGAGGTGTTACCTGGCTATTCAGGTGGAGATACAGAAAACCCCACCTATGAGGAAGTGTGCACGGGAACAACAGGTCATGCTGAAGTTGTTCACATTTCTTACGATCAAGAGTTGATTGATTTTACTAAACTGTTGGAGATTTTCTTCAAAACACACGACCCAACTAGTTTAAATAGGCAAGGAGAGGATGTCGGAACACAGTATAGATCGATTATTTTTTGGCATTCCGAAAGTCAAAGGGAGGAAGCCGTTAAAACAATTGAAAGGTTGAATGCTACGCAGGTATATGAAAAGAGTATTATAACTAAGGTAGAGCAATTTAACGAGTTTTACGAGGCAGAGGAATACCATAAAAATTACTTCTCTTTGAATCCTGAGAAGGCGTATTGTAACGCTGTTGTTCGGCCAAAGATGGAGAAGTTTGAGAAAATTTTTAAGAATAGCTTGAAATAAAATTAATAACTCCAATATATTAACCTACTTTTGCGCTTTAATATTTTAATTTTTTATAATGAGTAAAGGAACAGTAAAATTCTTCAATGAAACTAAAGGTTTTGGTTTTATTAAAGAGAACGAATCAGAAAATGAGCACTTTGTACACGTTACAGGTTTAGTCGATGAGATTAGAGAAGGTGACGAAGTAGAATTTGATTTGAAAGAAGGTAAAAAAGGAATGAATGCAATAAACGTTAAAGTCGTTTAAGGTATAGAATTATATAATTTTACTGAAAAGCCCTTAAGTGTATAACTTAAGGGCTTTTTTTATGCGCTCTATCTTTGTTTGGCTATTTTCTTTAGCCGACTATTTTACTAACTCACCACCTTATAGGTAGGATCTTCCAACACATTTACATCAATTATTTGATCAGCATTCTGCAATAAGGTAATACAATCAGGACTAAGGTGCTTCAAATGCACCACTTTGCCTAACTTAAGGTATCGTTCCGTTAATTTATTTAAAGCTTCGATTGCCGACATGTCTACAATTCTACTTTCCTCAAAGTCGATAATGATTTCTTTCGGGTCATTTTTTACATCAAATTTATCAGCAAAGACGGTGGTTGATCCAAAGAATAGTGGGCCGTATATTTCATAGTGTTTTACTCCATTGTCATCGATAAACTTTCTTGCCCGAATTCGTTTTGCATTGTCCCAAGCAAAAACTAAAGCTGCTATGATTACTCCAATGATTACAGCTAAGGCTAAATTGTGAAGGATAGCAGTAACTAAGGTTACCACAACCATTACAAAGATGTCTGATTTTGGCATTTTATTGAATGTCCTTAAACTAGCCCATTCAAAAGTCCCAATAGAAACCATAATCATTAAACCTGTTAAGGCTGCAATTGGAACTTGCTCGATTAAGCTTGAGCCATACATAATAAAAATCAGTAGCATAATGGAAGCAACAATTCCTGACAAACGTGCTCTAGCACCGGATGAGATGTTGATTAAACTCTGTCCAATCATAGCGCAACCTCCCATGCCAGAGAAGAATCCACTTAAAATGTTGGCAAATCCTTGAGCAATTGCTTCTTTATTTCCACGCCCTCTAGTTTCGGTAATCTCATCAATAATGTTCAAGGTCAATAAACTTTCAATAAGTCCAACACCCGCAACAATTGCTGCATATGGAAAAATAATTGCCAATGTAGCTAAGTCAAATGGAACATTGGGGATAGCGAAAGGAGGAAAGCCACCTTCAATGGAAGCAATATCTCCAACTGTTTTAGTATCAATTCCAAAAACGGCTACTATTCCGAAAATGGCCAATATAGAAACCAGCGATGCTGGAATTGCTTTACTGATTTTTGGTAAGCCCCAAATAATTAACATGGTTAAAACGACTAAACCAAGGATGGTATAAAGCGATTCACCCGTGAGCCAATTTCCTGTTTCATCTTGAAAACTTACCAATTGAGACATAAATATGACGACGGCCAAACCATTTACAAAACCAAAAATTACTGGTTGGGGGACCAAGCGCATCAATTTTCCCAGTTTTAAGAAACCTGCAGCCATTTGGATTGCACCCGCAAGAATTACAGTGGCAAAGATGTAATCTACTCCATGATCTTTTACCAAACTAACTAACACTACTGCAATTGCTCCAGTTGCTCCGGAAATCATGCCAGGACGTCCACCTAATATGGAGGTAACAAGTCCCATCATGAAAGCGGCATAAAGTCCAGTTAAAGGAGAAACGCCAGCAATAATTGCAAACGCTACGGCTTCAGGAACGAGCGCTAAGGCAACTGTTAGTCCAGAAAGGACCTCGTTTTTGTAATTAACTTTCTGAGAGAAATCGAAAAGATTAATGTATTTTTTCATACCATCGAAATTGGGCCGCAAAAGTAATCAGAATAGAGGTAACATGATAGACCAATTTAATTGACTGAATTTTAACACTAAAGTTTTACAATCCTATTGTTTTACATTTTTTTATTCTTTATATAAATAATTATTAACCGGTCGCAACTAACGGATTGACCATCCAATAATATAATACATTTTTTATGAAAAATGTATTAACATTTAAGTCCATTTCAGGATTATTTATAGCATCAATGATTTTAGTGTCTTGTGCTCAATCGGACAAGTTGTATCAAACAAACTAATTCAGAAAAGAAAGTATAACAAAGGTTTCTTCATCAACAAAGCGTCTAATACAGAAAATCTAGCGGACAATAAAGTTCAACAAGAATCTTCTAAGAGTGTTGCAGTAGAAGCTAAGAACGAGGTTGCTTTAACTGTAAATTTTGTTGCTGTTCAAGCATCAGCAAATGAAGTTACTCCAGTTGCGATTATCAATACTGAAGTTAAAAAAGAAGAAACTCCTACAATTGAAATTAAATCTACTCTTGCTACCAAGATGGTAACAAGAAAGGTTGAGAAGCTTATTGAAAAAGCGAATAAAGCAAAGTTAAACAGTAAAGTAAACGAAAGCAAAAAAGAATCAAAATCTAAAAACAAAGCCGGTGACAGTCAGGTTATTGCTTTGATCTTAGGTTTAGTTGCAGGTGGATTAGGAATCCACAGATTTTATTTAGGATACACTTGGCAAGGAGTTGTTCAACTTTTAACAGGCGGTGGCTGTGGAATTTGGGCATTAATTGATATCATCAGAATTATTACTGGAGATTTGAAGCCAAAAGGCGGAAGATATACTAAGACACTATAATTTTGAAATTACCTAAAACAACATTAGGTATACTTAAGGCTACAGGATTAATTGCTATTCCTGTAGCCTTATTTATTTTACCTAAAAGTTACTTTAATGAAGGTCCTTCAATTAGTGTTTTCGCTTGGTTTGGAGCGGAAGACTTTATGTATTCAACGGGGATGACTAGAGCGGTTATGCATTTACTTCATTTCGATTTTGAAACCGCCGCAGGGTTTAATAAACTTAGCTTTATCGTATTACCTATACTTATAATTGTATGGGTTAAACTTTTGCTAAAAGAGTTCGATGTTGTTATCTTGAAATGGCTTTAGAAACTTTATTCGTTTGCCAATTGCCCAATCGCATGCTGAATTTTAAGAATGGCCAAACGGTTTTTAGTTACCAACTCAACCATTTTCAATTCCGCATTAATAAAGCCTATTTCTCTTGAGTTGATCATGAAAAGAGAGCTTTCTCCTCCATTAAACAACTGCCTTTCTCCTGCTAGTAAAGCTCCGTAATCACTCACTGTTTGTCTGTACAAACGAATTTGTAACATGGTTGTTTCAAATACATTCATGGCTGCTGTAGCTTTAAAAGCTAAACCAACTCTTTTGTTTTCTAAGTCAATCTGATTGCTTTGTAATTTCAAATC
>JBLHTZ010000007.1:0-78839 GCA_047627915.1 Vicingaceae bacterium
CGACACCTGCAAATGCGCTATTTTGGATTTCCATTCCACTTATATCTTGGCAAGTAAAGAGTGACATTCATTTCATACCTACTGATTTCATGTTGCCTATCTTTAATTCATTCTCCTTTATTGTTACGGCGATTCTTGTGTTTTCTTATCTACTTATTGCCGAGCTACCGTTGCTCGCTTTAAAATTTAAAAACTTGACCTGGAAAGATAATCAGTTTCGATTTTTACTCATTGGAATTTCACTTGTTTTATTTGTTCTTTTTCTTTTCGCAGCAATTCCATTTATCCTACTTTTGTACCTGATTCTATCAATCATTCAAAATAACTTACAAGAAAAGTAATGAAGTTCAAAGCAGAAATCGACATCATGCCACTAAAGGCACTTTTAGACCCACAAGGTAAGGCAGTTACATCTAGTTTGAAAAACTTAGATCTTTCTGAAATAGGTAATGTTAGAATTGGAAAACACATTACTTTAGAAATTGATGCATCGGATAAAGCTACTGCTGAAGCTAAAGTAGAACAAGCTTGCAAAAAGATTTTAGCAAACCACTTAATGGAAAGCTATACTTACGAAGTAGAATCAGTTTAGAGGTCCTTTTAAACTTTGTTTTTTTTTAGATATCCCTGTCTGAAAACGTTAGGTATCCTCAGATATAAACTATTTCTTCGTAAACAGGGGATTCCTTTTAAGCTCGAAATTCGTACCTAGATATACTTTTCTTACTTGCTCGTCAGCGGCTAATTCTTCTGCTGTACCTGCTTTCAGAATATTGCCTTCAAATAACAAATAGGTCCTATCTGTGATGGCTAACGTTTCATCAACATTGTGGTCTGTAATCAGGATTCCAATGTTTTTTTCTTTCAAAGAAGCGACAATGGCCTGAATGTCTTCAACCGCTATGGGATCAACTCCTGCAAACGGTTCATCTAGTAAAATGAATTTAGGATCAGTTGCCAAACAACGAGCAATTTCAGTTCTACGTCTTTCACCTCCGGACAAAAGATCTCCTCTATTTTTTCGAACATGTTGCAATCCGAACTCATCCAATAAACTTTCTAGCTTTTCTTTTTGTTCCGATTTAGAAAGTTTCGTCATTTCGAGAATAGCCTTTATATTATCCTCCACTGATAGTTTTCGAAATATGGATGCCTCTTGCGCCAAATAGCCAATTCCTTTTTGAGCCCGTCGATACATTGGCAAATCTGTAATGTCTTCACCGTCCAAAAATATCTTTCCCTCGTTAGGTGTCACCAAGCCAACAATCATATAAAAAGAAGTGGTTTTACCTGCTCCATTTGGTCCCAACAAACCAACAATCTCTCCTTGGTTTACTTCAATTGAAACCCCCTTAACAACCGTCCGTTTCTTGTACTTTTTGATAATATTTTCTGCCCGTAACTTCATGGTTAAAATTTAATATCTAATGTCCCTCTAATCCCATACTCAGAAACATTGGAATGATCTAAGTAATTCAAACGCTTCAATCCATCTATTCGTATGAATTTAAATATATTTTCAATCCCAATCGCCATCTCCACATATGGCACATCTAACTCGTAAGAGGTTTCAGGAAAAATCAGTTCAGTCCGATGGCGGTCACTCAAATTCCCTGCCACAGTTCGTAAAGAAATAACTTCACGCCACTTTAGTTTTTGCATGATCGGAAACTTATTTAGAAAGAACCCATCAAAATGATGATCAATCATAAGAGTAGCATATTCGTCACTCACAAATTCGAAAAAATTCATGAGGTTGAAGGCTCGCTTATCAAAAAAATAGGTTTCGTTTCCATTGTGAATTTCGAGTAATGTAAAAGGTAAAGTACCAAAATACTTACCCGCAGTTAATCTGAAGTCTGTGTAGCCAAAAATTCCTGTCCTTATTTTATCGGAAACCGCAATTTCAAATTTTTGATAGTTGTAGTCACTGTCTAAAAAATCCTTTACTCCAAAACCCAATTGCAATTCTAAAATGGGGTATTTAGTCCCTAAACTAATCCTTTCAAACTCTCCGTCAACATACTTTTCTTTATATGCGAATCTGGTATACAAACTAAACTCAGAAGTCTTAATCGCCTTGTCCTCAACAATTCCTATTTCGGGATTCGGAATAAATCGACGGTATTCTAATGACCCCACCGGGCGCATAATCCGGTGTTTAAACGTTAAAGAATTTGTAAACCCTGTAATCCACTCCCTTTTGTAACTTGTAGAGTAAGATTCCACATCAGTTAATTTATTATTTGGATTTCTTCTCAAAAAAGAAGAAAGAATATTGTCTTCAGAAAATGCATTTTGACTTTGTCCTAGCTGTTCTAAGTCTCTTTTATGATCAAAGCTCACCCATTGTCTTGGGTTATTTTTTAATTTGTATAAAAAACCTGCTCCATACTTAAATCGCCTATCTAATAGACCATAGGCTAAATAACCATGCAATTGCAGTTTTGTGCTAAACTCGTTACTTGTTCTTCCTCCAAATCGAAAACGATGCCCTTCCACAGCATTGTAACTGTATGTTTTAAAATAAGGCCCCAATTCAACATTCCCCATCAAATGGTAACCGGTAAAGACCAATTGAACGACATCCAACATCGTTTTGAATGCCGGAACGTTTTTAACGGAGTCTACCATTTTGTAGATACCCATTTGATTGGCAGTTAAAGTATCATGTCGCGCTGTAGCCCAGAAATCGTTACCCTTAAGATTGGCACCTTGAATAACAGTCACATTATCTATTCCTTCATAATACTTTTCTTCCGCCAGCTTATTAATTTCAAAATCTCGATAAGACGTGTTCTTGCGCCCGTACAAGCCCATAACCTTCTCTCCCAGCTCAAAATCAACCACTAGTTCATCCTTTTCCAACATCCAATATTTCCCATCGACTTTTTTATACTTTTGCTTCACTGAAAAGCCGTTGATGAAATTGATATTCGCGTCTTGATTTATTTTTGCTTCGACTTGTTTTATTGCATAGGTTGTATCATTAATCCACATTGTTCCGGCAAAAACAGGCTCTTGATTTTGCCTCGGCGTAAAATCAATTTGATAACAATAACTACCGTCAATAACCAAGCTATCGACTAAATAGTAACGATAAAAAGTTTTTCCAAAATTTGAAATGGGACTAACAAAAGATTTTCCAAAAACACTGATGTAGTTTTCGTAAATATTTACATTCTGATACATATCTCCTAAAAACTGAGTAATGCTTTCGTTAGATGTTCCAGAAACTTGAGATGCTTTAATGTATTCCTTCTCAGACTTAGGCTCTCTCCTGTAGTAGAAGTCTGAGACTGACTCCGTCATAAACATAGGCAAATACTCCTTGTCTGCCGATGTTGAGTCTACAAAATCGAAAATAAACTGAAATTTGTTAAACATCTTTCGGTTCTTAAATTCATCCGTTATGTTATTTAAATCAAACTCTACCTTATTGTAGACTTCATATTGATAGGCATCGTATTTCTCGCGATTATTAGCTGATTTATTATTGTACACCCTTTCTAATATTTCGTGAGCGGGGTTTCCTTGATACGTCACTACTACTTCATCAACAGCAAAAGACCCAGATACTAGCTTAAAGTTGATTACTTGCTGTTCGTCCCTTTTTACCCTTTTCGCTAAAGACTTGTAACCAATAAAACTTGCTTGAAGTGAGTCTGTTGGGTAGTAAGTTTCTATTCTAAATTTACCATCAATGTCAGTTGACGTTCCCACCTTTGAATTCTTGAAAATAAGGTTAACAAAAGGTAGGGTTTCACCTGTAACACCATCAGTAACTACACCAGAGACAATCGTTTTCTGAGAGAATAATGTTGTTGAAAAAAGAAATATGCAACTAAAGGTTAGCCAAAGTTGAACTTTTGAAATACTCATTTCGTTGTTAAAATAACTAAAGTTAAAAATAAGTATTCTTACTTTCTACAAGAGAAGATTGTTTTAGAAGTTGTTAAGATTTTTCTCCCTTTTTCTCAACCATTTTTGAGATTAGTATACTCACTTCATAAAGTAATAATAAAGGTAATGATACCAATACTTGACTTGTCAAGTCAGGAGGTGTAATTAACCCCGAAAGTAGCAGAACCGCTATTATTGCATGTCGACGATATGCTTTCATCAACTTTGGGGTTACAATTCCAATTTTAGATAAGAAATAAACCAGTATCGGCAATTGAAATATTAATCCAGTTGAAAGTGTAATGGTAGTTACTGTTGAAATATAAGACTTCAAACTAATTTGATTCACAATCATTTCACTCACAGAGTAACCTCCTAAAAACTGAACAGAAAGAGGAGTAATCATGTAATAACCGAATAAAACTCCGGATATAAATAAAAAAGAACCCCAAAAAACCAGTCCTCTCGCATAATTCGACTCCCCTATTTTAAGAGCTGGTTTAATGAATCTCCAAACTTCAAAAAGGATATACGGAAACGCCAGAATTATTCCTGCAATAAATGAAACAATCAGGTGCATTGAAAATTGACCCGCCATAGTAAGGTTAACCAAATTAAAAGTTAAATCATCAAAACACAAGGCTCTTTTTAAGTTTAAGAATTCTGACAACTGACAGAATAATTGATAAGTTAAAAAAGAATTGTGAGCAGGTGCCAAAACAATTACATCAAAAACGAAAGACTTAAAAACAAACGCCGCTATTGCACCAATCATTAATGCAATAACAATTCGGATTAAATGCCAACGCAATACTTCCAAATGATCGAGAAAAGACATTTTGCCTTCTTCTTCGTCATCAAAACTCTGATCCATCGCCATTTTAAATTAACCCTTCCTTTAATAAATCATGAAAATGCACAACTCCAACATATCGATTATCTTTTGTAATGAGCAGTTGTGAAATATTCAATTCTTTCATTTGTGCTGCTGCTTCAATAGCCATGGCCTCATCTTCCAATGTTTTTGGATTTTTTGTATAGATGTCTTCTGCCTTTAACTTTTGAAAATCTCCTTCACGACTGAGCATTCTTCGCAAATCTCCGTCGGTAATAATTCCCATTAACTTATCATTTTCTACAACTGCAGTGACTCCCAGTCGTTTACTCGATATCTCAATAATCACTTCTTTTAACGATGCCTTCAAGCCAACTTGAGGCTTTTCATTTTGCTTATACAGATCTGAGACCCTTAGGTATAATTTTTTACCCAACGCCCCTCCTGGGTGATATTTAGCAAAATCTTGACTCCCAAAATCACGACATTTTATCAAACAAACCGCTAAAGCATCACCCATAACCATTTGTGCGGTGGTGCTATTTGTAGGAGCTAAGTTATTTGGACATGCCTCTTGGTCTACTGCGCAACTTAATTTATAATCAGCTTGTTGTGCTAGAAAAGAATCGAAATTCCCCGTTAAAGCAATCAGTTTATTTCCTAGAGCCTTAATCAGAGGCACTAAAACTTTAACTTCAGGTGTATTGCCACTTTTTGAAATCAAGATAACCAAGTCATCCGATTGCACCATTCCCAAATCTCCATGAATTGCATCTGCAGCGTGCATAAATAAGGATGGAGTTCCTGTAGAATTCAAAGTGGCCACTATTTTTTGAGCAATAATAGCACTCTTCCCGATTCCACTGACGACCAGTCTTCCTTTAGAACGATAAATTTCTTCAACAACACTCGAGAATTCCTCATCAATTGTATCGATAAGTTTATCGATAGAATCTCTCTCAATTTCTAGTGTTTCAATTGCTATGGCTTTTATTTCCTGTGAATTTTTCAAAAATGCATTTTTTGTTTTTAGAACTCCGATTTTTTACTAACTTGTATCTTTATTCGGCACTCTAAATTGAGTACCAAAATTAACTAAAAGTCCATTCATGCAAACAGCGTCTATGTCGCTTACTGATCAACTGAAAAAGTTCTTCGGTTTCAACAACTTTAAAGGAGATCAAGAGCAAGTAATTGAAAGTGTTTTGAAAGGCGATGACACCTTTGTTATAATGCCTACGGGAGGTGGCAAGTCGATGTGTTATCAATTGCCTGCATTAATTTCTGAAGGAACAGCAATTGTAGTTTCTCCTTTAATTGCGTTAATGAAGAACCAAGTGGATGCAATAAGAGGTTTTGCTACAGGAAATCATGTAGCACATTTTATGAATTCTTCCTTAAACAAGACAGATTTAGCTGTCGTTAAAGAAGATTTAGTTGCAGGTAAAACGAAATTACTCTATGTTGCTCCTGAAACGTTGACGAAGCAAGCCAATATAGATTTCTTTAAAACCATTAAAATTTCTTTCTTCGCCATTGATGAGGCACATTGTATTTCAGAATGGGGACATGATTTTAGACCAGAATACAGAAGATTAAGAGAGATAATAGAAGCAATTCATAGAGTGCCAATTATTGCTTTAACAGCAACTGCAACACCTAAAGTACAGCAAGACATTCAGAAAAATCTAGGAATGTCA
The DNA here is from genome assembly GCA_047627915.1 of Vicingaceae bacterium. Classification (GTDB taxonomy): domain Bacteria; phylum Bacteroidota; class Bacteroidia; order Flavobacteriales_E; family Vicingaceae; genus NORP294. Next base: position 6,439 of record JBLHTZ010000007.1, read on the forward strand.
AATGCCAATGTATTTAAAGCATCTTTTAATAGACCTAATTTATATTATGAGGTTAATCCAAAAAAAGAAGCCAACTCTCAAATTGTAAAATACATTAATCAGTATCAAGGGAAGTCTGGTATTGTTTATTGTCTAAGTCGAAAGAAAGTTGAAGAAGTTGCAGAAACATTAAAAGTTAATGGAGTTAAAGCACTACCTTACCATGCCGGGTTAGATGCCGGGACTAGAGCAAAACATCAGGATATGTTTTTAATGGAGGAGGCAGATGTTATTGTAGCAACAATCGCTTTTGGTATGGGTATCGATAAACCTGACGTTAGGTTTGTGATCCATCATGATATTCCAAAAAGTTTAGAGGGTTATTATCAAGAAACAGGTCGAGCAGGTCGAGATGGTGGAGAAGGAAGGTGTATTGCTTTTTACAGTTATAAAGACATTGAAAAACTGGAGAAGTTTCTGCAAGGGAAACCTGTCGCAGAGCAAGAAATAGGCAGACAACTGATTTTCGAAACAGTTTCTTATGCTGAAACAGCTGTTTGCAGAAGAAAACAGTTACTTCATTACTTTGGGGAAACATACGAACAAGATAACTGCGGAAGTTGTGACAACTGCATCAATCCAAGGGTAGAATTTGATGCAAAAGACAGTATGGTTTTACTCATAAGTGCCATTCTAGAATTAAAGGAAAATTTTAAAGCCAATTACATTTCTAACTTTTTAGCAGGAGAAGTAACTAGCGATATTAAGTCATTGAGAAATGATGAGCACAAGACATTTGGCGCAGGGAAAGACATTGAAGAAATTAAATGGAATTCGATCATAAGACAGTCGATTATAAACAATTACATCATTAAAGAAATTGAAAACTATGGTGTATTAAAAATTAGTGAAAAAGGAAGAGAGTTTTTAGCGAATCCACATAGTGTAACAATGGTGGAGCCAAAAAAATACGATGCGAATGCCCCAATAATGGCGGCTAACGCTAAAGGAGGAGCTTCCGACGAAGAGTTATTTGCAATATTAAAAGATCTTAGAAAAGAAGTAGCTCAAGACGAAGACCTACCGCCATATGTCATTTTTTCTGAGGTGTCATTAGAAGATATGGCAACACAGTATCCTATTACAATGGAAGAACTGTGTAACATTACCGGAGTTGGTCAAGGAAAAGCGGAGAAGTTCGGGGAACCATTTTTGGAGACGATAAGGGAGTATGTTGAAGAAAACGAAATAGAGCGACCTGATGATATGATCGTTAAATCAGTCGTTAATAAATCAGGTTTAAAAGTATTTATCATTCAAAGCATTGACAGAAAGTTAACTCTTGAAGATATAGCTGTTGCAAAAGGCAAAAGTGTGGATGATGTTTTGGAAGAAATTGAACACATCGTTGCTAGCGGAACAAAAATCAACCTAGATCATATATTAAATGATTTATTAGATGAAGAATACCAAGAAGAAATAATTGACTATTTTAGAGAAACTGAAGAAGATTCAATTGACGATGCCTTAGAAGAGTTCGATGAGACTTATTCAGAAGAAGAGCTGCGAATGATGCGCATCAAATTCTTATCCATTATGGGTAACTAGTTTTCGTATTGACTCAACTCATTTACTAACTCTTCAAGTTTAGCCTCCTCTTCTTCCCATTGTTCCATGGCCAGTTCGAGTTGTTGACTTAGCTTAGGCCAATTCTCAACTAATTCTTTATTTTCTGGGTTGGTATAAGCATCAGAAAGTTTTAGTTGCTCGTTAGCTTTAGTCAACTCTGATTCCAAATCCGAAACGGATTTCTCAATTCTACTTACTGCATTTTTTTGGGAACGAACTTTCTTTTTTAGGTCCTTTTTTATCTTATAAGCATTAGGATCGTTCGATTTTGATTTAACGTCAGGAGCCGAACTTTTTATCGTTTTTGTAGCTTCCCACACCCTAATATCATCTGACTTTTTTGAACGTAAAAACTGATCTATTCCACCCAGATGTTCTTTTACCTTTCCTTGAGAAAATTCATAAATTTTCTCCGTCAAGCCTTTTAGAAAATCCCGATCATGCGAAATCAAAATCATGGCTCCATCGTAACGAAGTAAGGCGTCTTTTAAAATTTCTTTCGAACGAATATCTAAGTGATTAGTCGGCTCATCTAGAATCAGCAAATTCACGGGCTCTAGCAACAATTTACACATTGCTAATCGAGCTCTTTCCCCACCCGAAAGTACTTTTACCTTTTTGTCAGACTCTTCCCCACCAAACAGAAAAGAACCTAAAAGTGATCTAATTTTTGTTCTAATTTCGCCAGTAGCTGCTTCGTCAATTGTTTCAAATACTGTTTTCTCTGGATCCAATATCTCCGATTGATTCTGTGCGAAATATCCAATCTTGACCTGGTATCCTAATTCTATATCACCAGAATCGTAGCGTTCACCAACAATTAATCTTGACATGGTTGACTTGCCCTCACCATTCTTTCCCAACAACGCAATTTTTTCACCCCGCTCTATGCTAAAACTCACATCCTCAAAAATGATTTTGTCATCATATTTCTTAGCAACCTGATCAACCCTTAAACTCACTTTCCCAGAATGTGGTGCAGCAGGAAAAGAAAATCGCATAGCAGCGTTATCTTCCACCTCTATTTCAATTCTATCTAATCTGTCTAATGCCTTAATTCTAGACTGCACCTGCACAGCTTTTGTAGCTTTAGCGCGAAATCGGTTGATAAAATCTTCTTGATCTTTAATATGCTTTTGCTGATTCGTGTAAGCAGCCATTTCCTGCTCCCGCCGCTCTTTCCTTTGCTCCAAATACTTGGTATAAGGTGCAGCGTAATCATAAATTTTACCTAATGAAATCTCGATCGTTCGATTGGTAAGATTATCTAAAAAGGCCCTATCGTGAGAAATTAATACAACGGCACCAGGGTATGCACCTAAGAAGTCTTCTAGCCACTGAATTGACTCTATATCTAAGTGGTTTGTAGGTTCATCCAATAAAAGTAAATCTGATTGCTGTAATAGAATTTTAGCCAATTCGATTCTCATTCTCCAGCCACCACTAAATTCATCTGTTTGCCGAAGAAAATCTTCCCTACTAAATCCTAAACCAATCAAAATCTTTTCAATCTCAGCCTCCATAGTATCAATACCGAGCAAGCCTAATTTTTCATTCAAATCAGTAAGCTCATCCAATATTTGCATGTAAGAATCAGATTCATAATCTTCACGAGTTGCTAATTGATGATTGATCTCGTCAATTCGACTTTGAATATCTAAACTTGTGCTAAAACTCGTTTCTGTTTCCTCCCAAACGGTCCTACCAGATTCAAAATCCATGTCCTGAGGCAAGTAACCCATTGTTAATCCAGTTGGAAAAGATATTGCACCTGAATCTAACTTCTGAATTCCTGCAAGTGCTTTTAACATGGTAGACTTCCCAGCACCATTCTTTCCTACCAGACCGATACGATCTTGCTTATTCACAATAAAAGAAATTGAGTTAAATATCGCTCGATCAGCGAAATGTAGCATAGCATTGTTTACTCCAACCATAAGTGCAAAAGTACCAAACTCATTCACTAAAAAAGATGATTTTTGCAGTCATATGAAACATAAATTAATTGTAAATCGAACAGCTCATTATTATCATGAACCGGCCGAAGGTCCAACCAAAGGAATAATTATCGCAATCCACGGATATGCCCAATTGGCGAGTGTTTTCATTAAAGACTTTAAAGAACTCTCATCGTATGGTTACGCAGTTTACGCACCAGAAGCATTTTCAAAATTTTACAATAGAGATCGAAAACCTGTTGCAAGTTGGATGACCTTACACGAACGAGAAGATGAGGTAGGCGATTACAGTGAATATTTAGAAAAATTGATGCTACTGATCATTGAGAAAAACCCAAGTACTCCAATCCATTTAGTTGGATTTTCTCAGGGAGTGTCGACAGTGCTAAGATGGTATGCCTCATCAACAACATTGGCAGTAACCGTTCACTTAATCGCAGGAAGTATTCCTGAAGAGTTATCTTTGGACAACTTAAAGCAATTAACAGCCAATAGATATTATTACTACCATGGAACGAAAGATCGCCTTGTTAAAGAAAACCAAGTACATGACTATTTAAACCAACTTACGGCCATTGGCATTGATTATAATACAATTTCATTTGATGGACGACATGAAGTACCAAAAGAGCTTATAGAGCTATTCAAAACTTATACGCGATCATAAATACCTTTTTTTGCTAGTACAGTTTGAATTACTCCTCGAGAAATCATAAAAAGAGTAAATGCAAGCCATATTCCATGATTTCCCAATAATGAAAGGAAAAAGTAATAACTTGGTAAGAATATTATGAATGTAGAAATAAGCAAAGACCATTTCATTTGCTTACTTGCCGTGCAGCCAATGTATACTCCATCCCAAATAAACGCAACTGAATGAATTATTGGGGCAATAATTACCCAAGGTAAATAGGGAATTGCTGCTTGAATAACGACCTCCTGATCCGTTAGTAACTCCAAAATAGACCGTCCGAAAACTAAAAACACTAAACTTCCAATAAGTCCAATTAACAGACCTATTTGAAAAGCTACGTTAATGGATCTTTTAAGTAATTCCAACTTACCCATTCCAAAATATTTCCCTGAAATTGACTCAGCTGCGAAGGCCAAACCATCAATACCGTAGGCTGACAAACTGATGAATTCTAGTAACAATAAATTGCCTGCTCCCAAACTTGATTCTAGCTCAGCCGCATTTACTTTCAGAAAAGTCATGGTAAACAATAAACACAACGTACGGATGAATAAATCTCCATTAACTTGGACAAACTCCATCCATCCTGAAGCTCTATTTAAACTACTTTTAAAATACCCTAACCAAGATTTACCGTATTGCTTAAAGATGTAATATATCCCTAGAACTAATCCCATGTATTGAGCTAACAATGTACCGAAAGCAACTCCCTTTATTCCCAAACCGAAATACTCCACTAAAATATAACTTACAACAATATTTACAACATTAATTACAACGGCAACAGCCAATGCACGCTTTGGCCTATGAATACCCAAAAGCCATCCATTAATCACAAATAATAAAATACTGGCAGGAGCTGTATAAATTCTAATCTTAAAATAAAGCTGTATAAGGTAAAAACTAGAATCGGAAACACTGACCGAACTTTTTACAATTTTGAGCAGTGGAACTTGAAGAACAATAAAAGCTAGACCAAGCAACGCCGCTATAGTGATTCCTTTGATTAATATCTCCTGAATTTTAATAATGTCATTTTGTCCATATGCTTGTGCCACCTGACCAGTTGTTCCCATGCGTAAGAATCCGAAAGCCCAATAAAGCAAGTTAAAAATCGCAACAGATAAACCGATAGCAATTATATACTTTGAATCACTCATATGACCCATTAGCATAACGTCTACTATACTAACGAGGGGTACAGTTAAGTTGGTTAAAACGTTGGGAATAGTAAGCTTTACAAAGTCCTTATACATGTCTTAAAAAAAAAGCCCCAATCTTGTTAGATTAGGGCTTTAAAATTTATGTTATTACCTATTAATACTCCCACATATCGTGTTCAAAATTCACAATCTCTTGTTGAATTTTTTGAGCCTCTAATAATCGATCTAGATTTCTTGTGTAGTCATCCAAAATTCTGTTATCATAAACGTTGGTCTCTTTATAGATAAAACCAGAGAACATTCTTTTTCTAAACAAATCTTCATAAGTCATTCTCGATCCATCATTTTGCGTATTATAAACCTCATGATTTGCTAAAACATATCTCGCTTCAGGAAAATACAACCAAAAAAGACCTTCTTTTCTAGTCGTTCCTGTTTCGGTATTTAGTGTTTCAATCACCGGTAAAATACCAATTATTCGCACTTCCATAACAGAACGTTCTCTATCAAAAAACCAATCTTCTTTCACTCGATAGCTTTTAACATTTGCTGCCGTAAGAACCTCATTATAGGTTGACTGAACTTCCAAACCCGTCTCTGCGTCGATATCTGTGGTTGAAATCTCTTTTGATAACTTACCAATAGCTTCGCTTTTAGGCAAAGGTACCTGAAACTGACCTCCAACACCATCTTCATCGTAAGCTGTCATTTCACCAGCTTCAACAGCTCCTTTAATGACATCAAACAAACTTAAACGCTCATAACCAATTTCTTTTATTGGACTCAAAGGATAATACAAAGGATGATTCATTTTTTCCTTCAAATCAATGATTCGCCAAACCCGTTTGTAATATGTTACATCAGCTTCTCTAACATGCGTATAAGGAATAACTCGTCTAGTTGGTGACGTTTCTTTAATAAACACACCATCTAACACCTTATTATCGCCTTGTGCAGAAGAACTCTGAACAACAAACAATGAAATTAAGAAACTAAATATAACCTTTTTCATAATACTATTTTTAAACAGCTTTCAACACTATTGAGCCAAGCTTTCTTTCTTCACCATCAGGCATTGTTGCCTTAATGTCTTCAAAAGTAACTCTAGAGCCTGGTTTTATCTGCCGTAAAATTCCTTGAACGGTAGAATTAAATTTAGGCCCTGTTACAGGTATTTCTTTTGACAAACCGTTGGCTTGAGTGTAAACAAATTTGTATGAAGAAACTATAACTCTCACATCAAATTCAAAATTTTCCATTTGAGCAATGATTCCTGAAGTGGCTGCTAATTTCCCTCTCGGTATTGCACCTGAGGATTTTCCTCCAATTTCAGCTATAGGTGTTGGAATTTTTTTAACTCTAAACTCCATTGAACCCATTTTCTGACGATTTCCATCAATATCAGCAGAAACGCTTACAACAGCCTTACCAGGAGTTTTCACATTTACTACCCAACCATCCTTAGACTTTGTAATAGATCCTCCTGAAACGGAAGCCGCAATTTTATCTTTTGGTACACCGGAAGCCGAAATATCAACAGGATTAGGAACTCCAATATAGAATACGTTCATTGCGGTCGCCGAAATAGTAGTACTTGGCGCTGCAACTTGATAATTTATATCGTAAGGATATTGCTCCATTCCCTTTGGCCCCTTGAAATTAATTACACCCTTGTAAGTAAATAACCCTTGTGCTCGAGTAGGAATCTTTATATAACCATTTCCCTTCACTACATTAATTGGAATCTCTTCTCCTGTAATCTTTTTCGTAGTAGTATCATAACCTTCTCCTAATAAAATCTCAGGTGACATTGTTGTATCAAACGCCGCCAAGAACACCTTAGCACTGAATGTATCACCCGCTATCACATAATTCGAATTAGGAATAATAGCAGGAGCTAATCCAGTGAACTTATAAGTAAGCTCATCTGCACTACCAAACAAATACTTTACCACATCAGATTCAAAAGCTCTAACATCCGTTTGCATTTTTGTTAGTAACGTAATTGATGCCGCAGTAGGAACGCTATAAAAATTCCAAGAAGGCCAATTTTCTCGATTACCGCCGGCTGTTATACGATCTTCAAATTTATAAGTTTCATCCAGCGAACTTTGAATCGGAGAATCTTTCGGCACGTAACCTTTTAACTCGTCTTTGAAAACGGTTAACTTACTCATCAAATCCATTGCAGAATATTCATCTGTTTTAGGCTTTGCAGGCTCAGAGCCTACCAATATTTGAGTTGGAATCAAATAATTGTCTTTCACTTTAACATACTTCAAGTCAAGAATTGTATCTACCCCATATTGATTTTTACCACGCGCAGTTTCCTCAGTGTATTCAGGTTGAACACCTGCAATAATTTTAACCTTTATATCATCAATATAGGTCACTAAATCGTCCGCCAATTTCTGAACTTTTTGAGCCTTCGCCCAACCGTTACCGAACTTTTCTTTATTTTCTGCAAATTGATTTGAAAATCTGTTATATTGATCGTCGTTTTTATCTTTAAAATTGTTCTTGGTATTCTCCAAGCCGTTGTTTACCGTGACAAATGCATTAAGGATATCTTTGGATACGTTCATCGCTAGTAAAGCGGTTAATACCAAGTACATCATCCCAATCATTTTCTGTCGTGGTGGTAATTTACCTCCTGCCATTCTATTTAATTTTTAGTATGTTTTTGAAAATGATTTATGTTACGCTTGACCACCTGGGTTCATAGCAGTTAACATGTTACCGTAAATTTTATTTAAAGAACTTAAATTATTAGCTAATTCAGAAATATTAGTTTTGTATTTCTCCGTTCCTTCAATTGAACTATTAAGGTTGTTCATCAACGTGTCCATTCCTTCAAAAGCTGAATTACTAGCTTGCATATGCTCAGAAGCTGACTTTAATTGTAACTCATATATGTTGTTCAATTCACTTAATTTAGAGCTAACGTTTCTTAAACTTTCTGAATAAGCGCTGCTATCTTCTGAAGAAACAGTTAAACCTGTTAACGTCTCCGATGCTGCCGCATATGAAGCTGAAAGGTTTACCATTTTAGAAGATGCATCTTTAATATTGCCTGCGAACTCATTTGAAGCAGCTCCAACATCAGCAATATCATTCAACCTAGAAGTATGATCAGCTAAATTTCTAAATCCAGTTCCTAAACTTTCAATTAACTCTGGTCCAATCTTAGCGTCCTCTAACATTTGATCTAACTCTTGAGAAGCTGAACCACCTTTTCTTGAAGAAGCTGTTGTTAATGCGTCATCTTCAATACCTGCTAATTCAGGGTAAGCTAAAGTCCAATCTACTTCACTGTGTGGTGGCTCGAAGGCAGATACTGCAAAAATCAAAGCTTCAACTGAAAGACCTGTAATTAACATGGCAGATGCACCAGGCCAGTGCTCAATCTTAAATAATGCGCCAACAATTACAACCGCTGCACCCATTCCGTACAACAAGCCCATCATTTTCTTTCCTTTCTTTGTTTCAAATAAAAACTCTACTACTCCCATCTTAATTCTTAGTTAATTGTTTAGTTAATTGATTGATTGATTGATTGATTGATTGATTGATTGATTGATTGATAAAAAAATTATAATTCCTCGTTATTTTCCGGTCTACCCAAGAAAGACATTACATTTCTAAAACCGATGTAACACTTAGCGGTATCTTGGTATTCAAATGTTCTCGTTCCGTTGTGTAAATAGTAAGACACATCTTTCCAAGATCCGCCTCGAATAACTTTTCTTTTCAATGAAGGAGGATCTGATTCTTTAGCCTCATATGAATAATCCATATTCATGTCGTGAGCAAAGTCATAAGCAGACTCATCAAAAGAATTACTTGTCCATTCCGCTACATTTCCTGCCATACAGAACAAACCGTAATCATTTGGATTGTAAGAATAAACTTTAACTGTGTTTAACCCTCCGTCATCAACGTAATTACCTCTTAGAGGTTTGAAGTTACCCAAGAAACAACCTGCTGTATTTCTAATGTAAGGGCCTCCCCACGGGAATTGGTTGTTATCTAAACCACCTCTTGCTGCCCATTCCCATTCTGATTCTGTTGGCAATCTAAAGTGCTGCACTGCACTAAATCCACCTCCTCTTAAATAATTGTTCAACAATTCAGTTCTCCAAATCGAGAAAGCTCTTGCTTGCTTCCACGATATGCCTACCAAAGGATAGTCGTCATAAGCAGGATGCCAGAAATAAGTATTGGTTAATGGCTCGTTATAAGAATATGTAAAATCATGAACCCATGCTAATGTATCAGGGTAAACATTTATAATATCTTTCTTAATGAACACAGAACGATCAATTTGACCTTGCTCTCTACTAAATCTAGAAGCAGCTGTTCTATAATCAATCCAAGAATATTCAAACATTAACTTTCTAGTATCTATTTGCTTTCTATTATAGAATCTTTCGTAGTCGGGTAAAAACATTACTTCTAATGCTTCTCTTTCTTCCTCGCCAATCCAATTCATTTTTGCATACCAGTTTATGGTAGGCGGCTCCATATCCTCTCCGTAAGAATTGATTGTATTCGAGTAGTATTCTTCATCTACTTCTTCTGCTAAAATTTTTCTAGCGATCGAATCTCTCACCCAATAAACAAATTGTCTGTATTCGTTATTCGTAATTTCTGTTTGATCCATATAAAATGCAGCTAAAGAAACAACCTTAGTCTTTGATTGACGCGCACCAGGTACATCTTGGTCGGTATTCCCCATTGTAAAGCTTCCCTGAGGAATCAATAGCATCCCATAAGGAACAGGCTGATACCAATTTTCTCTACCCTGAACACCAATGAGCTCACCGTTGTCGTAGTTACATGAAGTAAGCACGGCAATCATTATAAATAATATATAGGTCAATTTTTTCATGGCCTTAAATTTTAAAAACTGAATCTTAGTCAATCCGGTTAAATTTGGAACTTGCAAGTATAATTAATTTTTTTCTAATTTATCAACAATCGAGTTTTTATAAAAATCGAACGTCTTTGTATCTTTCAATTTTTTCATTCTTAACAAACTTGTAACAATAGTTGAGCATAAACTCGATGCTGCCATTGTTATACGAACTTAAGTCCGAAATATTGTAGTCGTAAGCTACACCTATCTTAATATTATCAAATTGCCCACCTAAACCAAGACCTGCAAAATCAAGTCCTGCTAGCAGTGAAGCCGCATCTTGAATTCTATAAGAGATCCCAGTCCAAATCAGGTCATTGTACTTAACATTAGTATTCAAATCCACCTGAGTTGAAACTGCATCACTCTTTACAAAAAAGGATGGCATTATTTCAAATTTTCGTCCTCCAAGCTGTGTTTCGTAATTATATCCAGCCATTACGTAATAATGTCTAGCTTTCTTAAAAGTTAACGAAGAAAGGTCAGCCAAATTATCTGAGATAACCGACTGCTCCATGTGTGTCGAAGAAAGACCAACATACATATTCTTACGGTAATAATAAAGACCAACTCCTAAATCAAATACGGTTGCTCCCGCTTCTGAATTTGGTATTTTAGGATCTTCAGTACCGTCAAACGCTCCTTCTGAAGTTCTCCAATCTCCCGATATTGATTGGTTGTAAATCCCCAATTCAATACCTCCAGAAAGTACACCTTGCTGAATTCTTTTATGATAAGACAATGCTAATTTGGCATTTAAAGACTGAATAGGCCCTATTTCATCCTGAACAACAGTAAGACCTGCTCCTACCTTATGCTTTTGTAAAATAGTAGTTCCGTAATCAACACTCAATAAGTTAGTCTTAGGATTTCCTTCAAATCCCATCCACTGCTCTCTTGAAATGATAGTAGCACAAAATGACTCTTTTGCCCCCGCATACGCTGGGTTAACCGCAAGTCTATTGAACATGTTTTGTGTAAATTGAGGATCTTGTTGTGCGCTCATTTCGAACACACTGAATAGACACACAACAGCAATCAAAATCTTCTTCATAGGGTGATTTTATGAATTTTATCCTTAATATAGGTTAATTTTAGTCGTCTAAGGTACCCATTTTTTAGATTGACACATTCATTTATTAATGAATTTGTAAAAACTTGTTTGTTAAAATCAGCTCACTTTAATTTTTGAAAAGTCTGAAACCATCGCTCTGGAATCTCGTTTTTAGTAGCAGTGACATAATCATTGTAATCGCACGGAAGCATTAAATGTCGTTCATACTTTTTCATAAAACTTTCATGATAGGGAACGTTCATCCACCATCTATCTGACTTCGGGCTTTTATAAAACACTAGCTCGCGTTCTCCTTCCTCTAAGTTTACAGTATACTTTACATATTCCCTTTTATTACAAGCCGGAAAATCTCCCTTTCGAGCATAATAACCGTCAATAAAGTACCATATCATCTGCGCGATAAGGTTTGCTGTTTGACCGTGGTCAAAAATCGATGGATTGAAATCGTAAATTCCAAATGAACTTAATTTATCACTCATTCCAGCATAGCGACTTAACTGACAAGCTTGTTCTCCACTCAGCCCATTGGCTGATGTCACTTTATTAGCTGGCGCATAAGATTGAGCGACAGCACTCATGCTAAAATTTATAAAATCTGCATTTCTTATAATTGGTTCCGCAACCCGAATATCTGCCTTTAGTTCACCAAGTCTATGGCTATCAAAAAACAGGTCCTCTAGCAAGTGCAGCTCTGCTTGATCAATTAAGTACGTTTGATAACCAAGGTTTGAGAAATTGAATAAAACATTCGGCTGCTGAATGATAATTTTTGAAAAATAATTTAAATCATGAATTGGCTCATCTGTTTTTCCTAAAGCAAATTTTGAATCTATACTTACTAAATTAACTGTTTGCTCTTCTTTCGTATATGCCATATAATTAGCATAAACTAAATCTTGAGAACCTCCAAGAAACACCGGAATAACATTTTTCCGCAACAGTTGAGAAATAGCATCTGTAACTGCAAAATAAGTGTCCGTTACACTTTCACCCTGGCGAATAGTTCCAAGGTCTGCCATCTTAAAAGGATTTAACCCTTGATAAAGTTGATAGAAATAACTTCTCACCTGATTTGCTCCTTTTGAGCATCCAATATTCCTTATACTTCCTCTCTCTTCTTCAATATCAAAAAATACGATATCATATGCTTCTATCGAGTTTGGACTGAGGTCTATTTGATTTCCAATTTGGCCTTCTGTTAAAAGATGAAAGCCATCAATTTTATCCGTTTCAACCTTTTGAAAATAATCAAATAGTGACATGCTATTTCTTTTTTGCTCTTCTAACTACTTTTTTCTTTGCTGGTGCTTCTGCTGCAATTTTCTTACACTCTTCTAGCGTCAAGTTCTCTGGCACCACATCTTTAGGTATTTTAATATTTTTTTTGCCGAACTTAATATACGGACCCCATCGCCCGTTCAACACTTGAATGTCTTTGTCTTCTTCAAATACCTTGATGTATTTATTCGCTTCGGATTCTTTTTTCGCCTCAATTAAAACTGCAGCTCTTTCCATGTCAACTGCAAATGGATCATCACCTTCAGCTTTTTTTAATGAAATAAACAAACTGTTCCATTTTAAATAAGGACCAAACCTTCCGATTGCAGCAGTAACCAACTTATCTTCATAAGATCCTACTTCTCTTGGCAGTTTAAACAACTCCATTGCTTGCTCGTAGGTAATCGTCTCAATACTCTGATCTTTTAACAAAGAAGCAAATTTTGGCTTTTCTTCGTCGTCTACGTGCCCAATTTGAACCATAGCTCCATACCTCCCTATTCTTGCATAAACCGGCTTCCCTGTTTCAGGGTCTTCTCCTAATAACCGTTCTCCCTTCGCTCTATCTGCATGCTCTAAGGTGTGCTCAACATTCTTATGGAATGGAGTATAAAACGTCTCAATCATTTTGTTCCACTTCAACTCCCCAGCTGCAATATCATCAAATTGCTTTTCAACATCCGCAGTGAAACTGTAATCCATAATCGTCTTAAAATTCTCAGAAAGAAAGTCAGTGACAACAATTCCGGTATCTGTTGGAAACAGTTTATTCTTCTCTGCTCCTGTTCGTTCCGTTTGCGACCCCTCTTTTATTCCTTTCTCATCTAAAGATAGTACTTCATACTTTCGCTCTATCCCTTCTCTTTCCTCTTTAACTACATAACCTCTCTTTTGAATTGTAGAAATTGTTGGAGCATAAGTTGATGGTCGTCCTATTCCTAATTCTTCTAATTTTTTTACAAGACTTGCTTCCTGATAACGAGCAGGATGCTTCGTAAAACGTTGTGTTGCTACAATTTCTTGCATATTCACTCCTTCACCAACTGTCATGGCTGGCAACATTCCTTCTTGCTCATCATTATCTTCATCTTCATCATCGTTGCCTTCCAAGTACACCTTTAGAAAACCTTCGAATTGCAAAATTTCTCCTTTGGCAGTAAAATCAGTTTTTGATTCTGATACATTTATAGTCGCAGTAGTTCTTTCAATTCGAGCATTGGCCATCTGAGAAGCGGTTGTTCTTTTCCAAATCAACTCATACAACCTGCTCTCTTGAGTTGACGTACCCAAACTATCAACAGATAAATTTGTTGGTCGTATTGCTTCGTGAGCTTCTTGCGCTCCTTTAGATTTAGAGCTGTATTTTTTAGGATTCGAGAATTCAGCTCCGTATGTTTTTGTAATGTATTCTTGTGCTCCGTTTACAGCAGTGTCTGAAAGGTTTACTGAATCAGTTCTCATATAAGTAATCTTCCCAGCTTCATATAATTTCTGAGCAACCAACATGGTTTGTGCAACAGAAAACCCTAACTTTCTACTTGCCTCTTGCTGTAAAGTAGAAGTAGTAAATGGCGCTGCAGGAGATTTTGTGGCTGGCTTTTTAACTAAATCTTTAATCGAATAATTCGACTTTTCACATTCTTGAATGAAACTCTTGGCTTCATCGTAACTTTTAAACCTTGAACTTACTTCCGCTTTAAAACTTTTACCTTTCGACAACTGGAAAACACCAACGACTCTGAAAAAGTCTGTCACTTTAAAGCTTTGAATTTCTCGTTCTCTTTCAACAACTAACCGAACTGTAACCGATTGAACTCTTCCTGCAGAAAGTGACGGCTTTACCTTTTTCCATAAAACTGGAGAAAGCTCGTAACCTACTAGTCGATCGAGCACCCTTCTTGCTTGCTGAGCGTCGACTAAGTTCCGGTTTACTTTTCTAGGATTTTCTATCGCTTTCGTAATCGCTGATTTGGTAATTTCAGAAAACACGATTCTTTTTGTCTCCTTATTTTTTAATTCTAGCGCTTCTTCTAAATGCCAAGAAATAGCCTCTCCCTCGCGATCCTCATCCGTTGCTAACCATACAATATCTGCAGCTTTAGCTAATTTTTTCAATTCAGCAACCACCTTCTTCTTATCGTCTGAGATGACGTATTGTGGCTCGAAATTATTTTCTATATCGATAGAGATGTTTTTGCCGGGTAAATCTCTGATATGACCAAAACTGGACTTAACAGTAAATCCTTTTCCAAGAAAACCTTCAATGGTTTTGGCTTTAGCAGGTGACTCAACAATAACTAGATTTTTGGACATAATATAAGGTATAAATTGGATTTCCGAAAATTTGGAAATTTTTGACAAAGAAAATCAATATTTACTTAGAGTTCCAAAAATCATTTTTAATTATTTGAAATAGGAGATCTATATTATATTTCATATAATATAAAAAAACATAAAAAGTAGCTGTGTTAATTATGCCATTTTGTCACAGGCATTCGTTTTTTCCTAATTTCGTGTCTGCAAATTAGAACATCACCATGTTAAGAACAGAAGAGAAAGTAATAGACGAGACAAGACAGGGAGAAGCACTTGAAGGCAAAAAAGTTTCAAATTCAAACGGTAGAAAAGTTTTTATTGAGAGTTATGGTTGCCAAATGAATTTTTCTGACAGTGAAATTGTTGCTTCTATTTTAGAGAAAGACGGCTATGAAACAACGAAATTGCTACATGAGGCTGATATCGTTTTTGTAAATACTTGTTCCATTCGTGAAAAGGCAGAACAAACCGTAAGGAAGAGGCTGACAGTATACAACAAGCATAAACGCAAGAATCCAAAAATGATTATTGGCGTCTTGGGCTGCATGGCTGAGCGATTAAAATCGAAGTTTTTAGAGGAAGAAAAAATAGTTGATCTTGTCGTTGGCCCTGATGCATATCGTGATTTACCAAACTTGGTAGGGGAAGTTGACGGTGGAAGAAAAGCTGTAAACGTAATTCTTTCTAAAGAAGAAACATATGGAGATATAGCTCCTGTTCGATTGGGAGGAAATGGCGTAACGGCATTTGTTTCGATAACTAGAGGATGCGACAATATGTGCACTTTTTGTGTTGTCCCTTTCACAAGAGGAAGAGAAAGAAGCAGGGATCCGGAATCAATTGTTCAAGAAGTAAGAGAATTATCGCTTTCAGGCTATCGGGAAGTGACTTTACTTGGGCAGAATGTAGACTCCTATTTGTGGTATGGTGGTGGTTTAAAGAAAGAATTCGCCAATCTTTCGGATGAAGAAAAAGAGAAAAGTACCAACTTTGCTCAATTAATGGACAAAGTAGCGCAGGTTGATCGAAAAATTAGACTACGATTTTCTACCTCACACCCAAAAGACATGACTGATGATGTATTGCATGTCATGGCAAAACACGATAACATTTGCGATTACATTCATTTACCTTTCCAATCAGGCAATTCTAGGGTTCTAGAGATGATGAACCGAGGATATACTCGTGAGTGGTACATCAATCGAATAGACGCTATTAAACGAATTCTTCCAACCTGTTCTATTTCAGCAGATATAATTACAGGATTCTGTTCCGAGACGGAGGAAGAACACAAGGATACACTAAGTCTAATGGAGTACGTAAGATATAACTTCTCGTATATGTTCAAATATTCTGAGCGACCAAATACAATGGCGCAAAGAAAATACCCTGATGATATTCCTGAAGAAACCAAGCAAAGTCGATTAGCCGAGATTATTGATTTGCAACAAGTGCATTCGCATGAGCAATTAAAGAAGGACCTTGGTAAAACCTACGAGGTTTTAGTTGAAGGTGTTTCGAAAAAATCTGACAATGAATTATATGGAAGAAATACCCATAATTCAGTTGTCGTTTTTCCGAGAGAAAATTATAAAGTAGGTGAATACGTTATGGTTCACATAGAAGATTGCACTTCAGCAACATTAAAAGGTAAAGCCGTTAGATAATGACAATTGAACAAATTAAACAACGGTTTGGAATTATTGGACATTCTGAACAACTAAACAGAGCAATTGATATTGCAATACAAGTTGCACCTACTGATTTATCGGTTTTAATTACAGGTGAAAGTGGCTCAGGAAAAGAAAATATTCCACAAATTATTCATCAGCTTAGTGCAAGAAAACACAACAAGTATATAGCAGTAAACTGTGGAGCAATTCCTGAAGGAACTATCGACTCTGAGCTTTTTGGCCACGAAAAAGGCTCATTTACCGGAGCAACTGACACTCGAAAAGGTTATTTTGAAGTAGCAGACGGTGGGACTATTTTCTTAGATGAAGTTGCTGAACTTCCTTTAACCACTCAAGTGCGATTGTTAAGAGTTTTAGAAACAGGAGAATTTTTAAAAGTCGGTAGTTCAAAGCCTCAGAAAACGAATGTGAGAATAACAGCTGCAACTAATGTTAACATACCGAAAGCAATAAATGAAAATAAGTTTCGAGAAGATTTATTCTATCGTCTGAATACGGTGCCAATTGAGGTCCCTCCACTGCGTGTCCGAAAAGATGATATTCATTTATTATTTAGAAAGTTTTCTGCAGATTTTGCCGACAAATATAGAATGCCTTCGGTGCAATTAACTGAAGAAGCAAGAATACTTTTATTGAAATACAGGTGGCCAGGAAACGTAAGACAATTAAAAAATGTTACAGAGCAAATTTCAGTTATAGAAAAAAATAAATTAATCACTGCAGAAGTTCTTTTAACCTATTTACCCGAAAATAGCGAAGCTTCCCTCCCGGTAATATACAGTGGTGATAAAGATGGAATGACGGAACGAGATATCTTGTACAAAGTACTTTTCGACATGAAAAAAGATGTTGCAGACTTGAAAAAAGTTGTATTTCAAGTTATTAAATCAGATTCAAAACCAAATAAAGATGAAATCAACGATCAGGTTTTTGAGCGACTTTATGGTGGCCAAGACAGCGTCAGTTCGCTTGAAAAAAGATTGGAACTTGCTCAATTCAACAAAGAAAAGCCTCTAAAAAGAAACAAGTCTTACTTTACGGATGACGCCGTTAGCTTCAACAAAACTGACAACCCTGAAGAAAAGGATGATTATCATGAAATTGTAATCGAGCAGGAAGAAGAGTCTCTTTCCATTTCTGATACCGAGAAAAAGCTAATTAAGAAGGCATTAGAAAAGCACGGTGGAAAAAGAAAATATGCTGCTGAAGATTTAGGAATTTCGGAACGTACTTTGTATCGAAAGATCAAGGAATATGATATTGAACAATGAGAAATAGCAAGAGAGTAGGTTTTTTAATGTTTGTTATTGCTGTAGTTTTTACGGCTTGCAAAGCTTCGTTCTCATTTACGGGCGCTTCAATTTCTCCCGAAGTCAAAACAGTCTCAATAGATTTCTTCGCGATCAACGCTACACTGGCTCCTCCAAATTCAGGACAATTATTCACTGAAGCGCTGAAAGATATTTTTATTTCACAGACAAATTTAGTCTTAGTTAAGAGTGATGGCGACCTTCAATTTGAAGGATACATCAGTGATTACAGTAACAATCCTGTAGCAATTCAAGGAAACGAGCAAGCTGCATTAACCCGAATTACTATGACAGTCAAGGTGAAATTCACTAACACCAATGACGAAAAACAGAATTTCGAATCTAGTTTTTCCCGTTTTGAAGATTTACCTGCCACTGAAGACTTGGCCTCAAAAGAAGAAGAATTGATAAATTCCATTAATGAACAGCTAACTCAAGATATTTTCAACAAAGCGGTAACAAATTGGTAATAAACAAATCAACATTTATTTCTCACTTGATAGATCCAAATTTGGTTGGTTCGGATTCTATTGTTGGTCTGAGCGAAGTCGTTCAAGATTTCCCTTACTTTCAAAGCGCTCAATTGTTGCTTACAAAAGCATATCACAGTAGTGAAAATTTGAATTTCGAAAGTAGCTTAAAAAAAACCGCAGCTTACGCAGCAAATCGTCAACAATTGCATCGTTTGTTATTCAAGCCTGCAAAGCCACTCAAAAATGAAGAGGTGGTTGTTAAAGAAGTAATTGCAGAACAATTTCCACCCCAACAATTTGAATCTGTTGAAATTCCTGAACAAAGGGAGGAACCGGTTAAAGAAGAATATTCTTTGATACCTTCCCCCAGCTTAGATGAACAAGCTAAAGATTTTTTAGTAATTGAAGCATTGCCAATTACAGTGACTCCTGAAGCCAATACTCAACCAAGTATTGACCAGCTAACTGAACAAAATACGATTGACTCTCAGTCTGATGAACAGACTCAAGAAAAGCTTGAAGCGAAGTCTACTATTTTAGAAGAAAAAAAGTTTAGTATCGACTTCAGTAAGATTGAAGAAAGCAAGAAAGACGAATATGATGCGTTAGAAAATCAGATTTTAAGCTCGGCTGTTAGCAACTCTATTCTGCAGAATGTATCTGATGAAATTCCTGACATTGATAGTTTAAATACAAAAAGGTTAGAAAAAACCACCATTAGAATTGTAAAACCAGTTGAATTTAAAGAAGAAATCAGCCAAAAATTAACGATAGATGATGCAGCTGATAGTTATACTTTTACAGATTGGCTGAAAGCATTAGATGACCCTTATCCAGAATTTGAAGAACAAGATAAGGAAGAAGAAATAGAGCAGGAATACACTTCCAATATAACTGTATTCGAAGACGATAGAGAGAAAGTAAGCTTCTATTCACCTGTTAAGATGGCGCGCTTAAGCGTGCAAGAAGATGGCGACTTAATGACCGAAACTTTGGCGAATATTTATGCTGATCAAGGACACTTAGAAAAGTCAATTAAAGCTTTTGAAAAATTACAGTTGAAATATCCCGAAAAAAGCAGTTATTTTGCAGCCCGAATTAAAGAAATTAAAATTCAATTAAACACATAAAAGAAAATGTACATTATTGTATCCGTTTTAGTATTCATTATCGCAGTATTGCTGATTTTGGTGATTTTAGTTCAAAACCCAAAAGGTGGTTTGGCTTCTAACTTTTCTTCTTCGAACCAGGTCATGGGTGTTCGAAAAACGACAGACTTTCTAGAAAAAGCTACATGGACCCTTGGTATTACACTTATAGTTCTTAGTATTCTTTCTTCTGCTACCATTAACAGAAACGAAGCTGTTCAAATTGATACTGTTGAATCAGAATTGCAAGGTGAGGCAAATCAAATTGTAATTCCTGCTTCTCAAGCACCAATTACAAACGAAGAAGTACCTGCTGACCCAAGTTCAGCTCCAACAGAGTAAGAGACACAACAAAAAATAATGTAAAAGCCACACCGAAACGGTGTGGCTTTTTTGTTGTCAAACTGTCACCTATTCTGACACATTTTTTTACAAAACTGAAATATTTTCAGATATTGGCAGCCTTTATCTATTGGCACGAATTATGACTTTAGCAAAATCATTAAAGAAAACTAACTTAAAATTTAAAATATGTCAGTAAATGTAAAACCTTTAGCAGATAGAGTTCTTGTTGAGCCTGCTGCTGCGGAAGAAAAAACAGCTGGAGGCATTATTATTCCAGACACAGCAAAGGAAAAACCTCAAAAAGGAAAGATTGTAGCCGTTGGAAACGGTAAGCCGGATGAGCCAATGACGGTTAAAGAAGGAGATACTGTATTGTACGGCAAATTTGCTGGTACTGAAATTAATATTGAAGGAAGAGACTACTTAATTATGAGAGAGTCTGATTTGTTCGCTATTGTTTAATTGATAAAAAACATAAAAGAAAATGGCTAAAGAAATCACATTTAATACAGAAGCTAGAAATGCACTAAAAATTGGTGTAGATAAATTGGCTAATGCTGTAAAAGTAACATTAGGACCTAAGGGCAGAAATGTTGTAATTGACAAAAAATTTGGAGCACCATCAGTAACGAAGGATGGCGTAACGGTTGCAAAAGAGATTGAATTAAAAGACCCTATTGAAAACATGGGTGCTCAAATGTTAAAAGAAGTTGCTTCTAAAACTGCAGATGATGCTGGCGATGGAACCACAACCGCAACAATTTTAGCTCAAGCAATTGTAACACAAGGTTTAAAAAACGTTGCTGCAGGTGCTAATCCAATGGATTTAAAAAGAGGAATTGACAAAGCGGTGAAAGATATTGTAGCTGAGTTGAGAAAAATATCTGAGCCTGTTGGCGAAGATTCTGAGAAAATTGAACAAGTTGCTACTATTTCAGCAAACAACGACAGTTCGATAGGAAAGCTAATTGCTGAGGCAATGAGCAAGGTGAAAAAAGAAGGTGTAATTACTGTAGAAGAGGCTAAAGGAACTGAAACTACTGTTGAAGTTGTTGAAGGAATGCAGTTTGACAGAGGTTATTTATCTCCATACTTTGTAACTGATACAGAGAAAATGGCAGCAGAATTAGAAAATCCATACATTTTGATTTATGACAAGAAGATTAGTCAAATGAAGGATTTGTTACCTGTTTTAGAAAAGACTGCACAATCTGGAAGACCTCTTCTAATTATTGCTGAAGATGTTGAAGGAGAAGCTCTAGCAACATTAGTGGTAAATAAAATCAGAGGTTCATTGAAAATTGCAGCTGTAAAAGCTCCGGGTTTTGGTGATAGAAGAAAAGCAATGCTAGAAGATATTGCGATTTTGACAGGTGGAACAATGATTTCTGAAGAAAGAGGTTATAAACTAGAGAATGCCGATTTAGCTGACCTTGGTTCTTGCGAGAAAATTACCATCGATAAAGACAACACTACAATTGTAAATGGCGCCGGAGCTAAGGATGACATTAAAGCAAGAGTAAACCAAATTAAAGCTCAGGTAGAAAACACTACATCTGATTACGACAAAGAGAAGTTACAAGAACGCTTGGCTAAGTTAGCCGGTGGTGTTGCTGTGCTTTATGTAGGTGCTGCTTCTGAAGTAGAAATGAAGGAGAAAAAAGACAGAGTTGACGATGCATTACACGCAACAAGAGCTGCTGTAGAAGAAGGGATTGTACCTGGTGGCGGTGTTGCTCTAATTAGAGCAATGGCTGTATTAGAAGGTAAGAAAGGCTTGAATGCTGATGAAACTACTGGTATTGCAATTGTAAGAAGAGCAATTGAAGAACCATTGAGACAAATTGTTGCTAACTGTGGTGGTGAAGGCTCTGTAGTAATTCAAAAAGTTAAAGAAGGAACAGGAAACTTTGGCTACAATGCGAGAACTGAGGTGTACGAAGACTTGATCAAAGCTGGAGTAATCGACCCTACTAAGGTATCTAGAGTAGCATTAGAAAATGCTGCTTCAATTGCAGGAATGTTATTGACAACAGAGTGTGTCATATCTGATGCTGAAGAAGAAAATGGTGGAGGAATGCCGGGCGGAATGCCAGGTGGTATGGGCGGAATGATGTAATTACCCTCAAAAAGAGTAACCAATCAAAATAAAAAAGCCCTTTCTGAATTATCAGAAAGGGCTTTTTAGTTAAATCAACGTTATTCATTAAAACCAAAGTGTATACAAAATATAAGCTACGGCAATTAATAATATTATGCCTAATAAACTAGAAATTAATCCTCCAACAACACTAACGAAGATGGTAACTAGAATAGCAATAATTAAAATGGCAATAACAGCTAGAACGATTTCCAACCAAGGCCAGTCTTCAATATCATCTTCCCACCAATAATCCCGTATTTGAAGTAAATTAGTTTTGCTGTTTGACAGCCTTTCTTCTATTTTAATATTAGAAATGTTTTTGAGTAGGTCGTTTCGCTTTGCAGTTTTCTCCGCTAATTCATTTCTCACAATTTGTTTTACAAACGCTTTTTCATACATTTTTCCTTCAGCGCTAGCATATCGATCAGAAATTTCTTCAGTCACGTTCTCTTTGGCAAAACTTTGAACCGTTTTAGTTGCGTTTTTTTGTGCCTTAGCAAATTGTTGACTTTCATTACTTGATTTAGAAAGTCTTACATGACTGTTGTATTTTACACTTTTAAAATTGGTCGTAGCTAGCGGTCTTTTTACCGCTGAACATGAATAAAAAAGTAGAAAAGCTAAAACAATAAATCCATAGTTGACAATGCCTTGTTTCATATAATTTATTTATAAATCATCTAATATAAGGGCGGAACTCTCAAGATAACGAGCATCAGGAAAATAAATAAATAAACAAGTACCCTCTTTAGTCAAATTAATAATAGGAATATGAAGCCCCATTGGAATTGCAGGACAACCTTCACTATTTCCTAAGACTCCATTTTCTTTAATGTATTCTTCTGTCGCATAGGTCGCCCCATGAAGCACTACATAACGATCACGTGCATTTGTATTAAACCCCTGCTCTAACCCTTTTAGACGAAGAGATAATCCATTTTTCCCAACATATGTTTCTTGGGTTTTATAAAACCCTAAGCTACTCTGATGCGATCCTTCACTATTGGAAAAATCAATAGCATATTTACCTCCAGAATTTTCTCCATGTGCGACATACGTGTGGTACAATACCGTTTTAGTCTTTAAATCAATTACCCAAAAACGTTTTTTAATGGATGGAAGACGAAAATCGATAATGCTAAGAATATTCTTACTAAAAGGAAGTAATCCACTTAATTTTAAATCGATATATCCCAAATAAGCCTTCTCAAAAAGTGAAAACTCTGGTTTCTGCTCTCCTTTCAATTGATTGTATATTGAACCAAGTACAAGAGAGTGGCTTCTACATGATGCGTCTTTTCCCGCCTTTAGTGGATGACTAAAAGATAAACCCGCAATCAAAAGAGTTACCAGTAAACATTTCATAGCTAGAATATCCTCATGATAATAAAGGCCGCACTTAAACAAATCGAAGAAATAATATTCATCTTCATGGTATGTTCAAAATTAGCTTCACTTTCATTTTTTATTATTAGAGCAAACCAATAGCTAAAATACAGAAGGATAGGGCCTCCAAGAATAAGGAAGATGTAAAAGTCATTAACATTGTCTTGTTGAAGAAATGAATACCCCAAAAGCACTGAACCTAGCAAGAAAGCAACAGAAGAAAAAATAAAAGTTCCTTTTATTCCCAACATTAAACTTAACGTTCGGTCACCTCTTTCCATATCTTCTTGATGCTGATAAACCTGAGTTAACGGATAAGACCCCAATAAAAACATAGAAGAGGCAATTGCGAAAAAAAGGTTTAAACTATCGGTCATATAATATCCTAATCCAACCTGAACAGTGAAAAACATAAAAAACCCTTGAAATACAGTCACTACAATCGTGCTCAAAATCGGAAACTTTTTTAGTCGAATTTTATCCCAGCTATAGGCCTTGCTCACAAATATGTAAACAGCGCACATCCAACCAAAGTGAATTGAAATTAAAAAAGCAAATACAATAGCTGCAACATCGAATGCAATTACCATAGGAAACAAGTAACGATTGACCTTTGGGGGAGTTTTCAGCCCACCAATACTACCTTCATCTTTATCAAAAAAAGAATTATAGCCGTTGCTTGCCGGATAAATTAACACGTGAATAAGAAGAAAGATAAAAACACTTTTAGCTATCGGAATATCTCCTAAAGGAATTAATGCGAACCAAAAGACTGGCATTAAAAAAATAGAGAAGGGAATTCGCATTAACTTTAACGCATCTAGCATAGAAGATAATTTATTACGAAAGTAATCAAAGAGAAAAATATTGAGCAACCAGACAAGTACTAGAATAATTAGCATAGGCACAGCTGTTCCTGAAAACAGGTTTTTACAAGCAGATTTAGCTAAATGGATGCATCAACGCTTGAATCCTAAGGATACTCGAATGGGACGAATTTTTCAAGCTTTATATCGTAAAACCAAAATCGAGAAGCGACATTCGGTGCTACAAGATTTTCATGAAAACTGCTCTAAACCTGCTCTTTTTAAAAATTCTACAACTGAACCCAAGGTAGAGGAACGATTAGCGATTTATGATCAAAAAGCCATTACCTTGGCCGAAAAAGCAATTGAAGAGTGTTTGAAGAGTTATGATAAGAATAAAATAACTCACATAATTACAGTTAGCTGCACAGGAATGTCGGCCCCCGGAATTGAAATTCAATTGAAGAAAAGGCTAGAACTAAAACAAAGTGTACAGACCCATGCTGTGAATTTTGTAGGTTGTTATGCATTTTTTCCCGCCTTAAAAATGGCAGATGCTTTTATCCAATCGAACTCAAAAGCGAACGTTTTGATTGTTGCCGTAGAATTATGCACCCTTCATTTTCAGAATAAAGCTTCTGATGATCATTTGCTTTCGAACTCACTTTTTTCTGATGGAGCAGCGGCTTGTTTATGCTCAACAGAATTAGGAAAAGGCATTTCTCTAAAGCTAACCGGAACGGATCAATTACTAATTCCGAAAGGAGAAAATGACATGGCCTGGAATATCCACTCAGAAGGGTTTTTAATGAAGCTTTCTAGTTATATTCCGCAATTGGTGGACGAGGGAATTAAGGGTTTAATTGAAACATTGCTTCAACCAAAAAGGTTATTACGAAAAGACATCTCGCATTGGGCAATACATCCTGGGGGCAGAAAAATATTAGAAGTGTGCGAAGCAGAATTACAGTTGAACAGCAAAGAGTTGAACGCCTCATACTCTACCCTAAAGAATTACGGAAATATGTCTGCCCCGACCATCTTGTTTGTATTGGAAGAAATGCTCAAAACTGAGAAACTACTAAACGGAGAAAAATTATTCACTTGCGGTTTTGGTCCAGGACTGACCTTAGAGGCAGCACTTTTTGAAATTGAAAAAAATGCCTAGCCCTAACTTCAAAATTCGATCGAGAGAAGAAGAGTTGTTGGATCAGCCAAACATTCCTCAAGCTGCACTTTTTCAAAACCTAAAAGAACTAGATACAATTAACCGACTTCTTGGTGGACATCAAGCAACATTAATTGGGCTCAAAAAATTATTAAAAGACAAAAGTAAAACATACCATATTGTTGACTTTGCTTGCGGAGGCGGCGATACATTAAGAGCCGTTGCTCGTTGGGCAAAGAAGAACGATTTCAAGGTAAAGCTAATGGGATTCGATTTATTGGATCATGCTATCGAGTTTGCTAAGAAAGAATCTCAAGGATATGAAATTGAATGGAAAGTAGGAGACTTTAAAACCATTGAGCTTCCGCGGTGCGATATTTCTATTTGCTCCTTGGTTTGTCACCACTTTTATGATGATCAACTTGAAAGCTTTCTGACAAAAATGAAACATTCTGCTAATATTGCTGCACTTATCAATGACCTGCATCGACACCCTTTAGCGTATTATGGTATAGCACTGTTAACAAAACTATTTTCCAAAACTTACCTTGTTAAAAGTGACGCAAAACTTTCTGTCTTAAAGGGGTTTAGCAAAACTGAGTGGAATAAATTACTGCATCAATTACATTTCTCACGATATTCCATAAAATGGATATGGGCATTTCGTCATTTAATTATTATTGAGAAATAAAGTATGACCGAAGAGATTTACGACATTGGAATCATAGGTGGAGGATTAGCCGGTTTAGCTTTAGCTATTGAGTCTGCTAAAGCAGGACGAAAAGTAATTCTCTTCGAAAAAGAAACATTCCCATATCACAAAGTTTGTGGGGAATACATCTCAAACGAATCTTGGAATTACATTAAAAGCTTAGGCGTTGATTTAGATTCGATGAATTTGCCAAAAATAAATCAACTCAAAATTTCAAGTGCAGAAGGAAATGAATTAAATCAAAAATTGAACAAGGGTGGCTTTGGAATCAGCAGGTATATGCTAGATCATAAACTAGCAAATATTGCTAAAGAGCTTGGGGTGCATTTATTGGAAAACACAAAGGTTGAAGGCGTTTCTGTGACGCATCAAGTTTCTATCATAAGTACTTCAAAATATACTTACAGAGTGCAGCTTGCAGTTGGCGCGCACGGTAAACGTTCCGTTTTAGACAAAAAGTTAAATCGAGCTTTTATAAGTAAAGCTCAGCCTGAATCAAAAAATTATGTTGGAATCAAGTATCATGTTAAAGCTCAATTACCAGATAATTTAATTGGTCTGCATTTGTTCAAAAATGGTTACTGTGGAATATCAAAAGTGGAAGGAAATGATCGCTTTTGCTTTTGTTATTTAACGTTAGCATCAAACCTAAAAAACTCGGGTAACATTAAGAAAATGGAAGATGAAATTCTCTCAAAAAACGAGTACTTAAAAGAATATTTAAGTTACGAGCGTTACTACGAACAACCTTTAGTTATATCGCAAATTAATTTTGCAAGGAAAACCCCTATTGAAGATGGAGTCTTCATGGTGGGAGACGCAGCAGGCTTAATAGTACCCTTATGTGGAAATGGTATGAGCATGGCACTTAAAGCAGCTCATGAATTTCACACATTAAGTGAACTTTTTTTTAGCAAACAATTTTCTAAAGAAGAGCTAGCCAGAAGGTATATAACGTTTTGGAATGCAGAATTTGGCAGTCGACTATCTGCAGGCAGATTATTACAGAAGTTATTTTACAATAAATATTTAGTAAACCCTATGTTAAAGTTGTTGGACAAAACCCCCTGGATCACAACTAAAATCATTCAGATAACCCACGGAAAAGATATTGTATAAAAAAAGAGCTACCTTTCAGTAACTC
The DNA here is from genome assembly GCA_047627915.1 of Vicingaceae bacterium. Lineage (GTDB taxonomy): Bacteria > Bacteroidota > Bacteroidia > Flavobacteriales_E > Vicingaceae > NORP294. The sequence goes on from JBLHTZ010000007.1 coordinate 33,778, forward strand.
TTTTATCTTGCTAACATCTTCTTCACAGAACTACATGTCACCAAACAATTAACAACTAATCATTAGAGTCTTCTGGCTCTTCTTGGTGCATGTCCTCTTTTTGAGGCTTGTGCTCCATTCTTTCTTTTCTAAACTCTTTCCTTTTCTCCATTTTCTGCTTTTTTAAGGCAGTGTATTTTTCCATTTGCTCTTCAGTCAAAACCTCTTTTAACTTAACATTAGTAGCTTTTCCAGCTTCTGCCATTTTCAATTTTCGTTTTGCCATTGCAATTCGCTTATCCTCATCGGAAAGCTTTTCCATTTCTGCTCTAGTTGCATTTTCTGTTTTTCTAACTTCCATTTCTTCCTTAAAAATAGTCTTCACTTTTTCAGCTTGATCAGCAGAAAGTCCTAACTCATTTATTATGGATTCCATCTTTTCTTTCCCTTTCTCTCCTTTACGTTCTTGAGCGAAAATTGAAGTGCCAGCTACAATTAAAGCAACCACCAATGCATTTTTTACAATTGTTTTCATATTATTTGGTTTTTTTTATTTAAATCGTAGTAACCAAATTAGGTGCCACAATTCAATTGCGAATATAATCCATTGCTTTTGTAATCATTCCTGCATCCCAAAGCACTCTATAATGTCCTGTTTCACGAATAGGCTCTAATCGAATCGCGTCCCAATTCTGTTCAAAATCACTAGCATGAGAGAAGTTTGTTATTTTATCTTCTTCATCGTGAAAAAGTAAAACCCTATCTAAGTTCGTTTGCTTACCGTAATTGTGAAAATAAAAAGATTGAAAAGAGTAACCCGCAAAATCTTCAAAGTGAGATAAAAATGATTGGAACAACTTTTTAGGAATCTTTAAAATTTTCTGATACTCCTCGAATACAGACATTAATCGATTCAATGGGGCTAATAAAATAGTCCTCTCAAAATGCAAATTATCTTCATAGGCACACATGATAATTGCGCAAGCTCCCAAAGAGTGCCCAATAGCAACATTAGGCACACCATATTTATGCATCATTTCTTTTGCAGTTTTCTTAAAGTAGACTAAATTTGAATACTTCCCCTTGCTACCTCCATGAGCCGGAGCATCAAAAGCAATAATACGATAGCCTTTTTCTAACAGTGGGTCAATAAAGGCTCCTAAACTCCCTGCATTGCTTTCCCAACCGTGAAAAAGCATTGCTAATTTTTCTCCTTCCCCCCACTGGTATACTTTAATCTCCTCTTTGCCAAATTTCAAAAATGAATTTTCAGCCTTATCCAAAACCTCAACCTCTCGAGCCCTTAGCACTCTTACCCGTGGCTTGCTGAACAAACTAATCAGTTGTTTCGCTGATACTGAAGGATACAAATGTGCAACTGAATTAAAATAAACCCGGAAAACTTTTAAAATAAATGGCACTTTTTTAGACATAGACCTTAGTAAATAAATGGTATTAAATAAAAACTCTTTTTAGAATATTGTTCATATTCAGCAAAGTGATATTTCAATATTTTTTCTTCATATTTCATTTTAAAAATGAGGGTTGTTAGCAGAACGAAAAAAACCAGAATTACAATTGATCCTTCACCCAAAACAACTGATCCTTCGCCCAAAACAACTGTAGGAAGAAAAAAAAGAAGTAGAGCTGAATAAATGGGATGCCGAATAATGTGATACGGTCCAGTATTGATCAATTGGGCTCCATCTTTTAATTCAGGAAAAACCGACAACTTCGACTTTTTAAGTTCCCAACCAGCCCAGATTGCTATAATTATAGAGGTGATTTGAAAAATAGTAACCCAACTTAATATGCTCATTTTTGTATAATATAACAGAACTGCTATCGCTATAAATTGAATAAAAACATAGGTTACACCAGGTCTCGTCAAACTGTCGAATTTATGTCAAAAGTATTGATTATTAGTTGAGCGAATCTATTAATTCTTAACTTTCAATTTCATTAAAAAAATTGAAAAAGCCTATGCTTTCGCGCTATAAAAAAGTTAGAAATACAACTAAAGAAATAGTGTCTTCTCTCGAAGTTGAAGATTTTGTTGCTCAACCTGTTGTTGATGTGAGCCCACCTAAATGGCACTTGGGACACACTACTTGGTTTTTCGAAAATTTTATTTTGAAAAATTTCAAAACGAATTACAAGCTCTATGATTCTGATTTTGCGTTCATTTTCAACAGTTACTATGAAAGTCAGGGAAAAAGAATTCTGAAAAATAAACGAGGAACCTTGACGCGACCATCAACCGAAGATATCTTTAAATATCGCAAGTACGTAGATCAAGAAATGAACGAGTTTTTAGATAATTCAGATAAAATAGGAAAAGATGTACTCCGCTTTCTTGAAATTGGACTGAACCATGAAGAACAGCATCAAGAATTACTAGCTACGGACATAAAGTTCATTTTAGGCGGAAACCCACTTTTACCAGCATTTCAATATTTTGTTGAAGAAACACGTCAAACAATCGAACTAAAATGGTTAAAAGTGGACCAAGGACTTTATCAAGTTGGCAACAACGGCCCCCATTTTCACTTTGATAACGAGGAAGGTTTACATCAAGTCTATTTGCATGCTTTTGAGGCCATGAATCGATTAGTAACCAATAATGAGTATTTAAAATTTATGAATGATGGTGGTTACAACAGACCTGAATTGTGGCTAATGGAAGGCTGGGAGTGGGTCAAGGCAAATCAAACGGAAGCTCCTTTTTATTGGTTTATCAAGGACGAAAAGTGGCACAATTACCAAGCGAATGGAGTGCAAGAGATTAATTTAGAAACTCCTGTTACTCATGTTAACTTTTATGAAGCAGAGGCGTTTGCTCGTTGGAAAAAATGTAGACTGCTAACAGAGCAAGAGTGGGAAGTTTTGGCTCAGCAATATGGCACTGAGAGTACAGACAATCATTTTCAAGAAAATCAAAAATTTCAGCCTAGTGTAGCTCGTAACAACCAATTATTTGGCACCGCCTGGGAATGGACAAACTCAGCATACCTGCCCTATCCCTTTTACAATCAAGAAGAGGGAGCCTTGGGCGAATACAATGGTAAGTTCATGGTGAACCAAATGGTTCTTCGCGGAGGTTCATGCGCAACGCCAAGAGATCACTTTCGACCAAGTTACCGCAACTTTTTTCATCCACACTTACAATGGCAATTCACAGGAATTAGACTTGCCAAATACACGAACAAATAGGAATTTATAGTGAATACTTTTTCTAAAGACACAGTAATAGGTTTGATGCAGAAACCTAAACAACTTTCATCAAAATACTTTTATGACGAAAAAGGTGATCAGCTTTTTCAGGCCATCATGAAAATGGAGGAGTACTACCTAACCAATTCAGAATACGAAATATTAAGCTTGCAGAAAGATCAAATTCTACACCATATCTTAAACTGCGATAAACCATTTCAGCTTATTGAATTTGGTGCAGGTGATGGTTTTAAAACGAAGCTACTACTTGAATTCCTAATAACAATCAAAGCTGACTTCGAATACATTCCAATTGATATTTCAAGAAATGTTTTAGACAAGTTACAAGCAGATTTAAAAGCAAAGTGGCCTGAATTAGTTTGCAAGCCAAAGTCCAACACGTACTTCGAAGCACTAAAGAACCTAAGTTCAGATAAAGTTAAACTCGTACTATTTCTGGGCAGTAACATTGGCAACTTTAATTTAAAGGAAGCAAGAGCTTTCATTTCTAAAGTAAATGAAAATCTTAATTCCGGAGATTTCTTTTTAATTGGAGTGGACTTAAAGAAAGATCCCGAAATGATTCTGAATGCGTACAATGACAAGGGGGGAATTACTAAAGCATTTAATTTAAACTTATTAGATAGAATCAATAAAGAACTGGGAGGTGATTTTAGAACCGAAAACTTCAGTCACTTTCCTACATATGACCCAGTTAGCGGAGAAACGAGGAGCTTCTTAATTAGCAAAACAAAGCAAACGGTTGAATTAAAGAAACTCAATGAAATAATAGAGTTCGATTATGCTGAACCAATCTTTATGGAAACCTCAAAAAAATATGATATCGACGAGTTAAATGTTCTTGCATCAAAAACAAATTTCGAAATCATTGAACATTTTTACGACTGCAAGCATTACTTCGTTGACACCTTATGGAGAAAAAAATAATATGAAAGCAATTTGGAACGATACAATTATAGCGGAAAGTAAAGATACCGTGATGGTAGAAGGCAATCACTACTTTCCAATCCAAAGTCTGAAGAAAGAATATATTAAAGAAAGTAAAACCACTTCTATTTGTCCTTGGAAAGGCACAGCAAGTTATTTTTCTTTGCAGGTTAAAGATAAAAGAAACGAAGACGCTGCTTGGTTTTACTCAACTCCTAAAGCAGCTGCTGTGGACGTCTTAAATAGAGTTGCCTTCTGGAAGGGAGTTAACATAGTCGATTCATAATATTTATAAATTCATTTGTATCTAACGTTATTACATTATCTGTATCTACATATATTTGCAAAAAATTGATAATGGAGATTGAGAAAGAGATAAAACAGAATAAATTCAAAGACGAAATCCACAAGTTGATGATAAATCAACTCTTTACAGGCAAGTGGATTACAAATCTAATTGCTAAACAATTAAAACCCTTTAAACTTACTAATCAGCAGTATAATGTATTGCGAATTTTGAGAGGACAGGGAAATAGTTACATTTCGGTGAATGCCATTTCAGATCGCATGATTGATAAAATGTCAAATGTTTCTAGATTAATTGACAAACTAGTTGACAAAAAATTAGTGGAACGAAAAGTGAATAAAGAAGACCGACGGCAAGCAGATATTGTGATAAACCAAAAGGGCTTGGACCTAGTAAAAGCTATAGAAAAAACAGAAGATGATTTAAAAGCAAACTTCAACTCCCTGTCTGAAGAGGAAGCTAAACAACTAAATAGCCTTCTAGACAAACTGAGAAGCTAAAATTTATAAACACTTTGTTAATAGTATTTAACAAAGTGCAACATCGGAAGCGACCCAAATTCATCGCGTAATGGGTAATTTCGCATCTAAATATAACCACTGTGAAATACTCTACTTTTCCCGTACAGAAAATTGCTAAATCAAAGCTTTCGTCTATCAATTTTGATAATTTAAAATTTGGAAGAGACTTTTCAGATCACATGTTGTTAGTAGAGTACAACGAGGGAACTTGGAAAACACCGCAAATTTTACCCTATCAGCCGTTGGAGTTTTTTCCTGCAGCGTCTGTTTTTCATTACGGGCAAGCAATTTTTGAAGGCTTAAAGGCACACAAAAATGAAGCGGGGGAAGTTTTTATTTTTAGAGCGGATGAAAATTTGAAACGCTTGAATGCTTCCGCCGTAAGAATGTGCATGCCTCAGATTCCTGAAGATGTCTTTTTAGACGGTTTGAAGCAGTTAATTGAATTAGATAAAGATTGGATTCCTATTGGAGCAGGAATGTCTCTCTACTTGAGACCTTTCATGATAGCTGATGATCCGTTTTTAGGGGTTAAACCGAGCGGATCTTATAAGTTTATGATTATTACTTCTCCCTCTGCTTCTTATTACTCTGGTGCGGTAAAAGTCAAAATAGAAACTAACTACTCAAGAGCAGCTGTTGGTGGAGTTGGCGCTGCAAAAGCTGCAGGCAATTATGCTGCGTCTTTACTTCCTGCAAAAAAGGCGCAAGAAGAAGGTTATGACCAGCTCATTTGGACTGATGCTAAAAATCATAATTACTTAGAAGAGTCAGGAACGATGAACCTGATGTTGGTTAAAGGCAAAACTTTACTAACCCCCCCTTTAGAAGGAAAAACCATTTTACCCGGAATTACTCGTAAGAGTATTCTTCAACTAGCTAAGGATTGGGACTACCAAGTGATCGAAAGACCGATTTCAGTGACTGAACTAGTTGAAGGCATAGAAGATGGTTCAATTAACGAATTATTTGGGGTAGGAACGGCAGCTACTATTGCTCCTATTTCTGTAGTTGGATATGAAGAAAAGCAACTAAAATTATCTGATTGCACCAAATGGGAATTTTCTACACGAGTAAAACAGTATTTAGAAGATCTAAAAACTGGAAAAGTAAAAGATACTCATAATTGGGTTGAGACACTTTAAGGCGTGTTCTTAGGGTAATCATATAAAAAACAGTTTCCAGTTGATCCACTAACAAAGCTCCAAGAATCAACGTCAAACCTAATTCCAACTATTGCAGCTGTTGGTAAGTTCCCAAAGTGCTCGTTACTCAAATATTCTGCAAAATCTGTAAGTCCAGGATTATGACCTACTATAAATACTTTGTCAAATTTATCAGGTAGGCAATTTACAATATTGAGCAACAAAAGAGTCGAACCATGATATAGCTTGAACTCTTCAATAATATCAACGTGACTTTTAAATCTGTTTGCGACTAATCGAGCTGTAGTCAATGCTCGCACAGCGGAGCTAGAGATAATGACATCAGGAAAAATTCCTGCTGCAACTAGCCAATCTCCCATTTTAGGAGCTGTTGCTCTGCCCCTATCATTCAACGGACGGTCAAAATCCTTGAGTTGAGAGTTACCCCAACTCGATTTTGCATGCCGAATGATGTATAACTCTTTCAAAATGACGTTTAGCGTCCTCCAATTTTTGGATCAAATCCATCATTCATTTTGATGGTAAAAATTGGCAACAAAAAGTTTTGTAAGAAGTTAGAATTTGACTTAAAAACATGCTTTGCAAATGACTTTAAACTCGCAATCAACTCTTCAGCATATACACTGTCTAACTTTTGTAAAACCGGGTCCAAATTCGTCAATCGGTTCTCTAAGAATCGTTCCTTTTCTTTCCAACCTTCTGGCAATTGAGCCAAAATGTTATCAAAATCAGCTTTAAAGCATTTGTCTACCTCTTTGTAATAATTGTGTAGAATTGGCTTTGATGTATAGGTTCTTAAATGTGCTAAGCGAATTGCATCCGTTTTTTCACCATCTGAAACTATGCCGTCATCTGACACTGCTGCTAATATTGCAACAACAGCAGGAGCTCTTAAAATAATACCTCGATCAATTGGATCTAGTTTGTCTATTTCTTTTGCCATATTTTGATTTGTTTAATACTTTCACAAAGATAATTTTCTTTCGGAAGCTATTGATTTTCTTTTAAAAATTTTAACGCATGAATTTGGTAAAAAAAGATTTTTCTGATGAACTGTACTTTAAAACAAGTCGAAGTGGAGGAAAAGGTGGGCAACATGTAAATAAAACCGAAAGTAGGGTAAGTCTTTTTTTCAATGTCCTTGAATCAACCATTTTGAGCGAAGATGATAAAGCACTTTTAACAAGCAAATTAACGCTTTCTATAGAGGGTGTTCTGCAAATAAATAGCGAAGCAACGAGGTCGCAATTGAAAAACAAAGAAAATTGTCTTCAGAAATTTTACAAAACCATTTCAGAAGCCCTCATTATTCAGAAGAAGAGGAAAACAAGCAAGCCCTCAAAGGCGGCAATAAGAAAAAGGCTGAAAGAGAAGAAAAGAAGATCTGAAATTAAGCAGAACCGAAAATCTGATTTTTAAGCCTTTAATAATTTGGAGCATGCTTTCCAAACTGGATCTGACTTTGGTGCCGGTGCGGATATTTTTTGTTTTTCTTTAGAAACCGGGTGAATAAACTCGATTGACCGCGCATGCAAATGGATAGACGCATCACTATTTGTTCTATCGAAACCGTATTTAACATCTCCTTTAATGGGCAAACCAATAGCAGAAAGTTGACTTCTAATTTGATGGTGTCTTCCAGTTTTTGGATATACTTCAAGCAAGTGATAATTATCTAAGCTTAACTTAAGCTTATACGACAACTCTGCTCTTTTAGAACCCTTTATCTCAGAATCATGAGCAGTACTCTTATTTTTTTCCGGATTGCGAACTAAAAAATGAACCAATGTATCTTCACTTTTTAGGGGCTTATTTTTCACTACAGCCCAATATGTTTTTTGTATTTCTTTCTCTTGAAACATTTTATTCAATCGCACCAGGGCTTTAGAAGTCTTTGCCAATAACACCAACCCACTGGTGGGCCTATCAATTCGATGCGGCACACCCAAATAAACATCTCCAGGTTTTTTATACTTCTCCTTTAAAAACTCCTTCGCAAGCTCATTTAAGGGCTTATCTTTTGTTCGGTCACCTTGCGTTAACATACCTGAGGGCTTGCTAACAGCTAATAGGTGATTATCCTCAAATAAAACTTGAAACTGATTTTTTGACACAAATTACTATTCTTGTTCTAATATTAAATCTAACACCCTCATCTCGGATCGATTATTTTTACCTAAAATCTCTATCCCTTTTTGAAAATCTTTAAAACCTCCCACACCAATCACTTCTACGGAATAATTACCCGGAGCTAATATCGCTGAATATTTCCCATTCTTCTGATTCTTAATATAAGTACCTATCAAGTTTCCTGTTTCTTCATGTAAAACTTCTACGGTAACATAAGCTTCTAAAGCTGTCGAATCTTGATCCAAAACCCTCCCCGTTAGCAACGTATATTCATCTTTTTCATCAAAAAAAGTTAACCTGTAAATGTCTAAATCTCCGAAGCTATCATCAAATCGCTTTGCCATGTATGCATAGCGTCGATTTCTTGCATAAGAAATATTTAAGTCGTCATATGGGGTATTAATTGGATGGCCCAAGTTAATAGGTTGCTTCCACGCCTCTTGTTTGTCTTCACTCATAGAGGACTTAAAAAGATCCATCCCTCCCATCCCTAAATGGCTATTTGAACTAAAGTAGAGAGTTTTACTATCATCCGTTATCATTGGATACATTTCATCTCCTTCAGTATTTACAGTTGAACCTAAATTCTTCATTTGCCCCCAACTTTCATTTGGAAGTCTTTTGATTACATATAAATCATATCCCCCATAGCCGCCTTCTATATCACTGGCAAAATAAAATTTTTGACCGTCGCTTGCAAGTGAAGCACCTTGTTCTGCAGATTTAGATAATTCTTCGTAATTAATAGGTTCTGCTACCATATAAGACCTTCTTCCCAATTCGCTAACAAATAAATCAAAGTGAACTTCTTCGTTATTTACTGTGTAAATAAGATAATTCCCATTTTCTGAATTTCCTGCAGTAAATTCATTACCAAAGGTATTTGGAGACCCCACAGAGCGAGCTCTTGAATAATTGTTTCGCTTATGCTTTACGTAGTAGATATCTGCAGTTTTAAACCCTTCACTAGAACCGAGGTTACCCACCACTCCTTCTCGTTTCGTAGTAAAGTACACATTAGACTCATCTGGATTTACGAAAGGTAAAAAATCCGGCGCATCCGAATTGACATTTGCTCCTAAATTCTCGAAATCAACAGCAACAGGGTTTCTGATCATTTCTTCAGCAAAATCACATTGATCGATGAGCTTCTTATATCCGATTTTCACTTCTGAATCTTGCGAAATTTCTGCTAGCTGGCTAAATAGAGTTTTGGCTTTAGTAAAGTTGTAGTTAAAAAAATAAGCTTGGGCGAATACCTCATCGAAATCATTAGCCGCATAGTTGACCAAATCCAGTTTAAGTAATAAATTTAAAGCTTTTCTTTTGTTAATATTGGAGAAGGTGTAACCTTTGGCTAGTTTGTATTTGTAATCCAAGTTAGAAGTATCATTTTCTAAAAGTTCTGAAAAACACTTCACAGCTTCTGGCCAATTTCCCTCTCTTATAAAAAAATCGCAATTACCTTCACTTACTTCATAAACTCCTACATATTGAGCTCTTAGCTGCAAGAGACTAGTGATAATAAAGGTGACCAAAACGATTTTTTTCATGCTTTAGTATTGCTCCTTTTCATTTGGAAAGTCTGTTGATTTAACGTCTGTTATGTACTGTTCCACCGAATTTTTAATACCAGAATACAAGTCGTTGTAGCGCCTCAAGAAACGAGGGCTAAATTCATTGTTGATGCCTAACATATCGTGTATCACCAAAACCTGCCCATCTACACCATTACCGGCTCCAATACCGATGACCGGAATACTCACCTTTTCTGCAACCATTTTTGCTAAACTAAAAGGTATCTTCTCGAGCACAATAGCAAAGCATCCTGCTTCTTCTAAGGCTATTGCATCTTCCATCAATTTTTGAGCTTCAGCACCTTCCTTTGCCCTAACCACATATGTTCCAAACTTATAAATAGACTGCGGTGTTAAACCTAAATGCCCCATAACCGGAATACCAGCAGATAGAATTCGCTCAACAGACTCAATAATCTCTTCACCCCCTTCCATCTTCACAGCGTGACCTCCAGACTCTTTCATGATTCGAATTGCTGAAGTTAGTGCCTCCTTAGAATTTCCTTGATACGTCCCAAATGGAAGGTCTACAACTACTAAACATCGGCTTACCGCCCTTACCACAGAAGAGGCATGGTAAATCATCTGGTCAAGAGTTATAGGCAATGTCGTTTCGTGTCCTGCCATTACATTTGATGCTGAATCACCCACCAAAATAACGTCTATTCCTGCAGCGTCGACAATCCTAGCCATTGAAAAATCGTAAGCTGTTAGCATTGAAATCTTTTCACCTCTGCTCTTCATCTCTTGAAGAACATGAGTTGTAACTTTTTTTTCTTTTTGACTTTTTGCAGTAGACATAGGATGATTTTCTGTTGTCTGAACAAAACTACAAAATAGAAAGTGATAATGAATAATTGGTAATTTTGGTCTTATGAATTATATAAAAATATTTTTTGGCACTGCACTTATTGTAAGCTTGTTTTCTTGCGAAAACAAAGTGGAAGTAAATGCAGAGTTTGAAGAAAAAACATTTGTATTAGGTTTAATTGATGTGGGCAGCGATACTCAATTTGTAAAGATCACAAGGACTTTTTTAGATAATAAAACCGGTGCAATTCAACTAGGTCAAGATCCTAACAATCTATATTATGATAGTTTAGACGTTACTTTAAATGAATTAAATTCGAGCAATAACGTAGTTCAGCAATTTAAAATGGCTAAAATACTGCGCCCGAAAGCAAGCGGGATTTTCACTACCGAAAGAAACGAAGCCTATTACTCTGATTTGGCTGTAAAAGAAAACACAAAATACACTTTAACTGTTAATAAATTTGACGGCTCAACAATCACAACAGGTGAAGCAAGTGCTTCTAGAGGTGTTACACTAGTAGAACCAGACATTAGGAGACGTGGGAAAATTAGTCTAATCGACCCAAGGTCAAAAATTATTATCAGCGAAAGATTTGAATTTGAAACCTCTAATAATGTTGGAGAGTTTTCAGCAACGATGATTTTTAATTATTTGGAAATAGTTAATGTAGATAGCATAGTTAAATCAATTGAAATTCCGCTGACTTCTATTTTAAACCCTTCATTAGGTGTAACTAATTACCCATTTATTTTTGAAGGCCAAAAGTTTTTTGATGCGTTGGAAGCTAACATTCCTACTGGCCTTAATCCTCCGAAACGATTGGTTTTAGATGACGGGATAGATATAGTTATGAAAGCTGCAGATGCGGATTATACACTTTATAGAGATGTTAACGGCCCAATTGATGGCTTAGCTCAAACTAGACCAGACTATACTAACATTACCAATGGAATTGGCTTATTTGCTTCTAGGAATATAAATAAGACCAAAATCGGCTTAAGCGGAGATACAAAAAATTATATTATCGCTAGATACGGGAATCGTGCAAACCTTTCTGAATATAGAGGTTTTGAGTTTTAACTTGCCATTCTGTCACAATTCGTGACAAACGACCTTTCAAAAACTACTTAAAATGACAGATTTTCACAATTTGTCATTTTTTTTTAATTGGCATATTCATTGACTGTTAGTATTCAGATTACAAATTTTGAATTTAAATAAACAATAGATATGAGTAAAATAATTGGAATTGATTTAGGTACAACCAACTCTTGTGTTTCAGTAATGGAAGGAAATGAGCCAGTTGTTATTCCTAACAGTGAAGGGAAAAGAACTACACCTTCTATCGTTGCTTTTATTGAAGGTGGCGAAAGAAAGGTAGGTGACACTGCAAAAAGACAAGCTATTACAAATCCTGAAAAAACCATTTATTCGATAAAAAGATTTATGGGAAGTAAATTCTCAGAAGTTGAGAAGGAATTAGGAAGAGTACCTTACAAAGTAGTAAAAGGAGACAATGATACTCCAAGAGTAAAAATTGACGACAGAATGTATACTCCGCAGGAAATTTCTGCAATGGTATTACAAAAAATGAAAAAAACAGCTGAAGACTACTTAGGTACTTCAGTTTCTGAAGCAGTAATTACTGTACCAGCTTATTTTAATGATGCACAAAGACAAGCTACGAAAGAAGCAGGGGAAATTGCAGGATTAACGGTAAAAAGAATAATTAACGAACCAACTGCAGCAGCTTTAGCTTACGGCTTGGATAAGAAAGCAAACGATGTAAACATTGTAGTTTTTGACTGCGGTGGTGGAACACATGACGTTTCTATTTTAGAACTAGGTGATGGTGTTTTTGAAGTTAAATCTACTGATGGTGATACACACTTAGGTGGAGATGATTTTGATGATGTAATCATTGATTGGTTAGCTAAGGAATTTGAAAATGAAGAGGGCATTGACTTAAGAAAAGATCCAATGGCTCTTCAGAGATTGAAAGAAGCTGCTGAAAAAGCAAAAATTGAACTTTCAAGTTCAAGTCAAGCGGAAATTAACTTACCTTATGTTACCGCTACAGCCTCAGGACCAAAGCACTTAGTAAGAAGTTTAAGCAGAGCTAAGTTTGAGCAATTAGCTGATAGCCTAATTAAAAGAACTATTGAGCCTTGTAAAAAAGCGCTTAAAGCTGCGGGCATGAAAGTTTCTGAAATTGACGAAGTTATTTTAGTTGGTGGTTCGACAAGAATTCCTGCTATACAAGATGCAGTTAAAGCTTTCTTTGGAAAAGAGCCTTCAAAAGGCGTAAACCCTGATGAAGTGGTTGCAATTGGAGCAGCGATTCAAGGTGGTGTATTAACAGGTGAAGTAAAAGATGTTCTTTTATTAGATGTTACTCCTCTTTCTTTAGGTATTGAAACGATGGGTGGTGTAATGACTAAATTAATCGAAGCCAACACGACAATTCCGACGAAAAAGTCTGAGACTTTCTCAACTGCTGCTGACAACCAACCTTCTGTTGAGATTCACATCTTACAAGGTGAGCGTCCAATGGCAAATGGAAACAAAACAATTGGCCGTTTCCATCTTGACGGAATTCCTCCATCAAGAAGAGGTGAGCCACAAATTGAAGTTACATTCGACATTGATTCAAATGGTATTTTAAATGTTGCTGCAAAGGATAAGAAAACTGGGAAAGAGCAAACAATTAGAATTGAAGCCTCTTCAGGTTTAAGCGAAGAAGAAATTGCAAAAATGAAGCGTGAAGCAGAAGAAAATGCTGATGCAGATAATAAGGCAAAAGCAGAAATTGACAAGCTTAACGGTGCTGACAGTTTGATTTTCCAAACTGAAAAACAAATGAGTGAGTTTGGAGATAAACTTCCAGCAGACAAAAAAGAGCCAATTGAAAGCGCTTTAGCTGAATTAAAGAAAGCTCATGAAGCAAAGGATATAGCTGCAATTGATCCAGCAATGGAGAAATTAAATACTGTATTCCAAGCTGCTTCGCAAGAAATGTATGCGCAAGGTGCTTCAGAAGAGCAACCTACAGGCGGAGCAGAAACTAACGAAGATGAAGTGACAGACGTAGATTTCGAAGAAGTAGAAGACGAAGAGAAAAAATAAGCTTCAATAATACAATAAAGAGTTTGGAAAGAGCCATTCACTATAAAGTGAATGGCTCTTCTTGTTTAAGACTATTGGTAATTCGTTAAAAATAGTTAACAATATTCTGACTATTAAATTAATAAGGAATTCAAAACTCTTATTTGCAATCTGTTAAAAGATTAATTTATTTGTCATAAATAAATTTATATAAATCATAAATATATTTAATACCTAAAGAATTAGTCATTAAGTATATTTATGGTGTATTAAATTATAAATTCATGAAAAATAAATTACTAAAATTAGCGACAGTGGCGCTAGCTATGACTTCGGTTAGTTGCATCACCATTCGCCAAGGGAATGTTGGTGTAAAAAGAACTATTGGAAAAATTGATGAGAAGATCATAGAACCTGGCGCACGATTGTACAACCCATTTGCTACCAAAATGATTGTAGTTCCAATTCGGACGGAGAACATTGAGGTAGTATTAGAATTACCTTCTAAAGAAGGATTAAACGTAAAAGCTGAAATATCTATATTATATCATTTAGAAAAAACGAAAGCAACTACTATAGTAGGTGAAATAGGAATGAATTACGAGTCGACAGTTATTCTGCCAGTCTTTAGAGCTTCTGCAGCAGACGTAACTGCCCGTTATATGGCCAAAGACATGCACACAGGCAATCGATTTGTAATTGAAACTGCCATCAAAGAACAAATGATGAAAACCATCGGTGGCAGAGGGTTTATAATTGAAGCTGTTTTAATGAAGAGCATTTCTTTACCTGATGGATTGTACCGTGCAATTGAAGAAAAACTACAAGCCGAACAAGAAGCTCAACGAATGGAATTTGTGCTTCAAAAAGAAAGACAAGAGGCCTCTCGAAGAACAATTGAAGCAGAAGGAATTAGAGATGCTAATAAAATTATTTCGGAAGGACTGACACCACAAATTATTCAATACAAAACAATTGAAGCATATAGAGAACTTTCTAAGTCTCCCAATGCAAAATTAATTATCGGAAGTGGTGCACAGCCCATTTTAATGGAACCTTAATAATAAAATAGCCGCCTTATTAAAGTGCGGCTACTCTTTTCCCAACCACAAAACATCCAAAATTAAAATGAAGATTATCCTCCTAGTTACTGTAATTGCCCAACTCAACTTTGTAGCTTTTGCACAAGATTCTACAACATTTGAGTATAACTCAATTGAGGAAGCACTGACAAATCCTGAAAAAGTTGTGCGACTTAACTTAAGCGATCAACAATTAATTTTTTCTCCAAACATTTGGAAACAGTTTGTAAACCTTGAATATTTGAGCTTAAAAAATGAGCATCTATCGGAAGTTCCTGAAGGCTTAATTGAATTGAAGGGCCTTAAAGTTTTAGATTTAAGTGGAAATGATTTTATAACTCTACCTTCAAACTTTTTCGAATTAAGAAATTTAGAAGAATTATACCTCAATGATGAAAAAGAGATGAACCTTGATTCCGCTATTCAAGTATTAGTCAAGCTTCCTAAACTAAAGTCATTGCATTTAAAAAATGACGGTTTAAAAATTGTCCCTGCTGAATTCAGCAAGTTCAACCAATTGGAATACTTATACCTAAATGGGAACAAGTTAAAAGAGATTCCAGATAATCTATTGCAGTTAAAAAATCTAAAGTTTCTAGACATGAATCAAAATCAAATTGACAGAAGAAACTGGAACAGTAGGAACCCCTACAGCAACATTACTATTAAGTTTTAGAAGATGATTTCTGAATTAATTACTACTTTTTTCGGTTATTGACCCTATTGGTTCTGTGCCTGTTTACCTAAAAGCTACAAAGCATTTCGACAAGGTTCATAAACGAAAAATTGCCATTCAAGCGACAGTGATTGCATTTGGAGTATTGTTATTTTTCATCGTCGCAGGGCAATTGATATTGGAAGGCATGGATATTTCGCTACACGCTTTCCAAGTCTCAGGCGGTCTAATTCTTTTCTTGTTTGCATTAACCATGATTTTTGGAGACGGCAAACCAGAGCAGGATAAAAATCAGATTACCGATTTTAGACGCGTAACTGTATTTCCCGTTGGGATTCCTTCCATAGCTTCTCCAGGAGCTATAATGGCGGTTGTATTACTTACATACAATCATATTTATACCATTGAATAACAATCCATCACCACCATTTTGGTTTTTTTAGTCATTGTATTTACAGGTTTACTTTTATTGGTTGCAAATAAAGTAATGGAAAAAGTTGGAAGCTATGGCGTTGTTGTCATTAGTAATGATAATGGGTTTAATTTTAGCATCCTATGCTGTTCAAAGTATTTTGAATGGATTATCCGGCTTTTTAAAATAAGTCTTCTTGCATTCTAGTGTTTTTTATGAATTCTTAACCAAAATAATTACCGTTGAGCCTTGGCTTGGTCTAATTTCACATCGAAATAACAAACTACTCAACTATGAAAAGTACGGTGATTATATCTGATCTAAAATCAATTGATAAAATTGAAGGTTATTGGACACATGAAGATTACATTAAATTATTAGAAGAATTTGACTTTCCGGATGCAGCCAATTCTAAACCTGAAGAGTTATGGGAAATGCTTCAAATGGCGATTTCAGATTTTGAACCAAATAATTCAGCAGAAATTCTGCTGAATTATAAACTGGGAAGTCGTTTAACGAGAGGTCAAATTGAAAACATTTCTCATGAAATGCAGACAGACAAGCTTGCAGAAGAGTATCCTGATATTTCTTTTCATTACGAGCTGTTTAACATAAACCAATTACTTTATGATGCATACAACGGTAAGTTTCCGCATACGGAAGCTGTTACTTTTACTGTGAATTTAAATTTAAAAGCAGATCATGAAGTAAAAGTGAATAAAGAGATTGTTTTAAAATCTTTAGCAGCAGGGTTAAATGACCACAACCTTTTGCACCGATTGTTTGAAAAACAATTAAAGGATGAAGCAAAATTTAAGGAAGCTGAAAACATTATTTGGATCTTAGAAAGCCTAGGTAATCATAATTACCAAGTAACAACTTCAGAATACTGGATTTCGAGAGATGAGTTTATACAAGCTGAATTTTCAAGTTCAATTTTAATCCATGAAGATTAATAACCATGAGGGAGGTCAACAACCATATTAATTACATTGAATTTAAGTCTACTGACCTTGAAGCTACAAGACAGTTTTAATTACATCAGATATTTTCTCCTTCCTCGGTGATAGGCGTTTTCAATTCTTAGATCCTTCTGGAAATGAGTTGGTAGTTTGGAGGAAGGATTAGTTTTCTACTCAACCGTTATTTCAAATGACTTAGAATTTTCTCGATTAATACTTATCGTCAGTCGATTGAATTCAGAAGATTGAAAAGTTCCAGAACTCAAACTTGTCTCAACACTTCCGCTTATTTCTTCAATTATTCCTTCAGAGCTATATTCTAATGTTTCAAGTTTTAAATCAATTCCATTTTCGGTAGACTTTTAATGACTTTTTCAACTTCAACTTTTGTGAAATTTTTGCCAATCTCAACTTTATGCGCTTTAAAAGGATTACAACCACAAAAGAATACTAATCCAATTATAATAGAAACTGCATTTCTCATTTGATAAATATAACACTTCTATTGATTTTGCTTTAATCAAGCTTCTTAACTTTGTGTTAGAAATCATTTTATGTCGAAACAACCTTTAATAGTAATCACCAACGATGACGGAATAACCGCACCTGGAATTCAGACATTGATTGAGGTGGTTAAAAAAATCACCAATAGAATTGTGGTGGTCGCGCCAGACAAGCCTCAATCCGGAATGGGACATGCCATTACCATCAATGCCATGATTCGAATTAAGAAGTTCGACATGGATGGAATAACAGCTTATAGTTGCAGTGGAACGCCGGTAGATTGTGTGAAGGTCGCTACTACTAAAATTGCAGAAGGTAAGCCAGATTTAATTGTTTCAGGAATTAACCACGGCTCTAATTCTAGTATCAATGTGATTTATTCAGGCACTATGTCCGCAGCTTTGGAGGGCTCTATTGAGGGAATTCCTTCAATTGGTTTTTCACTTGACGACACAAGCATTGATGCCAACTTTGAACCAACAAAAAAATATGTTGATCAAATAATTCGATATACCTTGGACCACCATTTAAAAGGAAATTGTTGTTTAAACGTTAACTTCCCGGCAATAGGAACAGATTTAATTCAAGGAATTAAAGTCTGCCGCCAAGCAAATGCGATGTGGGAGGAAACTTTTGATGAGCGACATGACCCATCAGGTAACGCATATTATTGGTTGACAGGTAAATTTGTAAACCACGAAGAGGAAGCTACCGACACGGATGAGTGGGCATTAAAAAACAACTACATTTCTGTTGTTCCCGTTCAATACGATGTAACTGCTTATCCCGTTCTCAATCAAATTAAACAGTTAGAAGAATGACAAAAAAATTCGATAAAATTTGGGTGGGCATAATTGCAGGTATTGTATTGCCACTTGTTGTTATGGGAATTTTCTACCTTTCATCTTACAGCTATATTACTGTACCTCAGTTTTTGCGAAAGATGGTTTTTGGTGCAATCATCTTAAAATTATTGAGCCTTTGCGCCGTAATTAACCTAGGTGCATTTTTTCTATTTTACAGAATTGAGCACGACAAGGCCGCAAGAGGTATAATTTTTGCCACCATGATTTTGGCTTTTGTGGTAGTTCTTGATAAAGTCATTAACGGAGGATTGTAATGAAATACTACATTATTGCCGGCGAAGCTTCCGGAGACTTGCACGGTAGCAACCTCATCAAAGAAATTTTAAAAAAAGACACCTCAGCTGAAATTAGAGCTTGGGGCGGGGATTTGATGGAAGCCGTAGGCGCTGAAGTTGTAAAGCATTACCGTGATTTAGCTTTTATGGGCTTTGCTGAAGTGATCATGAACTTGAGAACTATTATAGGCAATATAAAAGAATGTAAAAAAGACATTGAAAATTATAAGCCCGACGCGGTAATACTCGTGGACTATCCAGGTTTTAACTTACGTATTGCGGAATTTGTAAAAGGTCTAGGCATTAAAGTGTATTACTACATTTCTCCTCAAATTTGGGCTTGGAAAAAAGGAAGAGTGCATAAAATTGCCAAATTCACCGATAAGATTTATACGATTCTACCTTTTGAAAAAGCATTCTTTAAAAAATATGGTTATGATGTGGAATATGTGGGCCACCCTCTACTGGATGCCATTGAAAACCGAGATACTTCGGAGAAAAGAAAACAAGAGATTAGAAAAGAATTTGAAGTGACCGACAAACCTATTGTTGCCATATTGCCTGGAAGTAGGAAGCAAGAAATTGGCGTAATGCTGCCAATTATGTTGAAACAGATCACCAATTTTCCAGACTTCCAATTTGTTTTAGCTGCTGCACCAAGCTTCGACTTAAGTTACTTTGACCCGTTTTTAAAAGAATACCCTTCTCTTACAGTCATTCCAAATAGAACATATGACTTGCTAACAATTTCTCATGCGGCTATGGTTACTTCTGGAACAGCAACACTCGAAACCGCGTTATTTAGAGTTCCTGAAGTAGTTTGTTACAAAGCAAATGCTATTTCGTATCAAATTGCAAAGCGGATTGTTGACATCAAATACATCTCGTTGGTCAACTTAATTATGGATGAAGAAGTTGTTACGGAACTTATTCAAGGAGACTTGAATCAAAAGTTATTAAATACGGAATTGGGAAAACTGCTTGAGAATACCTCAGATAGAACTAACATGATGAATAAATTTGAAGAATTGATCCATAAGCTTGGTAGCGGTGGTGCATCAGCAAAAACGGCCGAATTATTGATTGATGACTTAAACCATGCGTAGACTCCTTTCCTTTCTCGTCACATTTTTTATATGCTCTACCCTTCATGCTGAGTTTATTAATATTGGTGTTTTTGCATCCAAAAAAATAAATAGTTTCGATTTTTCAGTAAGAGCCGGAAAGTATGCCTTATTTACCGAATCTGGAAAAATCAAAGAACTGGAATCTAAGGCTACACTTAGCGTAAAATACATCGATGGCTTTGTCGAGGTAAAAGAAAATGGAGAACTAATTGGAAAGTACATAAAGGTAAATCTAATAGGAGTTGGTTGGTACAATCACTTCATGGTAAAAAGCACCAATCCTCTGGGATTGGAACGTCGATTTGATGACAACCTAAAAATTATTGCGCAACGTAGCAAAATGCAACTCATCAACAATCTTGATTTAGATAATTATGTTGCGGGTGTTGTTGAAGCAGAGGTTGGCCGGAAACCACTCAAGGAGTATTTTAAGCTACAAGCAATAATTTGCCGCACGTATGCATTGGCCAATACCGAAAAGCACATTGTAGATGGCTACAACCTTTGTGACGAAGTTCACTGTCAAGCATACCATGGCAAAACCTTTTTTAACACTATTGTGGAGGCCGCTATGCAGACCAGAGGTGCCGTAATTGTAGATTCCGATATTCAACTAATAACTGCAGCCTTCCACTCCTCTTGTGGAGGACAAACGGTAAATTCTGAAGACGTATGGAGTAAGTCTTTGTATTACTTGCGATCCGTAAAAGATACTTTTTGCTTATCGCATAAAGATGCTATCTGGCAAAAGGAAATTGACAAGAAACAATGGAAGAATTACTTAATGGCTAGACTTCCAAATACAATTTCAGAAAAACAGTATATGAATTTTGCCATCCACGAGCGGTTAAAATATTTCCCAGAATCACAACTTTCGTTTGAAGAGTTACGTGGAAAATTTAGGTTACGTTCCACCTACTTCAACATTCAGGAAACAGAGAATAAAGTGCTTTTAAAAGGAAGAGGGTTTGGTCACGGTGTTGGCCTCTGTCAAATAGGAGCAATGGAAATGGCTTCTTTAAGATACAACTACTCTGAAATCTTACACTTTTATTATAGCGGAGTTCACATTATTGACTTGAGCGCGTTGGATTTCTTCAAAGAAGACTAAATTTCGCTACAGCGAAATTTTAATTAGCAATGTATCAATTACTAATTAGTCTCTTAAGAAACTATCAACTTTGTTGAGGGCTTCGATACAACTTTTCTAATAAAAATTCACTTACCTCCCTGCACACCTCCTAAAGTCGGCACTTGAGGTCATAAGATTTACGAATTATCTAGTTTACAATTCTGAGACGCCTCATTCCGAACTCTTCTTTGATCATGTATCGTTAAAACCCTCTCCAGGCTTTCCTGTTGGCTTCTTGCGTTGCAGTTAACTCAATTTTCCAACTTACTTCATATTTTGAAAAATAAAAATCATCCGTCAGGTTTGCTACAATTCGTTTTGCACTGCCATGCTGGTCAAAAGCACCAATAGAGATTGGAGCATCTTTAAAGTATTCTAACCATTCAGAAAAGTCGTTATTTATTTTATATCCGTTAATAATTACGATTTCATCATTCACAGATACACCACCTTTCTCAGCAGGTGAATTTGGGAATACCATTACAACCTTATTCTCCAACATTTTCACACCAAAGTACGCTTCATAAAAAACTGGTGAAGGAAGTCGCCTTAGATTTAAACCAAAAAATTCAAAAGCACTTTCTAGTTGAATTGTATAATCCTTTACTCCGTTGATATAGTTCGCGAAAAAGACCGATAAATCTACTTCTGCATATTTTTCAACCTCTGCTTTATAATCAGATTCGGATATGCCCTTCCCTTGCTTAAAATAGTTATTGTAAAACGCTTTAAGTACAGAGTCAAATGAGTTTTGTCCGTTTGACCCTTTGCGTATTTCTACGTCAAGCATGAACGTATTTAGAGCTCCTTCTGTATAAATTGAAGCCTTTCGATTTGGGACGCCTAGCACATACCCATCTAGCCATGTGTCATAAGAAGAATCAGCGACAGACATGTTTGAAGATCCTGGATTATTGTAGTGTCGCTCTAGTATCTGATTAAACGTTCTAAAAAAGGCTGAATCGTCAAATACCTTTCCGCGGTATAACATCAAATCACCATACCAAGTAGTTGCTCCTTCTGACAGATAACCTAATTTCGAATAATTCTCTTTAGAAAAATCATACGGTACCATTTCAATTGGTCGAATGCGCTTCACATTCCACGTGTGAAATAACTCGTGAGAAGAGACCCCTAACAAATCCTCGTAACGTCCTTCTTTCTTCAGCACACTGTATGATGGGCCTAATAAAATTACCGTTGAACCTGAGTGTTCCACCCCATGATAAGCGGGTTGTGGTAAAATTTGAAATAAATAATGGTACTCTTTGGTTGGGAAATCTCCAAACACCTCAATTTGAGGTTTTGTAAAGCCAATAAAATCCTCTTCTAATAATTCCCAATCTGGTTTAAACTCTCCCTGAAACCAAAGGTGAAACAATGTGCCAGATAATTTAAATGAATGGTGCTGGATACTTGCCGAAGCAATGAATGGACTGTCCACCAATTCATCAAAATTTTTAGCAGTAAAAACATTTTTACTTTTTTCCGGTAAAGCAATTGCTACTTTATAGTCTTCTGCAAGTTCTAAATGAAGCTCGCAAGTATCTTCTGCTTTGCTCACCTCATAAATCAAACAATTTACAGGATTCATGTACAATTGCTTCGAATCTAAAAAGGTGGAACCGGCATTTAACTCATTTGCGAAATAATTATACTTTAACACTACTTTTGAACTCCTTGAACACTCAACTTCCCATAAATCTTTGGTTGTTTTCTGAACTGTTAACTCCCCTCCTTTCTCATCAAATGCCCAAAGCTTTTGAATATTCTTTGCAAAGTTTCCTAATTCATATCTTCCAGGACGCCAAGCTGGAAGTTGAAAATTTAATTTTTCACTACCATTAGCATCCACTTCTAACTGAATGTCAACATAGTGACTATTAGGATTGGAATAAGAAACAATATACTTCATTTCGTAAAGTTAATATGCAGATTTGATATTCTTACTTTAAATTTGATACTCAATTTACATGCACCATGAACTTCCTTTTCCAATTTTTAAGATTGATCCGTTTCCCCAATTTGGTGATTATTGCATTGACACAATATGCCATCCGTTTTGGAATTATTTACCCCTTTTTAAATCAAGCAGGATTAGAGTTATTCCTTTCAGAAAAGTTGTTTGGAATGCTCGTTGGAGCAACCGTTCTAATTGCCGCATCTGGTTACATTATTAACGACTATTTTGATGTAAAACTAGATCATGTTAACAAGCCTAAGCAATTAATTATTGGGAAAAGTATTTCAAGAAGGCAAGCCATGTTTTTGCATACAGCTGTAAATATAGTTGGATTGATTCTAGCGCTTTATGTTGCCATCTCTATTCAACATCCGATGCTGGTTTTATTTCAGATTGTCAGTGCTGCTTTACTATGGTTCTACTCCATTAATTTTAAAAAACAAATTTTAATTGGGAATATTATTATTGCTGCATTAACCGCGTTAGTTCCTTTTACAGCAGGCTACTATGAAATCATCCTACTTTTCGATAGTGTAAAAACGGAGTTGATTATTTCTAATATTGAAGTTGACAACATTCGCTCCTTGCTGTTTAGTATTCAATATTTGCTCTACTGGATCATTGGATATTCCGCCTTTGCTTTTATTTTAACTTTCATCAGAGAGGTTATAAAAGATTGCGAAGACATTGAAGGTGATGAAGCATTTGGTTGTAAAACGCTACCGATTGTTCATGGAATTCCGAAAGCAAAAAAAGTGTCTAATTTATCTATTGCTTTTTTAGTGATTTTATTAACCTTTCTAGAGTTCATTCAAATAAACTCTCAAGATTGGATTTCTTTTACTTATTTCTTCTTTTTAATTTCAATACCACTACTTTGGTTGATGGTTAAAATTAGAAAAGCAAAAACAAAAAAGAATTTTTTCATAATAAGTCAAGTAATCAAAGTGCTAATGCTAGTTGGGATATTATACACTGGTATCATATACATTTTCTAATGCTCAACACTAACAATTGGAACATCATACTAGCTTCTCAATCCCCTAGAAGGAAGCAACTACTTGAGCAACTAGGTTATACTTTTACTCAAAAGTCGAAAGACACCGACGAATATTTTTCAAAGGAAATGCCGCAACGAGAAGTTGCAGAATACCTCAGCAAAAAAAAAGCTGCTGCTTTTACAGGAGAAATTGAGCAGAATGATTTAATCATAGCCTCGGACACTATTGTACTAATTGGAAATGAGATTTTAAACAAACCAAGTAATCATCAAGAAGCCTTTGAGATGATTACAAAACTATCGGGAAAGCACCATGAAGTGATAACTGGAGTCTGTTTGAAATCAAAGAAGAAGGAAGTCTCTTTTTCAGTATCAACTTCTGTATTTTTTAAACAGTTAAAGGACGAAGAAATAAGTTTTTACATTGAAAAATATCAGCCGTTTGATAAAGCGGGTGCCTATGGAATTCAAGAATGGATTGGGCTGATTGGAGTGGAGAAAATAGAGGGTTCCTTTTATAATGTCATGGGTTTTCCAGCAAAGGAAGTATATGAAGCAATAGAGCGTTTTTAACTACTTTAAAATCTTTTTAATTAAGCCTTTACCATACATCGCAAGAGCTTTCACTTCGCTTATAGACAATATTCTATTTCCTTTTAGAATCAGAATATTCTTGCCATCAGATTCTAAATGATAGTAGGGATGACTTTCAAAAAATAGCACAATTTCGTTGCTGAAAAATGCTTTAATTTTTTGCACGTTTTTACCTTTCAATTTAAATCTTCTTGAAAAATCTACGTGCCCCTCAATATCAATATCTTCAAAACCTGCCATTCCAGCAATTCGATCAAATATTCGCTCTTTATCCAACCGAAATCTCGGAATTGCAAAGGGAGGGGATAAAATTAAAACAGTATGCTTGTGCACCTCTTTAGCTATAAATTCCCCTTCATAAAACTCAACATCCATTAACTTCATTTTCACACCTCTATACTCCCCCTTAAATACATTGTAAGCGTGATCTATTGTTTTTCGTTTAAAAAACGGAAAACCTTCTAGCATAGGAAGTTCTAAAACTGAATTTGTTTTAAACCTCCAACTAACTTCTTTGCTAAATTCTTTTAATCTTTGCTGGCGAGCGGTTAACATACCTCCATTCTTCATGAATGAAGTCAATTTCATCATTCGTCTTGCAGCAAACGGATGAGATGAAGTTGAGTCATGAATATCAAGACCGATCACTTCTAAGGAACTATTTTTCTTCTTAAAGTCTTCTTTGTAGTGGTGAATGTGTTCCATAACGGAGTTATCTACAAAAGTAGTCAGTGAAAAATCGAGTACTAGTGACTTATTCGCAGGGATAGAATCTAGTTTCTCCTTCAATTTTAAATAATTAATAAAACTTGAATGACCTTTTACACTTAAATGCAATGAACCATCCTCCTCTTCATATAACAAGGTATTAGGTCTCGTAAAAGTTCTCAAAAATTCCAATCTATCTTCCATTAAATAAAACTGAACGAGAAAAGTTACCGTAATCCCAATTGCAATTCCATTAATTAACCCAAATAACAGCGTTGCGATAAGGGTAACCAAGAATATTAAAAATTGGTCTTTCCCGAATTGATACATCTGCTTGAACTTGGCAGGTGACGCTAATTTATATCCGGTAAAGACAAGAATACCCGCTAAAGCAGAAAGTGGTATTTTGGAGAGAAGATTAGTAAATAAAAGCACAAATAGCAGTACAAATAGTGCATGAAAAAAATTGGCCCAGCGAGAAGTTGCTCCTTGATTCACATTTACAGAACTCCGAGCTATTACGGCAACCACTGGCAAACCTCCAATTAAGCCCGAAAAGACAGTTGCCAAACCCAAAGCTTTTAAATCCTTATTAATATTTGAACGTCTTTTGTAAACATCTAACTTGTCTACTGCTTTAATACTCAATAGAGATTCAATGGTCGCAATTAAAGTAATAGAAACGACAGCTACCAAAAACTCTATTTCTTTCCATTTACCAAAATCTGCTAAAACAAAACTCTCTCGTATGTTACTCGGAATTTGAATTAGAAATTGAGTTGAAATCGGAAATTCTTCGACTGAAATCCATTCGAAATAATAATAAAACCCAATGGCGATGACAACAATCCAAAAGGGCGCTGGGATTGCCTGAAATACGCTATTTCTAATTTTAGAATAAAATGCCATAACCCCCAAACTGATAGCACCAATGATTGCCACCCAAGGAATTTTAACAGACCTAATAACTGCTAAAATAGATTTAGGGGTTTCTGCTAATAACATAAGATTATTAGCTGCCTCAACACCACTTTCTCCTAACATTACATGAATCTGCTTAGCGATAATAATCAACCCTATTGCCGAAAGCATTCCTTGAATGGTCGCAGAAGGAAAAAAGTCTGCTAAATTGCCTAACCTTAAAAACCCTAGCAGGGTAATGAGCGCTCCAGAACAAACAATAGCTGCCAAAGTATAAGTATAACCAATCAATAAGTTTCCGTCGCCAAGCGCAACAACTGAGGTAAGAACAACAACCACCAACCCATTTCCAGGTCCTGTTATTGTTACATTAGAACCACCTAGAACTGAAGCAACTACGCCACCCACTACCACTGCAATAATACCTGCCATAGGCGGAACGCCTGAGGCAATTGCTAATCCTAAAGCTAATGGCAAAGCAATTAATGAAACGACAAACCCTGACAGTAAATTTCGAAACCCTGATTGCTTAAATCCCTTTATGCCTGTGAATAGTTCTGCCATTTTTAATTGGGATGAACGATCATTAAATCGCATGGCATATCAGATAACACATACTCCAAATCATGAGGAAAAAAACGATCAAGAATCCCCAATTTATTATCAGGGCTATTCATTACTAAAAGACTGGCCTTTTTAACCTCCGCATAATGACTAATCGAATATCCTACTTTACCAAATACACAACGAACGGACACCTCTGTCTGAGGTCCTATTGGCAGTGGATTTAATATTTTGAAAATTCGCGTATCTTCTTTCTTTTGGAGTTCCGCTCTTTCATGATAAGCCAGTTCTAAAGAGCGATTATCATCGATTTTCGTTTTTATCTCCCTTGGATTTATTTCTTCTACAACAGTAATTTCCTTGACGTTAAAGGCCAATGCAAAATCACATGCCTTCTCTATTGTATTTTTAGTTTTAGGATGCTCTAATCCATTTATTACTACTTTCCTTAACGCATGTGTTCGAAGCTGAGGATCTGTAATTAGCAATAAGGAGCAAGGAGGACTGCGTGAAATTTTCCTGGCGACAGACCCCATGTAGTGCTTAAAGAAGTTTTCATGTTTTATAGCTCCTAAGATTAATAAATCGACCTTCTCAGCAGCACATATTAATGACAAGACTTTTTCAGGCTTTCCTTCTTGCCATATTAATTTCACCAATGCTTTGTCTAAGCCTACTTTTTTTAACAATACGTTTACCTTCTGCTCCGTAATTTCAGTTTTAGCACCCGCGTGAATTAGTGTAAGTTTTGATTCCAACCTTTCACTTATACGCTTAGCTTCGCACAGGAGCGCTTCGGCTCTTGGAGAAAATGCCAAAGCTGTGGCAATATTTTTAAAGGATTGAATAGGCTGTACGATAAAGTAAAGTTAGTCCCAATAAATACTATTCCAATTTTTTCCTCTTTCTCTTCGCAAGAAATAATAATGAAGCAAAAATCGAACTTGATGGTGTTTATACACTACAGGAATCAAATCAGATTCTCTACCATAGCCGTTGACAAAACGTTGAAATCTGGCAGAAATATGAATGGTGTTAAAATTTAACCCAGCACCAACTTCGTAGGCCAAAGCCATGACTTTAAATTGATCTCCAGCGAATTTCTGCCCTTCGTTGGCTCCAAATTGAACTGCAGTATAAAATCGATTAGAAACTGTTGGTCCAAGAATTAATTGGAGAGGGCCGCTGCTTAAAACGAATTTAACACCATACTCACCTCGATAAATTGTATATTCTAATTCGTTAAACGATCTAGATCCGTTGGGTGAGGTAATCGACAGGTCCATAAAACCACCACATCGACAAAGGCTTGCTTCCCATAAAACTGAAGGAATAAATCTGAAATAGGCAGCACTTTGCTGTCTAGCCGGGCTTACCATCATTTGCACCCCAAAATTATAAGCAGCAAATGGTTTTCCAGATCTTATAAAAATGGCATCACTTAGCTTATTTTGGTCTACTGTAAATTTTGATATATTATATCCTATATGTCCCCCAAACTCCAATATTTGAGCTTTAGAAGCACTTGACAAAAACATAACTGCCAATAAAATAATCAACCTTTTATAACTCAAACGGAAAATCATAAGGGGATGTATACTTGAACTCAAAACCAATCTTTTTTATCGCATTGCAAGTTACTACTTTATCTTTTGAAATATCATTTTTATCAAATTCAATCGCGTTGATTTGATTTTGTTTTGCAATGGCGTTGTAAAACATATTTTTTGGCGGATGGTTTTCAGAGCACAAATTGTAAATTCCGCGCTCAAAAGCACTCAATACATGTAACATAGCCTGCACAGCATCTTCTCGATGTAACAGATTTACAGGCGCCAACGGCTTAGAAACAGCACTCCTTCCGGCTAAATACTTCACCGGGTGACGCTTCCCTCCAACAAGGCCTCCCATTCTAAAAATTGCCCAATCTTTGAAATTCTGCTGAATGTACAACTCTACTTCTGAAATCTTTTTCGCCGAATCAGATGATGGGTCTATCAAGCTTTGCTCATTTACTTCTCTAGCTTGATTTCCGTAAACCGATGTTGAGCTAGTATAAAAAATTGTCACATTGGGGTTTATTTCTAAAACGACTTTCAAAAACAAGCAACTTAACTCAGAATACTCATTGCTGCTTGAAGGTGGGATGGTATAAATCAGAATGTCACACTCTTTAAGAAAATCAACATCAAAATCATTCAACTTCAACATCTTGATCTTATCTATTTTCTTTTCTAAAACATCAACTTTGGTTTTAGAAGTTGTTGTTCCTATTACATGATGCCCCAGCTTTTTTAAGGCGACACCTAGCTCTTCACCCAACCAACCTATTCCTACTATACAAATTCTTTTCATCATAAAAAATCTCCTAATTTTGGCCTTCCCTTTTGCAAACAGAATATGGCCTTCGAATTTCATAAAGATAAAGACACTTACATAAAATGGCAGTACGAAAATGCTAAAAACTATGTAATCCCATTTATTGAAAAATTATTGCCTCTAAGTAGCGGAATGAGAGTGATGGAAATTGGCTGTGCAGAAGGCGGAGTCTTAAAAGCTTTTACTGATAGAGGCTGTTTTGGATTTGGAGTAGAGCTGCAAGAATCTAGATTAAAAATAGCAGAAAAAGTTTTTGAAGATGAGCTAAAAAATGGTCAAGTAAAGTTGATGGGCAAGAACGTTTACGATATGGACTTGCAAAACGACATTGATGAAAAATTTGACCTCATTATTTTAAAAGACGTAATTGAACACATTCACGATCAGGACCGATTTTTAGAATACATCAGAGATTTTCTAAAACCTAACGGTTATATCTTCTTTGGATTTCCCCCTTGGCAAATGCCTTTTGGTGGACACCAGCAATTGGTCAACAGCAAGATTCTATCTAAATTACCCTACTATCACTTATTGCCAATGCCACTCTACAAATTTCTACTTAAACTAGGTGGAGAAAGCGAGGCAAAAATTGAAGGAATGGTTGAAATAAAGGAAACAGGAATAAGCATTGAACGTTTTGAAAAATTGAGTAAAAAGAACAAGTACAGCATTCCGCTGAAACAATTTTACTTGGTGAACCCAATTTACAAGTATAAATTCAATTTGGAACCCAAAAATCAGTTAGCCATTTTAGGTTCAATACCGTATTTTAGAAATTACTGGACATCCTGCGTGTATTATTTAATTCGAAAGGAGGCTTAATTCCTCATTATTAAGCACCTTACTAATTAAATCAGGGATTTAATTAATGTAGGATTTAAGATGATTGACGTAGGTCTCGAATGCAACAACACCTTTCTTTGTTATTTTACAAGTAGTTAACGGGCGTTTCCCACGAAACGATTTCTCAACAGAAATATAACCTGCTTTTTCTAACTTATCAATCTGAACGCTTATGTTCCCGGCAGTAGCTTTAGTTTTTTCCTTTAAATAAGTAAAATCTGCTTGCTCTACTGCCATCAAAATAGACATGACCCCTAGCCTCAATTGAGAATGTAATAAAGAATCTAAATCTTTGAACATAGGTTTACTTTTTTGAGGCCAATAAATGACCTGGAATAATATAAGAGAATAAGATAGCTGTAGCAATTAATATTAATTGAACATCAAATTGAACTTGATAGAAACCGATTATGGCACAAATCCATGCGGCGATTGCTCCAATTTGTAGCGGTTTAAAATTTAAAATTCCTCCGCTCACAAAAGTTCCCAAACCATAGAGTGCCATTAGCATTGGATAGACTTTTGCCGGACCTATTGCTCCCATAGCAGAAAGCATTACCAAGAGTGTAATACCAAATCCTGCCCATAACTGTACCAGCATTTTATCAATTTTTGTTGTTACTCTCCTTTCTTTAGATTCTTTTCTACCGAAATAAATTGCCAAAACTGCACCCAATCCCATTAACACAGGCCAAGCTAGCCAAGGACTAGCAAAGTTCGTATAGTTTAGTAATGTGTAATTCACCAGTGCAGCCGCAAAGACCAACCAGCCCCACAAGAGAAAATGAATACTTCCACCTGATAGATTTCCTTTGGTAGTGGCAATCATTTCTTCAATGTATTGAATCTGTTTTTCCGCTTCTTTCATGACAATAGTTTTATAAATACTTTTCAAATATAAATAAGTTTATGTTATAAACCTATTTAGTAAAAAATATACTCCATTCACATGGAGTATATTTTTTATGTGTTATGCTAATACCTCAGCAACCTTATCGGCCGCTTCTTGCAATAAAATAGCTGAATGAACCTTCAATCCTGATTCATCAATAATTTTCTTTGCCTCTTCTGCATTTGTTCCTTGTAAACGAACAATGATTGGCACTGGAATCTCTCCAATATTTTTGTATGCGTCAACTACTCCTTGAGCTACTCTGTCACATCTTACAATACCACCAAAAATGTTTACCAAAATGGCTTTTACATTCTTGTCTTTTAAAATAATTCTAAAGGCTTTTTCTACTCTCTCAGCATTTGCTGTACCACCTACGTCTAAGAAGTTTGCCGGGTTTCCACCACTTAACTTAATAATGTCCATAGTTGCCATTGCCAAACCTGCCCCGTTTACCATACAGCCAACGTTACCGTCTAAATTTACGAAGTTCAATCCTGCTTCTCCTGCTTCAACTTCTGTTGCATCTTCTTCACGTATATCTCGCATTGCAGCTAAATCTGCGTGACGGTATAGCGCATTTTCATCCAAACTAACTTTAGAGTCTACTGCAATGATTTTGTCATCTGACGTTTTCAAAACCGGATTAATTTCAAATAAACTTGCATCGATAGAATCGTACGCTTTGTATAATGCAAAGACAAATTTTACCATTTCCTTGAATGCATTTCCTGAAAGTCCAAGATTAAAAGCAATTTTTCTTGCTTGAAAACCCTGCAAACCAACTGATGGATCTATTTCTTCATGAAAAATTAAATGTGGAGTAGCCTCAGCTACTGCCTCAATATCCATTCCTCCTTCAGTAGAATACATAATCATATTTCTACCTGTAGCTCTATTCAATAGCACACTTACGTAAAACTCTTCCGTTTCACTTTCTCCAGGATAGTACACATCTTGAGCAACTAATACTTGGTGCACTCGCTTACCTTCCGCAGAAGTTTGAGGAGTAACTAAATCCATCCCAATGATGTCATTCGAAATTGATCTTACCTCATCTAACGACTTGGCTAACTTAACCCCGCCGCCTTTTCCACGACCACCAGCATGAACTTGAGCTTTAATCACCCACCATTCTGTTCCAGTTTGCTCAGTCAATTTCTTTGCTGCCTCAACTGCCTCTTCAGGTGTTTGAGCAACAATACCTTCTTGTATAGCAA
Source organism: Vicingaceae bacterium (assembly GCA_047627915.1). Taxonomy (GTDB): domain Bacteria; phylum Bacteroidota; class Bacteroidia; order Flavobacteriales_E; family Vicingaceae; genus NORP294. The sequence continues at coordinate 65,658 of JBLHTZ010000007.1, forward strand.
CACCAAATCCTTTTAGTGTTTCTTTTGCTTGATATTCGTGAATATTCATCTGCTATTTGTTTTATTTTTTGGACCTCAAAAGTAAATTTTTGACCTCGAAATAAAAAGTGTTTTTTGACATAATTCAATTTAAAATAAAGGCACCCATCGAATCGCCCTTTTTACTTGAAAGAATTCCTAAATTCGTGCCTCAAAGTATTGATTTTGATTGTAGGAAAAAATATTCACAAAGCGTTTGGTGACGTAAAAATTTTAAAAGGAGTTGACCTTGAGGTAAAGAAAGGAGAAATCGTTTCAATTATTGGCAGCTCGGGAGCGGGAAAGACTACACTACTCCAAGTTTTAGGCACCTTAACCAATGCCGATCAAGGTGAAGTTTTCTACGACAACACCAATATTTCTAAATTAAGCGACAAAGAACTAGCAGACTTTAGAAATAAAAACATTGGTTTTATTTTCCAATTTCACCATTTACTGCCAGAATTTACGGCATTGGAAAATGTTTGTATGCCAGCATTTATTTCTAGAATTCCTAAAAAGAAAGCGGAAGAAAAAGCGAAAGCATTACTCGACAAGTTAGGTCTTAGTCATCGATTAAACCACAAGCCCAATGAACTTTCTGGCGGAGAACAACAACGAGTTGCGACGGCTAGAGCGCTGATTAATTCACCTAAAGTAATTTTTGCTGATGAACCTTCGGGAAATCTAGACAGTAAAAATGCCAATGATTTACATCAATTATTTTTTGACCTACGAAAAGAATTTGACCAAACTTTCGTAATTGTTACTCACGACCAATCACTTGCAAAAATTTGTGATCGTTCATTAGAAATGAATGATGGATTTTTCTCCCCGAAAAAAATATAGTTTCTTAAATGATTCATATTTCGAGTTAGTTCTATCTTTAAAAGATAATTTACAACAAAACCTAAATTCTTATGAAAAGAATCATTACTCTATTTAGCGCCATTACCTTCTCTCTTTCAAGCATTTCTCAGATTTATATTGATGAAGACTTTAGCAATTTTACAGACTCAATTGTACCTCCTTTATCTAGTGGTTGGAAAAATATTGACAGTATAATTCCTTCATTAGGGCAAAAATGGAGATTTGATAATCCAGGAGGAAGGCCTTTTAATGGATTCATTACATCTCCGGCAGCCTCAATAGACGGAGATTTTTACGGAAATGGTAACAGTCAAGATGCATATTTATCTTCAACAAATTTTGATGCATCGTTAGCCTCGGTTGTAATTCTGCAATTCGAACATGTATTCAGAGCCATTGGGAGCGGCGGAGCAGAGCTCCAAATTTTTGATGGCACTAACTGGGTCACTGACACTGTATTTTTGGTAAATACGGATCCAACAGGAAATAATGTTCCAACCATCGAAAATATAGATATTTCTCAGTACGTAGCTGGGATATCCAACGCGCAAATTAGATTTAGATATAGAGATCCAAATTGGGGCTGGTATTGGATTATAGATAATGTAACCATTTTTCAGCCATTACCGGATGATGCTGCTGTAGTCGCCATTGACTCCTTACCAGTTTCAGCTTGTAGTCTTGATTCGAATGAGACCATTACAGCAAGAGTAGTAAATTTTGGTTCAACCGTTATCAGAAATATTCCAATCCGTTATACCATCAATGGAGGACCAATTATTCCTGAGACTATTTTAGACTCTATTAACCCCGGGGATACCTTACAATATAGTTTTACTACAAAAGCAAACTTATCTGCAAGCGGCTCATACAACATTGTAGTGTACTCTGCCATTAGAGGTGACAACAACAATGTAAATGATAGCGCCTTTTTTACAACAACTTTGATCCCTGCCATATCTACCTTTCCTTACAGTGAAGGTTTTGAAAATGGTAATGGAGCTTGGATTCCTGGAGGTGTTAACAGTACTTGGGCTGTTGGAGTTCCATCAGGAACTGTTATTAACAGTGCTGCAAATGGTCTGAATGCATACGTTACTAACCCTGCAGGCGATTACCTGGATGGAGACGCCTCATTTGTTCTTAGTCCTTGTTTCGATTTTTCAAGCCTAAACGCACCTCAATTTAAAATGAACATTTGGTATGATTCTGAGCAATCTTGGGACGGCGCTGTGTTGCAGATGACCATTAATGACGGAATCACTTGGACTCAAGTTGGAGCCTTTGGTAATCCTAACAACTGGTACAACGACAATACAATAAACGGTCTTCAAGCTGTTGGCTTTTCGGGTGACGGGTGGACAATTTCCGCAGGTCTTGGATCCGGTGGGTGGTTATTGGCAGAACATGATGTACCAACTGCTGCCAATCAACCTTCAGTTCGGTTTAGAATCTTTCACGGTTCAGATGGTTCTGTAACTCGAGACGGGTTTGGATTTGATGATATTTTAATTCAAGATGCACCTGCAGTAGATTTAGGGGTTGTTTCTTTTGTCTCGCCAACGTCAGGTTGTGGTTTAGGAGCAGCAGATTCAGTTTGCGTTACCATCGCTAACTTCGGTTCTGTGCCAATCACAAACATCCCTTTAGCATATGAATTTAACAATCAATTTTTTGCAGACACGGCATTTGTCACCTTGAATCCAGGTAACTCAGTAACTCACTGTTTTACTACGACCATAAACGTTTCTGCAATAGGAATGTACAACATTAAGTCGTATTCCATGGCATTAAATGATGGAAATGCCTTTAATGACACAACCGATTTTACATTCGATAACATTCCTTTAGTTGCTAGTCTGCCCTATTTGGAAAACTTTGAAAGCGGTAATGGCGGATGGACCTCTTACGGAGCATCTAACTCATGGGCTTGGGGAACACCTGCAGGGGCTGTTATTACAAGTGCTGCCGGAGGAATTGGTGCATGGGTAACGAATTTAACTGGAACGCACAATAACAACGAATCTTCGTTCATTGAGTCTCCTTGTATTGACTTCTCATCTTTAATGGTAGATCCAATCTTGTATTTTTCACTAACCTACGATACTGAATCTTGCTGCGATGAAGGTTGGATTGATGTTTCATTTGATGGAGGAGCAACCTGGTCTAGACTAATTAACAATGGTGGAGCTTTCGAATGGTACAATGATGTTCCTAACCAATGGTGGGATGGAACATCATCAGGTGGAGCCGGAGTATGGGTAAACGCTGAAAATACACTAACAGGTCTTGCAGGTCAATCAAGCGTTAAGATTAGAGTTGGATTTAGCTCAGATGGTTCTGTAATTAGAGAAGGGATTGGTATTGACAACGTAAGAATTGACTTACCAGCTAGAACCGATGCGGGGGTAATTGCTTTAACTTCCCCTGTGACAGGATGTGGTATGAGTACTTCAGATTCTGTTAAAGTTCAAATCAAAAACTTTGGAGCTGATACATTAACATCTGTTCCTGTGAGTTATGAGTTGAATGGTGGAGCTGCCGTAACAGAAACAATTACGACTCCAGTTTTACCAGGCGATACGTTGGAGTATACGTTTACATCAGTTGTGAACTTATCAGTACCCGGTAGCTATTCATTTAAATTATACAGTGGTGTTGCTTTAGATGCAAACCCATTGAATGATACAATTACGGAAGTAGTAGCAAGTATTCCAATTTCAACTTTTCCTTATTCTGAAGGTTTTGAAACCAGCAATGGTGGATGGACAACATCAGGAGCCGCTAGCTCTTGGGCTTGGGGAACACCTGCAGGAGCAGTAATTGCAAGTGCAGCAACTGGAACTGGAGCATGGGTGACAAACTTAACTGGCGCTTACAACGATAGTGAGGTATCTTATTTAGAATCTCCTTGTCTTGATCTTTCATCACAAACGATGGATCCAGTATTGAGGTTCTCGCTCACGTTCGAAACAGAATCATGTTGTGACGAAGGATGGGTGGATGTGTCAACTGACGGTGGAGCAACTTGGACGAAATCAATTGACTTAGGAGGAGCTTTTAACTGGTACAACGATTTTGTAAGCCAATGGTGGGATGGAGCGAATGTTTCTGGTTCAGGAATTTGGGATTCAACATCGAATGTATTATTAGGAGTTGCAGGTTTCCCAAGTGTTAAATTTAGATTTGCATTTAGTTCAGATGGCTCCATTACAAGAGAAGGGTTTGGAGTTGACAATGTTTCACTTGACATGCCGGTATCAATAGCAGAAGCTATTGACCAAGCAGAAGTGACATTCTTAATATATCCAAACCCAACAAAAGGAGAGTTTACTTTAGTAGCACCTGCAACTAAAGAATCAATAAACATTCAAATTTTGGATACGAAAGGTCAACTGGTATATCATAAAGTAATGTCAGTAGCAAGTGCTAGAATCAATACAATTGATATGAGTGAAGTTGCAAACGGAATTTATTTTGTAAAAATTAGCAGCGGAACGGCTTCAAAAATTGAAAAGTTAATTATTCAATAGCAACAACAGCGAATCAAATAGAAAAAGCCCCTCCCCTAAATTCGGAAAGGGGCTTTTTAAGTAATAAATCTATAAGCCAGATTCTGTTATCCCAAAGGGACATTCTATCATTTATCTTCGCAGTCTACCCTCCGGAAGGGCGAGTAACCCCATTTCCGGTTTATTTGACCTTGCAGCCCATAAGGTTTGCCTAGCCTCCTTTGTTGCCATTGGAGCGGTGAGCTCTTACCTCGCCTTTTCACCCTTATTCCGATAAATCGAAACGGTTTATTTTCTGTTGCACTAGCTGTTTCCAATAAATTGGAACCCTCACTTTCATAAGGTATGGTACTCTTTGCTGTCCGGACTTTCCTTACCAATCACTTGGCACGATAGAACGATTTATTAATGCAAAAGTAAGCCTAAACTTCAATCAAATTGATGAATAATTAACTCTGTTGCTCCGCCACCGTATTTTTGATAATTACCATCTAAGAACTCTATTTCAGGATATGAATCTGTTAGTAAGCTTCGTATTTCTCTTCTTAGTTTTCCCTTTCCAACACCGTGAACCAATACAAATTTCCGAATGCGTTGGCGATTCGCTTCCCGAATTAACTCCCTCACTACATCAAGCTGCAACCCCAACGCTTCAATGTCTGAATAACTTTGATAATCTGCAGGCAATAGAGCTTCTAAATGTAAGTCTACAACTGTATTTTTAGTATTAAATACAAGTCGCACGCCGCTTGAAGGGGAACTAGTATTCATCTTTATAGGGCTTTTCAACTCAGGTGTTACCTTGGGTTTATTTTCAACCTTCCCTTCCTCGTTGATCTTGTATATTTTTTCTATCGGGAAAATATATTCAAAGCCATCAGGACATTCAATCGTAACACTAACTTCAGTAAACGAAAGTAAAACACCTTGAAGTCTTTCATCTGTAACATAAATTTGATCACCAACAGATAGATTCATTATTTTAGTCCTTTAATGCAAAGGTAAAAAGAGCACATGAATAAAAAAGAAAATCCTTGGAAGACTTTGAAAAAGAATACTGTTTATGAAAACCCATGGATTAAGGTCGAGCATCATGACGTGTTAAACCCAAGCGGACAGCCGGGAGTATATGGAACAGTTGCATTTCAAAACATTGCTGTTGGAATAATTCCGATTGATAAAGACTATTGCACCTATTTAGTAGGTCAATTTCGATTTCCGCTGAATGCCTTTTCCTGGGAAATTCCTGAGGGCGGATGCGAGCTCAATACGGACCCACTAACTACGGCAAAAAGAGAATTACAAGAAGAAACAGGGATTGTTGCACAAAATTGGAATGAAGTCCAAACCATTCACACAAGTAATTCGGTAACAGACGAGTTTGGAATCATATACTCTGCAGAAAGCCTTGATTTTTTTGAAGCGAACCCTGATGAAGATGAAGAGTTAATAGTTAAAAAAATAGCCTTAAGCGAGGTTCTAGAAATGGTTAAACAGGGCGAAATAACGGATAGTCTTAGCGTGGCGGGAATACTTCGGCTGCACCTTGAAAGACCAGAATTATTTCAATAACAACTGAGTTTGGTTAAAAATAAAGCGATTTAAACTGAACATTTCGTCCAGATTGAAACTCTAAGCTTGGAGCAGGAATTTTAATACAGTTCGCCACTTTAAAAACCCATCGCAACCACTCTTTCTTTGTTTGAATTTGCTCCCAGTCTACATCCAAACTTAAGTAATACTGCCTATTTGCGTTGTACTCAGTTCCATTAAATGAAGTTCTAGTTTGGTCGGCAAATATCATTTGATCAGCACCCAAGCCAAAAGCGATTGATAGCCACCTTGGTTTGACAGTCGAGTGAATTGCATTCAAATTTACCGACGCCCAATAGGTCTGTCCATTATAATCTTTGAATGCATTTTCTAACAAATTTGAACCCAAAACATTCGGTCTAAGGTCTGCGTACTCTGTAGGATAAAAAGAATACTTCAATTGAATTATTTGACGCTTAAAAAAATACTCTTGTGCTGCAAAAAGAGCAATCCCTGAAGTGTTAGCTGCAAAATCTCCCCATGAAAAGCCCCATTCTTTACTAAACCCATCGAAAACCTCAACGGTAGTTAGAAAAGCAAAACTAGAAATGCTTGAATACAATAGGGCTTGCTTTCGACTTTTCTCGTCTTTATGGGAATAAAGTTCGTAAGACAATTTGGACAATGTAAACGTCGAATAGACATGCCCCACCTTATCCATCTGAAGCCACTCTTGATTATCATTAAAGGAGTGCAACCCGCTTCTTTCATAATCATTATACCAAAGAGCATTTAGGCCAACCAACCCTACTCCATAAACTGCAGCAGAGTATAAACCAACCCTTCTATTTTTTACTTTATAATCTAAAGAGTCTTGCCCACAAACAGTTGCAGCAGGTAAAACACCTGCTGCAACGATTATTATGTATCTAAGAAATAGAGTCAAATTAATTCGACTTAATTATTTTATGCGTTTGCACCTTGTCATCTGTTATGACCGTAAATATATAAACTCCATTCGTTAAGAAACTTAAATCAAGCACTTCCATTCCTTCAGATTGAACTATATTCTTGCGATAAACCACTTGTCCATTTGTAGATCGTACAATAAAATCTACCCGCTTATCATTGTTAAACTTATAATCAACTGATAAACTGTTTGTAAATGGATTTGGTCGAATAGAGATTTCGTCTTCTTTAATTTGAATATCTCGAACACTAACAATATTACAAGTCGTATCAATCACCGCCCTAGCTGTTACAAAATTACTTTCGCAAGGCAATTCAGATACACCCCATCTATAGAAATAAGGATAACTATTTCCATTGTTTGACCCTTTTATGGTGACTAGATTAGAAACGCTGTAAGGGTAACTCGCGCCAGTCGTATTTCTATACAAGCTAATGTCTCTATCGCTAAAAGAAACCCTGTAATTTGAATCTGGTTGCAATTCAATATTAATATTCACCCTAAGAGGACTTGATGGCACATAAATATCTTTTGAAACCACTAACTCACCTTGATTATTCCATATGTCCATTCTTCTAGTAGCTGCTTTGTTGGAGAACAAAATCATGGTTCTTAAAAGAATTGGTTTGTGTACATCAAAGGTCAGGTAATCGTTACTAGAGGAATAAGAGCCGGCTCCAATGTTATTTAAAGGCCCTCCCGAAAAAGTCGGGTTATTACTAACGTCTTTTACATAAAAAGCTGTATCATTCTGTAAACCAAAAATACTCAACGAGTCTCCCGAGTACATTGAATTTAAAGTTGTATCTCTGTACCAAAGACCTGTAGATCCAACATTTACCTTAATGCCAGCTTGCCCTCCAATACAAACCGTATCGTTAGCAACGCTTGGCAAATTCAATTTTACAACCGTTGTAACGTTGGTTTTGGTGTTCGTGTTAGAGCCTTGACTGTTTCCAACAACTAAACTTACAGTATACGTGCCGTCAGCGTAATAATTATGACTTGGATGATATTCTGTCGAAGTAGTTCCATCTCCAAAATTCCATAATGCAGAAGAATAACCTTCAACAGAACGGTTTCTAAACTCAACTCTACCTGTACATGTTGTATCTGAGCTTATTGAGAAGTCAGCTATAGGAGCAGCTATTGCCGTTTTACATTCCCAGTTAATAATAAACCCTACTCCTGTTGCAACATTATCAGAGATCATTCTAATCGTCACCTCATTTGAACTAGATGTAACTTTATTATTTAAAGGAGGAAAATTCTTGCAATAACGTCCAATCAGCGGAGCATCCAGTGAAGGTCCGTCAAAAACCTCTATAAAATCTCTATTGCAGTTAAATCCAAAACCTGCTTCAACATCTAAACGTGAAAAATCTAACTCAATATAATCGGCAGAACCAACAGAAATCGTTACAGAACCATTCTCGTTTGTTCCATAATCTCCGCCAAATCCTCCTGAGTCAAAAAGTCTTCCTCGGCAGTCGGTTAATGTAGCATTAACAACATTATCTAAAGTGGAAGAACAAGGTACGGTTAGCGTATCGATAATCACATATGATGTTTTAATTACCGTATCTGAACCGCAAGTTCCACCATCTCCAATTAATTGCACAGTGTAAGTTCCTTGAGCAGAATATACAGTGTTTGGATTCCTAAGAGAACTTGTGTCACCATTGCCAAAATCCCAAATAAAATCTTTGATATTTGACCCTTCACTAACAAAGTCTAAGCTTACAGGGATGTAACAGAAAGCTGTATCTTGAACTGCAGAAAATGAAGCGGAAACTACATTTCTATATTCAGCACCAACCCCTACAGCATACCAAGCATTTGTAGTGGCTTCTACTTCCGGTGTGCATGCTCCGTATAAATCAATCGCAGACTTTATCGCATAAAATCGTGCCTCATCATGATCAGAAGATGGATTCAAGTAAACCGTTAAATTTCGAAATGCAATTTTTTCGGCCTTATTTATTCCTAATCCAACAACAGTAAAACTATCCGTCGCATCATTAACTCCTGTTCCCCCATTCACTAATAAATAAAACCAATGATTTTGTACGCCACTATTTGAATGAACCCCACATCTGTCATTATTTCCAGTTGGAATACAGCCTTTTGTTTGTCTCCAGTTCTGTCCATCGTAGGTATCAGGATGGCCAAAGTTTTTCGGATTAACCATACTTCTAATTGCCCCTCCAACATCCTCTCCAATAATCCAATTGGCTCTATTTGGTCTTGCATAAAACTCTAATGCCGTTCCGAAAATATCACTAAACGATTCATTCAACGCACCTGATTCATTCGCATAAATTAAGTCTGATGTATTATCCGTTAAGCCATGTGTAATCTCATGAGCTACAATATCTAATGAAACTAACGGGTTACTTAAGGATGAAGTGCTATTCCCATCTCCGTAGGTCATCACTGTTCCATTCCAAAATGCATTCGCATAATTTTGATCATAATGAATGTAACTCACGAGTGGAAAACCATTGTTATCGATACTATTTCGATTGTGAACATTCAACATATAATCATAAGTCGCTTCAGTACCCCAATGTGCATCAGTTGCATACTCATCTCGACTTGCATTGAAGTTATTCCAAAAGTTATTTGAATCGATAAAATCTATTGCCCCTGTATAATTTCTCTGAGTCTGAGAATTTAAAGTAACGATAGCGGTCCCTCGGGTAGAATCTCTTAACCTAAAGAACCCACTTAAGCTATCTGTTACAATATTTTGAGTGTCGCTGTAAGCAGTAACAGCAGTTCCTCTAGAATCTCCTCCTGTATGAATCAAGTTCTCATGGAACTGGACCCCTCCATTTTGAGCATTCACAAAAATCAACTCTCTGCTTAATGGTTGACTCGCGTAAATATTAAATGCATAGGTTAATGTAAGCGTGTTATTTCCTTCAAAATAATCTGGCAAGTACATTAGTTTACCTTTTGGATAATATTCACTTTGTAGATGATTTAAAGGTTGATCAATCTCCCACATGTATTCACTTGCACCTACAAAATTCAAGGCCTTCGATTTTGCAGTTTCTGAGTTTAACGAGGCTACTTCCACTGAAGGTACTGCATCGCTGATATTCCCTGAAGCTGAAACAACCTTATTATTACGAATGTGCACCGATAAACTAGAATATGCCACTTCAACTCCATCATAGTACATGCGATAACGCTTATGCTCAAACCCCAATTGATCTGAATTTGAATTCAATATGCTAAAGCTATACTTATTTGACGGTAAAATCTGATTAATCAAAATTGTAAAAAATGACTCTTCCGAAATAGTTGCAGCGGCATCCAATTCTATATAAGAAGGAAAAGTGTTTCCTTTCTCTACTTTAACCTCAACGGCATTAGGAAAAACAGCTTCAGCTGCATTTCCTTTCAAAATAGAAATCTGAGCCTGAATTCCTAATGTACAGATAGATAATAAACCTAATAGTATTTTCTTCATCTTATTAATGGGTTACAACTACTTTTTGGTGGAAAACTCCACTATCAGTATATATTTGAATAAAATAAACTCCTGACTCCCAGTTTCCACTGTTCACAAAAAGTTTTGATTGCATGTAATTGTTTCGCTCTGAGTAAATGACTTTACCGGATAAGTCCAACACTCTTATTTGCTCAATGTCTTGAGCACTCGCTTCAATTGTAAATGTATTTTTCGCCGGATTTGGAAAGATTTGGATGTTGTTCTCTGCAGTATCGAATTCTGATACCGTTGTAATATTACATGTAGTATCCACAATTGCGTTCACAGGTATTCTGGCACTCGAACAGTCTGGACTTTTAACTCTCCAATTGTAGAAGAAATAGTAAAACCCAGTAGGATTTGTCCCTGCACTACTTCTCTTAATTGATACCTTATTTGCTATCGTATAGGGGTAACTCGTTCCACTATTATTTCGATACAAATTAGGTTGAGTTCCAACTGGAATTCCTAATTGGTAATCTGTTCCTGGATCAATTTTAAAATTCAAGTTAACTCTAAATGCTCCCGCCGGAACAAACCTAGATATGGATTGCAAAACAGTTCCATTGGCATCTCTCAACTCAATCGTTCTGTTTCCTGAGTTAGCTGCATAAACCCTAACCGATATTAATTCAATTTTATCTAGTACATCAAAAATCAAATACTGGAAGTTATTGAAGTTAGCCCCTCCACCAATAGTATTAGCTGCCGGCCCTACTGTTTGAATTGGAGCAGCAATTAAATTTCCCGCCCACACTTGAGTGTTGGCCGTTACATTTAGAATTGAATAGGTATTTCCGGTAGCGATTGAATTCCCACCAAATTCAGCAGAATACCAATTCACAGCGCCGGAAGCAGCAGCTGTTAACGTAGCGGACTGTCCTATACACACGGAATCATCTGTAGCTGTTGGACCCACAGGTCTAGTAACTGCCACAACATTAGCTTTTGTTATAGAATCCACTCCAAATGAATTTGAAGCTACTAGTTTAACAGAGTACGTTCCGTTAACGGTATAAAAATGAGTTGGATTTTGCTGAGTGGAAGTGTTTCCATCACCGAAATCCCAGGACCAACTTGAAGGCAGTTGTGTTGAAACATCATCAAAACTAATTTCTCCATCACAAGTAGTAGTTTCGCTAACAATAAAGTCTGTTGTTGGAGCAGTTGTTGGGAAATTACATTGCCAATCTATTTCAAACCCCGATTCCTGCACACCTCCATCTGATTCAAATTGAATCGTTATAGAACCTCTAGTTGATGTAATTGTAGTAGGTCGATTATTATTACAATATTCTCCTAAAAGCGGTGAAGTGATACCTGGACCATCAAAAATTCTTAATACATCATAGTCACATAAAGTCCCTCCAGTCCCCGTTTCTACATCAAAAGATGGAAAAGTTAAGGTTATACTAGCTGCATTGCTCGGAGTAATTGTAATTATCCCACTTTCATTTGGACCATAATCACTATTGGCTCCGCCGCTATCAAATATTTTTCCCGAACATTCGGTTTCTACTGAATTTCTATTATTATTTAGAATAACAATACAAGCATTTGCACTATCCACATCAATATATGCCGTTTTTAAAATCGTATCAATACCACAAGCCCCGCCGTCGGCTATTAGCGAAACGTCAAATTGGCCATAGGTAATGTAATTGTGAGCAGGTTCCCTGCCCGTGCTAAATGACCCATCTCCAAAATCCCAAGTAAAATTTGTTGCATTGTTTGAGGTATTAGTAAATGTAGTCCTTAAAGTTGGCGAGCATGCTTGTGTTAAATTTGAAGTAAAATCTGCAGTAACTCCAGGTGTATAAGCTGCTCCAACTCCAACTGCATGCCATGCATTGGTAACTGAAATGTGCTGAGGCGAACAAGCCCCGTACAAATCAATTGCCGATTGAATTGAATAAAACCTTGCATCAGCAAAATTTGAAGATTGTGTAAGGTAAACGGTTAGGTTTCTAAATGCGATTGCTGCTGCAGTATCTATACCTAATCCAACTACATTATATGTCTGTGGTGTTGGAGCATTATTAGTACCTGAGCCACCAACTGTCAATAAATAAAACCATTTATTCTGAACACCTGAATTCGAATGAACACCACACTGATCGTTATTTTGCGTTGGTATACATCCTATTGTTTGTCTCCAGTTCGTTCCATCGTAAGTATCAGGATCGCCATATTGTCTTGGATTTGAAAGTGAGCGGAATGCGCCTCCAATATCCTCCCCCAATAACCAGTTTGCTCTGCTCGGTCTTGCAAAAAACTCAACAGCTGCTCCAAAAATATCTGAGAAAGATTCGTTTAAAGCTCCTGACTCATTTGCATAAATTAAATTCGCTGTAAACGTGGTTAGTCCATGTGTAATTTCATGACTTGCGATGTCTAGGGAAACTAATGGAGTGAATGATCCGGAACCATCTCCATAAGTCATTCGCTGTCCATCCCAAAAAGCATTGTTGTAATTCACAGAGTAGTGCAAATAACTATTTAATGTAAAGCCTGCATTGTTAATTGAATTTCGTCCAAATTTTACCAAAAAGTATTCGTGGGTATTCTCTGCCCCCCAATGAGCGTCTGTTGCATACTGGTCTCTTAAAGCATTTACATTATTCCAGTTATTATCTGCATCGGTGAAGTCTACAGAATTGGCGTAGCTTGTTCCCCTCAACAAATTAAACGTATTCACTCCATTCCCATTTATCGATTGTCTTAATCGAAATGAATTAGACGCCAAACTATCTACTTTAATTGTTTGAATTCCACTA
>JBLHTZ010000008.1:0-73501 GCA_047627915.1 Vicingaceae bacterium
ACTCCAAAGCGCGCCTTGATTTTTTCCAATATTATAAACAACCTCTTGCTCTGAGGGAGTATCATCTGAAAATGTTCGCACAGTATCACAAAATGTATGCACCTCTGTTTTTAGAAAAAATCGTTGACCTGCATTTATGTTTGCATTGGCAGGAGAATGGAACTCTCTTCCGATGTAGCTAAACCCTCCGGGTGCTTGTTCCCCGAAAATAATTTTATACCGTTTATTAGCATCTAACAACACAGGAGTTTTATTTAAATAATAACCTCCATCAGTAACTACTTCATTATTTTGAATACAAATGTTATTCAGCGTAGGTATCCTTCTAATGCTATCTAAAGTGACTATTTGGGCTACCCAGGTGTTTGGATTTTTTGAGGTAATATCTACGACAAAGACATCTGTAACTGGCGGTAATGGATCTCCTGTGCCCACCGGGGCGTCTCTAAAGAACCTCAGGGTAACTTCATACGGCAACTGGTCATTGCAGGTTTCACTACCATTTCCAATGTATTTCGCATATATTTCGCCTCCAGCAAAAATAGCTTGAGCTGAAACATTTGTTGCTAAAAATGTACAACTAATAAAAACAAAAAGCCCAACAATGTACTTTCTCATAGAATAAAGTTTAATTCAAAATGCCTTAAAAATAAAAAGACGAAACGTAAAGTAACAGAAATTTCCACTTCTATACAATAGTCTTTCGCTAAGAGTAATCAGACGCAAATAAAAAGAATAGCGTTGCATGAATTTAGAATGTTTCGGAGAATATATTAAAGTAATTTCGTACCACATAAATTGAGACATGGAATTGATCAGAAATTTTTGCATTATTGCGCACATTGACCACGGGAAAAGCACCCTAGCAGACAGACTTTTAGAAGCCACCAACACAATAACATCAAGGGAGTTGCAAAACCAGACCTTAGATGATATGGACTTGGAAAGAGAACGGGGAATTACCATAAAAAGTCACGCGATACAAATGAATTATGTTCATGAAGGAACGACATACATCCTCAATTTAATTGACACTCCCGGTCACGTTGATTTCTCGTATGAAGTTTCCAGATCAATTGCAGCTTGCGAAGGAGCTCTGCTAATTGTTGATGCAGCTCAAGGAATTCAAGCACAAACCATTTCCAATCTCTATTTAGCGCTAGAACATGACCTAGAAATTATTCCCATTTTAAATAAAATAGATCTACCTTCAGCAATGCCCGAAGAGGTGAAAGATCAAATTGTAGACTTAATTGGTTGCGATCGAGAGGATATATTAAGTGCGAGCGGAAAAACTGGACAAGGAATTGACGAAATGTTAGAGGCGATTATCAAAAGAATTCCGGCACCTGTTGGAGACCCTAATTCTCCACTACAAGCTTTAATTTTCGACTCTGTATATGACTCATATAGGGGAATTTTAGCCTATTTCAAAATCCTAAATGGCGAACTAAAAAAAGGGGCAAAAGTTAAATTTGTAAACACCGGCAGTGAATACGGAGCTGATGAAATTGGAGTGCTAAAACTAAAAAAGGAGCCAAGGCAAATTGTAAGAACTGGGGACGTAGGTTACATTGTTTCAGGTATTAAAAACGCAAGTGAAGTAAAAGTTGGAGACACTATAACTACTGTTGACAAACCTTGCACAACTGCGATTCAAGGTTTCGAAGATGTAAAACCCATGGTATTTGCAGGAATTTACCCTGTTGATACGGATGAATATGAAGAATTACGTGACGCGATGGAAAAGTTGCAATTAAATGATGCTTCATTGACCTTTGAACCAGAGTCTTCAGCGGCGTTAGGCTTTGGATTCCGATGTGGCTTTTTAGGAATGCTACACATGGAAATAATTCAAGAAAGGTTAGAACGAGAGTTTGACATGACTGTAATTACCACCGTGCCAAACGTTTCTTACCATGCATTTCTAAACAAAAAACCTGATGAGTTGGTTCTGATCAACAACCCTTCAGACCTGCCTGAAGTTACCTTGTTAAACAGAGTCGAAGAACCTTATATTAAAGCTCAGATTATAACTAAATCTGATTTTGTTGGCGCTATTATGACTCTTTGTATTAGTAAAAGAGGAGACCTCCAAAATCAGGTTTATTTAACTACCGATCGCGTAGAATTAACCTTTCACATCCCTTTAGCTGAAATTGTTTTTGATTTCTATGACCGGTTGAAAACAATTTCAAGAGGTTATGCTTCGTTTGACTACTTTCCAATTGGTTACCAAGAATCTAAATTGGTTAAAATGGACTTACTTCTTAATGGAGACCAAGTAGATGCCCTTTCAGCGCTAATTCACAAAGACAAAGCCTACGATTTGGGCAAAAGAATTTGCCTAAAATTGAGAGAATTAATTCCAAGACAACAATTTGATATTGCAATTCAAGCAGCTATAGGAGCAAAAATAATTTCTCGAGAAACGGTTAAAGCACTTCGAAAAGATGTAACTGCAAAATGTTATGGAGGTGATATTTCTAGAAAGCGAAAATTATTGGAAAAACAAAAGAAAGGAAAGAAGAAGATGCGTCAAATTGGGAATGTGGAAGTACCACAAAGTGCATTCTTAGCAGTACTAAAGTTGGACGATTAATGGTTTTTAGCGAGGCCTATTTTTTATTAGTTGGCTCTTCAACTTTTTTCTCTTGAATTTTAGCCGACATAGTGCTCAAATTAGTAATTACTTTTTCAAATATTTTTTCAAACTCTTGTGGCTTATTTGAATAGTAAGTGAAGTTGCTGTCAAAAATAGCTTTAGTTATTTCGTGTTTTCTAAATACTGCAACATACACAGAATCATTATAAATTAAGCTGTCTTTGGTGCGATTATAACCAAGCCTAACAATTGCTTCGGCTGTTTCAAAATCTGTTAACACTTTAACAAACTTATCTTGTTCTAATAAGTAATCAGGACTTTTCTTCTCTTTGTTACAAGATATAATTGAAATAAATAAGAGACCTAAGAAGATATGTTTCATGCACTAAATTTCAATCGATGCCCTTTTTTAGACTCGTCAAAAACACCTTGATCAAAGGCCAAGTGCCCACTTACAAAGGTCTTTTGGATATTAGCTTGAAACCGCTGACCTTCAAAAGGAGACCATCCGCATTTATAAAGTAAACTTTGAGGGGTGACAATACTTGGTTGATTCAAATCTACCAATACAAGATCAGCATAATACCCTTCTCTAATAAAACCTCGCTCTTTTATTCTAAATAACCTAGCCAATGAATGACTGGTTTTCTCGACAATTTTTTCTAAATTAAAAACACCCTGGTTATACATCTCAAATAAGGCGGGTAATGCATGTTGAACCAAAGGTCCTCCACTAGGCGCCATACCATATTTATTTGCTTTTTCTTCTTTTGTGTGTGGCGCGTGATCGGTTGCAATTACATCGATAACGTTATCGTTCACAGCCTTTCTTATTGCATCTCTATCTGATTGAAATTTTACTGCAGGATTCCACTTAATTAGAGTTCCGAATTTTTCATAATCTACATCAGTAAACCAAAGGTGATGAATACATGCTTCGGCTGTTATTCTCTTTTCTTCTAAATCAATCTTATTTGTAAAAAGCTCCAATTCCTTTGCTGTAGAAATGTGCAAAATATGCAACCTTGTGTTGTGCTTTTTTGCTAACTCTACTGCTTTTGAAGATGACCTGTAACAGGCCAACTCATCTCTAATAATTGGATGTTCTGCAATAGGAATGTCTTCTCCAAACTTTTCTATCGCCTTTGCCATATTTGCCCTGACCGTTGCTTCGTCTTCGCAATGAGTGGCGATTAGCATGGGGCAATTCCGAAATAAATTATCTAAAACTACCTCCGAGTCAACCAACATATTACCAGTTGAAGAGCCCATGAATACCTTAACACCGCACACTTCTTCGGCATTTGTTTTTAATACCTCTTCTAAATTATCATTAGAAGCGCCCATAAAAAAAGAATAATTTGCTAAAGCTTTACTTGCAGCAATTTGATATTTATCTTCTAACAAACCTTGAGTTAAGGTATTTGGAACAGTATTAGGCATTTCCATAAAACTTGTTATCCCTCCTGCAACGGCTGCCTTCGCCTCAGTATAAATTTCAGCTTTATGAGTCAGCCCAGGTTCTCTAAAATGAACTTGGTCATCAATCATTCCTGGAATTAAATATAACCCTTGAGCATCTATTACTCTCTCATGTTCTTTTGCCTGAAGACCTGTTCTACTAATTTCTGCAATTCTTTCTCCCTCAATTCGAACATCTGCCTCGAATATTTGGTTCTCATTTACTAAAGTCGCACCCTTTATTAAAAAAGTTGAATCACTCATGCTAGTTTTTTTGTTTCTGAAAAATACTTGATAATCTTAAATAAATTACACCAAAAAAGGCTTCCTTAAAAATCCCTCCACTCATCTTACTCGTTCCCTCTTGTCTATCGGTAAAAATAATTGGAACCTCAACAACATTAAAACCCAACTTCCATGCGCGAAACTTCATTTCTATTTGAAACGCATAACCTTTGAATCGGATTTTATCTAAATTAATTGTTTCTAAAACTTTAGCTCGATAACACTTAAAGCCGGCTGTTGTATCTCTAAATGGCATCCCGGTAATAAAACGCACATATACAGAAGCATAATAGGACATTAACACCCGACCCATAGGCCAGTTTACAACATTTACTCCCGTTTTGTAGCGAGAGCCAATGGCAACATCTCCTCCTTCAATTTCACATGCATTAAATAGTTTAATTAAATCATCTGGGTTATGACTAAAATCAGCATCCATTTCGAACAGGAAGTCGTACTTGTTTTTAATCCCCCATTTAAATCCATGAATGTAAGCTGTACCCAGGCCCAACTTTCCACTCCGTTCTTCTATATGCAACATCCCTGAATATTTCGGCTGCAAACTTTTTACTACATCTGCCGTTCCATCAGGAGAGCCATCATCTACCACTAAAATGTGAAAATCCCCTTCTAGGCTAAACACTTTAGCAATAATTTTTTGAATGTTCTCCAACTCGTTGTAGGTTGGAATGATGACTAATTTTGATGACATGCTTTTATAAAAAAGTAAAAATAGTTAAAGGTGCATAGATTTCAATGGCTGATTTACATAAGAATTCCGAAAAGATGTTAAAGAGTCCTTACGATTTTAAGAAGTTCATGACAATTTCTGAGAACTCATCCATCTTTTCTGCATGCACCCAATGTCCTGCACCCGGAATACTTTCTAATTCGTAGTTTGGAAATTTAGATTTAATATTTGAGCCATATTCCGGCAAAATATAGTCTGAATTTGCTCCTGCAATGAATAGTGTTTCTTTTTCGAAAGCTCCATCCATAATCGCATACTCACTAATTGGCAAAATCTGATCTGCTAAAACTTCCAAATTAAAGCGCCAAGCTAGTTTATCTTTATTTTCCCAATACAAATTCTTAAGCAAGAATTGTCTTGTTCCGAAATCCTTAATGTGTTGACTTAAAAAACTCTCCGCTTCTTTTCTGCTGGAAATATCCGATAGTGGCACACTTCTCAATGCCTCAATAATTGTGTGGTGATGAACATTGTAACTAACAGGGGCTATATCTACAACAATTAATTTTTCAATCATTTCCGGATATTTCATCGAGAACTCCATCACCGTTTTGCCACCCATTGAATGCCCTAATAGGATTGCACTTTTTAGCTCTAATTGATCCATTAGTTCCTTTAAATCCTCTGCCATTAGTGGATACGAAAATTCCTCTGAGTGTGGCGATTGCCCATGATTTCTTTGATCAACTAAATAAACTTCAAAATCATTTGACCATTTTTTTGCTAACGTCATCCAGTTATCCAATGAGCCAAAGAGTCCATGTAACACCAGTAGCGGCTGACCTGTTCCTAATTTCTTATAATGTAGTTTCATCTTTTATTGCATCGCTTTTAAATAGGTATGAATCGTTTTTTCTAGTCCCCAATAAAGAGCTTCAGAAATTAATGCATGTCCAATCGAAACTTCCAACAATTGTGGAATTTGATTCTTGAAATATGCAAGGTTCTCAGAATCTAAATCATGACCGGCATTGATCCCTATATTAAATTCAGTAACTTTTTCTGAAGCAACCACATAATCTTTTATAGCTTTTTCAGGATTTACTTTAAAATTCGCAGCATATGGCCCAGTATAGAATTCAATTCTATCGGCAAGAATATTCGGTAAAAAGTTAATTTGTTCCAGGTCCGTCTCCATAAATAAAGATGTACGTATACCTGCCTGTTTAAATTGATTCAAAACCTTGTTCAAAAAATCTTTCTGCTCTGTAACTTTCCAACCCGCATTTGAAGTCAAGACTCCAGGTGGATCAGGCACCAAAGTAACTTGCTCTGGCTTAACCTCTAGCACTAAATCGACGAACTTTTGATTGGGATACCCTTCTATATTAAATTCAGTAGTTACAACTTTTTTCAAATCATAAACGTCTTTATAACGAATGTGTCGTTCATCGGGCCGAGGATGAATTGTAATGCCTTGGGCACCAAATTTCTCGCAATCTAAGGCAACCTTTACTAAGTTCGGAACATCTCCTCCTCGGGCATTCCTTAGTGTTGCTATTTTATTGATGTTTACGCTTAATCTAGTCATGAATAATTCAGTAATATTGTGTAACGACGCTCAAAATTAGTTTTAATAGATAACATACAAAGCAGGACGTAAAATGTTGGCAAGAGAATTAATTAGTGATGAAATACCAGCTTTAAAAACCTCTGATACGGGAAAGAAGGCATTAGACCTAATGGAGGAGTATAAACTGACAGAACTTCCTATTGTCAACAATACCGAGTTTTTAGGTTTAATTACAGAGAGCGATATTTTGGATTTAAATGATCCGGATGCACCTATTGGCAATCACAACCTTTCATTGGAAAAACCTGCTGTTAATGCCTACGAGCATATTTATGAAGTTCTTGCTAAAATTTCGACGCTCAAGCTCAGTTTGATTCCAATATTAGACGATGACAATACTTTTTTGGGTGTTATTTCTCTTCCCATTTTAGTTCAAAGCATTTGCAACTTGGCAGCAATAAAAGACTTGGGTGGGATTTTACAGCTAGAAGTTAACGTAAATGACTATTCCCTTTCAGAAATTTCTTCCATTGTAGAAAGTAATGGAGCCAAAATTTTAAGTTCCTACATTCATACTCATGCCGACTCCACTAAAATGGATGTGACAATAAAAGTCAACAAGACTGATTTGTCTCCAATTATTCAAACATTTGAACGCTACAATTACACCATTGCTGCATCTTTTCACAAAAGTGAAATGCAAGATGAATTAAAAAAGCGATACAATGAATTTATCAATTACTTGAACATCTAAACCATCAGATGTTTCGTTTTAGCCTATTCGCTTTTTTTATCGCACTTAATTTGAATTTGTTTTCGCAAGCTTTTCAAATTGATACGTTCAGACAGTCAAGTGCATTTCAAAAAACGAATTTAAAAATCATCAACAGTATTATAGTTATTGGAAACAAGACGACCAAAGAAAAAATCATACTGCGTGAGTTAGAATTCCGCATAGGTGATAGCCTTACGAATCAAGGTTTAACTGAAGCAATTTCTCAATCAAAAAAAAACTTACTGAATACCTCGTTATTCAATTTTGCGAACTTAAATGTAGCGCTAACAGACAGCGTTAATGCAAGCATCATTATTCAAGTAACAGAAAGATGGTACATTTTTCCTCTACCTATTTTTGAAATAGACGACAATAATTTTAATACATGGTGGCGAACCAAAGACCTCTCAAGAATAAACTATGGAATGTACCTTACCCATTATAACTTTAGAGGTAGAAAAGAAAAATTAATATTAACTGCCAAATATGGATTTACAGAAAGGTATCAAATACGTTACGAAATCCCGTATTTAACACGTTCACAAAAACTTGGGTTAAACATAGATGTATCTTACAACAGAAGAGACGAAATTGCATACAACTCTTTAAATAATGAACGCCTGCAGTACAAGGATGCAGATAATGATGCCCTCCGAAATTTATCCAACTCAATCACGTTAACGTACCGCAATAAAATATTCAAAACCCATTCTTTCACTGTTAACTATAGCCATAATGAAGTTACTGACTCCGTTGTTCGATTAAATGAAAATTTCTTGTTAAACAATAAAAATCGACTGGACTATTTTAGATTAAGTTATCAGCTGGCTAGTGACAAAAGAGATTCTAGAAACTACCCCTTAAAAGGAAGTTTTTGGAAGGCTTCTATTACCCAATACGGCTTAGGAGTTTTCTCAGATTTAAGTTTATTGAACTTGAACATTGAAGCAAAAAAGTTTATTGAGATAAAGCCAAGATTGTATTTAGCTGGGAGCGTAAGAGCATTACTTACACCCAACACTGATCAACCTTATTTACTCCGAAACGGACTAGGATACAGCTCTTTTGGGATAAGATCTTACGAATATTATGTAATTGATGGACAAAACATTGGCTTAGGAAGACTGCAGCTTCGCTATCAAATTGTAAAGCCTAGATCAATGATGTTAACCGGAATTTCAGAGCGCTTTGGTAAATTTCATTATGCATTTTATCTGGGAGTATTTAGTGACTTTGCCTACGTAGACGATCAATCAGGCTATCCCATGAACAACCTTGCCAATGAGTTGCAGTTTGGGCATGGTTTAGGTCTTGACTTTGTGAGTTACTACGATATTGTAATTCGAGCAGAATATTCTTTCAATAAATTTGGAGAGAGCGGATTATTTCTCCATTTTGTAGCACCAATTTAACTAAACGATGAAAATAGCACTTTCCGGCAAAAAGCTAGAAACTAAAGATGTTTCGAACATTCAAGTATTATTTGAATTACTTGATCAAAACGAGGTGCAATACATTATTCACCGGCAATTAAAACCAAGCATTGAAAAGCACCATCTTATCAATTCAAAATCCATTAACTACTTCGAATCATACGATGATTTAAAAACTGACCAAATCTCTTTTATGCTGAGTATTGGAGGTGATGGCACTTTCTTGGATACTATTCTCCTTGTAAGGGACCTGAAAATACCAATTCTAGGGATAAATACAGGAAGATTAGGCTTTTTATCAAACACACCAACATCTGAAATTGAATCAGCTGTAAACGATATAATAAGTGGTAACTATTCCACCCAAGAACGTTCATTGTTAAGGTTAGAAAGCAGCAAAAATCACTTTGGAAATGACAATCATGCGTTAAATGAGATTAGTATTTTAAAAAGTGACAGCTCTTCCATGATTACAATTCACGCTGAGTTAAATGGGACACATTTAAATTCGTACTGGACAGATGGACTTATCATATCAACTGCCACAGGCTCTACGGCTTACTCTTTAAGTTGTGGAGGACCAATAATGATGCCTGGATCGGGCAATTTCGTTATAACACCTATTGCTCCTCACAATTTAAACGTTCGCCCAATTGTGATTGACGACGATGCCGTTTTGAAAATTGTGGTGGAAAGCAGGGCAGAGAAGAATCTTGTAGCCATGGATTCAAGATCAGAAGAATTGAGAAATGGTGAAGTATTAACCATCCAAAAAGCAAATTACAAAATTTCTGTGGTGCAGCTTCAAAACCAAAGCTTTGTGAATAGTTTAAGAAATAAATTAAATTGGGGCCTAGATCACAGAAATAGCTAGTTTATTGGAATCAATTTCCTTAGTTTTAAAAAACTAATTATATTTGCCGTTTGTATTTTGAATAGAATGAAAAAACATATACTAATTGCTCTAATAGCAGTAGTTTTATTACCAAATATAGCTGACGCTCAGCAGTGGAAGAGATTTCGGAAGCAAGTGATTGGTGGCGTTGGGGTTACAAATTTTCTAGGCGATTTAGGAGGAGGCTCTGGTGTCGGTAGAGGTTTTATCTGGGATTTAGATGTTCCTGCAACGCGACCATCACTTATGGTAGGTTATCGCTACCAATTTAATAACTTCATGTTTGGCAGGGCCAATATACAGTGGGGTGTTCTGAAAGGGAGCGATGAATATACAACTGAGGAATTTCGAGGAAATAGAAATTTGAAATTTCGCACAGGATATTTTGAACTAGATTTAATGGCTGAATTTTATCTCATTCAGAATTCAAAAGGTAACCTATATCGTTTGCGAGGAGTTAGAGGAAGAAACGGTTTGAAATTGGACGTCTATCTTTATGGTGGACTAGGATTCATGTACTTTAACCCAAAAGGAGAGTATCAAGGTACCTGGCACAAATTGCAACCTCTTGGTACGGAAGGCCAAGGCTTACCTGGCCAACCTGATAAATACAAACGTACCACATTTACAATTCCATATGGTATTGGACTAGGGAAGTCAATCGATAGATATTGGGGAGTCAATGTTGAAGCGACTTTTAGACAAACATTTTCGGATTATATAGATGATGTTAGTGGTGAATATTTCGGCAGAAAAAATTTCAGAGACGCATATCAAGGTAAATTGTCAGATACAGAAATTAGAAAAATTGCAATACTTTCCGATCCTAGCTTAGGCCAAGGTGGGAACCCTGCAAATGATTTCCGTGACCCCTTCGATGCTGATAGAAACGATTTAGTTGGCCAAACAAGAGGAAACTCCTCTAACAAGGATGCATTTATGACTGTAATGGTAAGTGTTTCCAGAAAAATTGTTAAGCGAAGAAGAAGTCGACCAAAATTCTAATACTAATCTCAAAGTTTTCACGTTACTCGTAAATGATAAGAAGGTTAAGTCTCTCATTATTTTTTATCTTAATTTTTACTTCACTCAGCTTTTCTCAAAAAACAGCTGAATTAGGTATTCTTGTTGGTCGGTCCTATTATCTCGGTGAACTTAATCCCAGAACGCATTGGGGAAATGGAGTTGGTAGCTTAACTTTTGGTGGAGTTTTTCGGTATAATCTAAATGAACGTTACACCTTAAAGGGCTCCATAATTAGAACTACTTTAACTGCGAAAGATGAGTTGGAAAGCTTTCAATTTAACAACCAGCGCTTGGCATCTTTCGAAAATACCATAACAGAATTCGCAGGAGAAATCGAGTTTAATTTTTTACCCTATAAATTGGGAGATAAACGACACTTTTTTAGTCCGTATTTGTTTGTTGGAATAAGTTATTTTATAAATGATGTTTCTACCACAGTTGAGGGTTTTGAACCAGCACCAACAAATCAAGATGGTGGAGGAAAATTAGCAATGCCTTTTGGACCGGGAGTAAAGCTAAGTTTAGGTAAAAAATGGGCTTTTTCCATGGAGTGGGGATTTCGAAAAACAGGATATGATCTCATAGATGGTTTAGAAAATAGAGTTAATGATGTTTTCGAAAGCGGTAAAACATATGATAATGATTGGTTTGTAGTAAGTGGATTCATGTTAACTTACAAGATTACAGACGAAGGTCCTTGCCCTGTTTATAATTTTTAAACTCCTATTAAATTTCGCATATTTGCGGCCCTGAAAACTATTAGTAAATGCCTATCCCATCTCATTTTAATTCCGAAAATGTTCCTCAGCACATTGCCATAATTATGGATGGAAATGGACGCTGGGCAAAACAAAATGGAAAAGCTAGAGTGTTTGGCCACAAAAGCGGAGTTAAGTCTGTAAGGAGCGTTTCAGAAGGAGCTGCAGAAGCTGGTGTTAAATACTTAACTCTTTACGCATTTTCCACGGAAAATTGGAATCGTCCGAAAGCTGAAGTTATGGCTTTAATGCAATTACTAGTTTCAACTATTTCAGGAGAAACAAAAACACTAAATAAGAATAATATTAGGTTAGCTGCTATTGGGGATTTGGCTTCGTTACCTGGCAATTGTCAATCAGAGCTAGAGAAGGCAATAAAGAATACATCTTCAAATACCGGAATGACTTTGGTTTTAGCACTCAGTTACAGTTCTCGTTGGGAAATACTAAATGCTGTTAATTCGCTGTTAATTGATGTTAAATCAGGAATTTTGGATGCAACCACTGTAGATGAAGCAATTTTCAATAGCTATCTTTGCACCAAAAATATACCAGATCCCGAATTAATAATTAGAACAAGTGGTGAACACAGAATCAGCAATTTCCTTCTGTGGCAAGCCGCCTACTCGGAGTTTTACTTTACTGATATTTTGTGGCCCGATTTTAGAAAAGAAAATCTTTGGGATGCTATCACTGATTTCCAAAACAGAGAAAGAAGATTTGGCAAAACTAGTGAACAATTGAAATGAGATATTTAAAATTATTCCTTCCTTTCCTGTGTATCTTTTTCTTTGACACTGTTATAGCTCAAATAACAGTAGACCCTTCACTAGAATTACTCGACTACAATTCGCCAAGAACATATGAGATTGGTGAGATAACCGTTTCCGGAACCCAAAATTTAGACCACAGTGCTTTAATTGCTATAGCAGGACTAGAGGTTGGTCAAGAAATTGAAGTACCTGGGGACTTAATTTCAAGTGCCGTTACCAATCTTTGGAAGCAACAACTTTTTACGGATGTAACAATTTCAGCAACTAAAGTTCAAGGAGAGTTAATCTTTTTGAATTTACATGTTGCAGAACGACCAAGGTTGTCTAAATACAAGTTTAAAGGAGTAAAAAAAGGGAAACAAGAAAGCTTGCGAGATGAGATTAACCTTACTCGAGGAAAAGTAATCACAGCCAACCTAATTAATAACACCAAGCAAGAAATTAAGGAGTACTTTGTTGATAAGGGTTACTTTAATACGGAAGTAGAAATAACGGAAGAAGATGACTCCACGCTAAGAAATACCAAGGTATTAACAATCAATATTGACCAAAATCAACGCGTAAAGATTGAAAATATCTTAATCGAGGGAAACGATCTCTTCACAAATAAGAAAATTCGTAGATTTTTAAAAAACACTAAAAAAGCTAGAATATACGGTTTGTTTAAACCATCTAAATACATTAGAAGCAACTTTGAGAAAGACAAACAAGGTATTATTGCTAAATACAATGCTCAGGGCTATCGGGATGCAAAAATCTATTTCGATACACTTTATAAAATATCGGAGAATCGAATTATGATTGAGATGAAGATCTCTGAAGGAAAAAAATATTATTTTGGAAATTTAATGTGGATTGGAAATACAAAGTATTCTAACTCTGAATTAGATAGAATACTAGGCATTGAACGAGGCGATTTATTTAACCAAGACCTGTTTGACCAGAGAATTTATCAGGACCCTAACGGAAGAGATATTAGTTCTCTTTACCTTGATGATGGCTACCTCTTCTTTCAACCTAATGTTGTTGAGACAGAGGTGAGAGGAGATACCATTGATTTTGAAATTCGGTTGAGAGAAGGACAACAAGCTAGAATTAATGAGGTTCGAATCATTGGAAACACAAAAACCAACGACCATGTTATTCGCAGAGAACTTAGAACAAATCCCGGAGACTTGTTTAGTAGGGCTGATATTATCCGTTCACAAAGGGAGTTAATGCAATTGGGTTATTTTAACCAAGAGAGAATGGGTATTAACCCCATACCTGATCAAGAAAGTGGAACAGTAGATATTGAATACACTGTTGAAGAACAACCGTCCGATCAAATTGAACTTTCAGGTGGCTGGGGTGGTGGTCGAATTGTAGGTAGCTTAGGTGTTACCTTTAACAATTTCAGTGCTAAAAACATGTTTAAAAAAGATGCTTGGAGACCTTTACCTGCAGGAGATGGGCAGAGACTAAGCGTTAGAGCTCAGACCAATGGGGAATTCTTCCAGTCCTATAATGTTTCATTCACCGAACCATGGTTAGGCGGCAAAAAGCCAAACAGTCTTAATGTTACCGGTTATTTCTCTAGACAAACCAATGGAGCAATTAAAACAATCACCGATCAGGTTAGCGGAGATAAAATTGATAACCCGAACAGGCAAGCTTTAGGAATTTGGGGAGTATCTGTTGGCTTAGGACAACGACTGCAATGGCCAGATGATTTCTTTACCCTCTACAATGAAGTGAGCTATCAATACTATGATTTGCAAAACTGGGGTAACTTCATTTTTAGATCTGGATTTGCACACAATTTAAGTTTTAAAACGAATCTTTCAAGGAATTCAATTGACGCACCAATCTACACTACAAGAGGAGCGCAAACTACGTTGTCAATTCAGTTAACGCCTCCTTATTCTCTCTTTGATAGTAAAGATAATTACGATGAGTTAGACAATCAGGAGCGTTATAAATTTATTGAATTCCATAAATGGAAATTTAATTCTTCTTGGTTTACTCCTTTGGCCGGAAATGAACGAAAATTAGTATTGAACACAAAAGTTGGATTTGGATACTTAGGTGAATACAACGATAGATTAGGACAATCGCCGTTTGAAAGATTTTATTTAGGTGGCGATGGATTGAGCGGTTTTAACTTAGATGGTAGTGAAATTATAGCACAAAGAGGATATGATGATAGAACGCTTTCTCCTGAGACGGGAGCAACAGTTGTATCTAAATATACCATGGAAGTTCGTTATCCGTTTACGTTGAACCCCAGTGCTACTATTTACGGATTAGTTTTCGCAGAAGCAGGAAACTCTTGGTTAAACTTGGAAGAATTTAATCCTTTCGAAGTTAAGCGAGCAGCAGGTGTGGGTGTTAGAATCTTTATGCCATTCTTTGGTTTGTTGGGGCTCGATTGGGGATACCGATTTGATGACGTTCCAGGAAGAGTTGACCCAAACAGTAGAACAGAGTTTCACTTTTCCATTGGCGGAAACATTGGAGGTTGGTAATTATACAAATCTGAATTACAATGAAAAAGATATTTTTTTTAAGTTTGGTACTCTTTTTGTCTATAGCTAGCCAAGCGCAGAAATTTGCTTACATCGATACGGAGTATATTCTAAGTAAAGTGCCGGAATACCAAGAAGCACAAAAACAATTAGATGCACTCTCGGAACAATGGCAAAAGCAAACAGAGAAAAGATACGAAGCAATTGAAAAAATGTATAAGGATCTGCAAGCGGAAGAAATTCTACTGACAGAAAGCATGAAAAACAAACGACAAGAAGAAATAATAAAAAAAGAACAAGAGGCAAGGGATTTTCAGAAACAGAAATTTGGAATTGATGGAGAGTTGTTTAAAAAACGAAAAGAATTAATTAAACCAATACAAGAAAAAATTTATAAAGCAGTGCAGGAAACAGCCAATGTTGGGAAGTACTCTGTTATATTTGACAAAGCCAGTGACGCAACGATGGTATATTCGAACCCTAAGTACGATAAGAGTGATGATATACTGAGACGGATGGGAATAAAGCCAGAAGGCGATTCAAAATAAATCAAAATTAAAACAACAAACAAAAACGATCAACTATGAAAAAGATGAGAAACATAATTTTAGTAGCAGCTACACTTTTGAGTAGTGCTGTTTTCGGTCAAAAGTTAGGACACATTAACTCTAACGAATTATTGTTGGCTATGCCTGAACGAGCTGCCGTTGAAGCAAACATTAAAAGAACAGCTCAAGATTTAGAATCAAAGTTAGCAGCTCTAACGAAGGAGTACCAATCACAAGTACAAACTTATCAAGCACAAGAAGCTGCAATGACTGATGCTATTAAGCAAGATAAAATAAAAGAAATCACCAACTTAGAAGAACGTATTGGAGAATTTCAGCAATCAGCTCAAAAAGACTTGCAGTCTCAAGAAGAAAAGTTGTTAAGACCAATAATCGATAAGGCTAAGAAAGCTATTGAAGATGTTGCAAAGGAAAATGGCTTTACTTACATCTTTGATTCAGGTGTTGGAGTGTTATTATATCAGAAAGATTCTGATGACATTATGCCTTTGGTAAAAAAGAAACTTGGATTAATTTAATACCTTTAAAATATCTATTTTAGAAGCTACGCTACAGCGTGGCTTTTTTTATGCAAAAAAAAAATCAAAATATCGATAATTCAGCACCAATAGGGATTTTTGATTCTGGAATTGGAGGGGCTTCCATATGGAATGAAATCAACCAATTACTGCCTGCAGAAAATAGTATTTACTTGGCAGACAGCAAGTATGCGCCGTATGGAATTCGTTCAAAAGAAGAAATAATCAGATTAAGTGATAAAAACACAGCACTGCTATTAGAAAAAGGCTGTAAAATTATTGTAGTAGCTTGTAATACCGCAACGACAAACGCCATTAGTTACTTGAGAAAAAAATACGATGTCCCTTTTATTGGAATTGAACCAGCAATTAAGCCCGCGTCTTTGAAAACTAAAAGTAAAATTATAGGGATTTTGGCCACTAAAGGAACTTTAAGTAGCTCGTTGTTTCAAGAAACAACCAACCTATACAAAGAAGGGATTGAAATACTTGAACAGGAAGGTACGGGCATTGTAGAGCTGATTGAGAATGGAAAGCTAAACTCAGAAGGAATGATGCTTTTGTTAAAAAGCTATGTTATACCTATGGTTGAGAAAGGTATTGATCATCTTGTATTGGGTTGCTCGCATTACCCTTACTTAATTCCAAACTTGAGAAAAATTTTACCAAAAAATGTTACCATTATTGACTCAGGGTATGCTGTCGCCAAACAAACTAAAGCGGTGTTAGCACAAATTAATTTACTCAATGAAAGTTCAATTGCCGGAGAGCATCAATTTTACACCAATGGCACCGTTGATGTATTGAAGCTAATTCTAGAAAATAAATTTAATGTTTCAGCAAAAGATTTTTAATAGCTTGTTCCGAACTCCATCAAATAGGTCTTAATAAATTCGTCAAGGCCGCCGTTCATAACGCCGTCAACATTTGAGGTTTCGTGACCTGTTCGTACATCTTTCACCATTTTGTACGGGTGCATTACATAGTTTCTAATTTGAGAGCCCCATTCAATTTTCTTCTTGTCTGCCTCTATTACTGCCCTTTTTTCTAATTTCTTCCGCATCTCCATTTCAAAAAGTTGCGACTTCAATAATTGCATCGCCTTATCTTTGTTTCCCAATTGCGAGCGAGTTTCAGTGTTATTAATAATAATTCCTGTTGGTTTGTGAGTCAGTCTAACACCAGTTTCTACCTTGTTTACGTTCTGCCCCCCTGCTCCACCAGAACGAAAAGTATCCCAAGTAATATCAGAAGGATTTACTTCTATCTCAATAGTATCGTCCACCAAAGGATAAACGTAAACTGAAGCAAAGGAAGTATGCCGTTTCGCGTTAGAATCAAAAGGAGAAATTCTAACTAAACGATGAACACCGTTCTCTCCTTTCAAGTATCCAAAAGCAAAGTCCCCTTCTATTTCGAGACTTACTGTCTTTATTCCAGCAACATCTCCATATTGCAAATCAAGCTCTTTTACCTTCATGTTGTTCTTCTCAGCCCACATTAAATACATTCGCATTAACATAGATGCCCAATCGCAACTTTCAGTTCCTCCTGCTCCTGAAGTAATTTGGAGCACAGCGCTCAATGAATCTTCTTCAGCACTTAACATGTTTTTAAACTCCAAATCATCTATGGCAATCAAAGCTCTGTTATAAGAAGTTTCTACTTCTTTAGCGGTCGCAGCTTCTTCTTTGTAAAAGTCAAATAAAACCTCAGTGTCTTCAACAGCAGTTTTAACTGCTTTATACCCATCCGTCCAAATTTTCTTGTTACGAATTTGCTTCAATAGCTTTTCGGCAGATTTTGAATCATTCCAAAATTCTGGTAGCTGTGTACGCTGCTCCTCTTCATCAATTTCAATTAATAAATCATCAATATTTAAATAGCCTTTTAATGCTTCAGTTCGTTGTTGAATAGACTTTAATTGATCTTGTGTTATCATAGCATTTAAGAAAGAAATCCAAAGTTAATCTTTCAGCCTTGGATTTAAAGTAATAGTTCATAATTAACCCCTAATTTTATAAACCCATGGCAGCAACCCCATCCATTCATGATATTTTAAAAACCTATTGGGGTTTTGATCAATTTAGGCCAAAGCAGGAAGAAATCATTCAATCTGTAATAGATGGAAAGGATACACTCGCCCTGCTCCCAACGGGTGGAGGGAAATCAATTTGCTTTCAAATTCCATCGTTAGCACAAGAAGGTTTATGCTTAGTAATATCACCGCTTATTGCTCTAATGCAAGACCAGGTTCAAAACTTAAAGGCCAAGGGGGTCAAAGCACTAATGATTCACTCTGCTATGAGCAGAAGAGAAATTGACATTACTTTGGACAATGCCGCTTATGGTGATTATAAATTTTTATACTTATCTCCTGAGCGTTTAGAAACAGAACTTTTTCAAGCAAGGCTAAAAAAAATGAACATCAATTTAGTTGCCGTTGATGAAGCGCATTGTATTTCGCAATGGGGGTATGATTTTCGACCATCTTATTTAAATATTGCAGCATTAAAAGAACAGTTAGTTAACGTTCCATTCATTGCATTAACTGCAACCGCAACAACTGCTGTAGTGCAAGACATTCAGGAAAAATTATTATTTCGAAAGTCAAATGTTATTCAAAAAAGCTTTTTGCGAAAAAACTTGGCTTATGTAGTGCGTAAAACGGAGAATATAATCACGACTATGTTCAAAGTAATTGACGGAATAGGAGGTTCAGGAATTATATACACCACTACTAGAAAACGGACGAAAGAAATTGCCAATGTGCTGTTGCAACATGATCTAAAGGCAGATTACTATCACGCTGGTCTATCTTCAGATGAACGACAAACTAGACAGCGAAATTGGATTTCTAACAAAACACAAATTATAGTTGCAACCAACGCCTTTGGCATGGGAATAGACAAAGCAGATGTCCGATTTGTTATTCACGTTGACTTACCAAGTTCTTTAGAAGCCTATTTTCAGGAAGCTGGGAGAGCGGGAAGAGATGAAAAGAAAGCCTTTGCTGTTTTACTCGTAAGCCCTTCTATGATAGGAGATTTAAAACAAAAGACAGAATTAGAATTCCCCGAAATTGAATTTATTAAAAAATGTTATTTAAGCTTGTCAAATTATTTCCAAATTCCAATCCATGGTGGTTTAAACCAAAGTTATGATTTTGACATTAGAGATTTCAGCAACAAGTACAAGCTTAATGTTTCTAGCAGTTACAGAGCGCTTCACTTTATAGAAAAAGAAGGGCTTATTAGCTTATCAGAAAATTTTTCTACCCCAAGTAAAGTGAACATCGTACTTACTAAACAAGATTTCTACAAGTTTCAAGTCGCTCATAAAATTTACGATTACTTCTTAAAAACGCTACTGAGAACCTATGGAGGTTTAATGGAAGGTTATGTTTCTATCAATGAAAATGAACTTGCTGGAAACTTAAAAAGCAACAAAAATAAAGTAATAGAAACACTGTTACGACTTCAAAAACTTAAAGTAATTGATTACATACCTAAAGGTACACTTCCAAAAATTACCTACACCAGACAAAGGGTGGACCATGTGCATATTAGTAAAGTACATTATGAAGAACGAAAAAAAATAACCTTTGAACAAGTCAATTCTGTGGCAAAGTATGCAGAAAATGAATCAGTTTGCCGAAGCAATACCCTACTCAATTATTTTGCAGAAACCATCGATTCAAGTTGCGGAGTTTGCGATGTATGTTTGAGGAAAAAGAAAGCAAACAGTGCGATAGATTTCGATTCATTGGAAATTGAATTACTGGAGAAAATAAAGGAAGGCCCAAAAAAAGTAGATGAACTTCTGCTTGGGAGTAAACACCAAAAAAAGTTGGCTCAATTACTTGATTTTTATACAGATAGTGGTAAATTGAAATTTGACGGATTGTTTTATTCCTTAAACTAATCCAACATTTCAGAAAACTCTTGCTCACTTAGAATTGTCACGCCCAAACTCTCTGCTTTTTCCTTTTTAGCTGGGCCCATTTTATCTCCTGCCACTAAAAAGTCTGTCTTTTTAGAAATAGAGCCCACATTCTTCCCACCATAATCTTCAATAGTTTTCTTCAATTCATTTCTCGAATAATTCTCAAAAACCCCTGAAACAACAAACGTCTTACCTTCAAAAATGGTTGAAACCTGAGTACTCTCCTTTTCTATTATTTCAAACTGTAAATCGTACGATTTCAACCGGTTAATCAACTCCAAATGTTCTTCATTTTGCAAAAAGAAATACAGGCTTTCAGCTATCTTTTCTCCAATTTCATCTACCGCAATCATTTCCTCTAACGAGGCATTTAATATTGCATCCATGTTTTTAAAGTGCATAGCCAACTTCTTCGAAACAGTCTCCCCAACATACCTAATCCCTAATGCAAACAATACTCTTTCAAAAGGTATTTGCTTTGAATTTTCAACGCCTTGCAGTAAATTAGAAACTGACTTTTGTGCCATTCGATCTAACTTCAATAAATCATCTTCTTGCAACGTATACAGGTCGGCGTAATTATGAATTAACCCTTCAGCAAACAATTGCTCGATGGTTTCTTCTCCAAGTCCATCAATGTCCATTGCCTTTCTTGAAATAAAATGAGTCATTTTCCCCTTAATTTGAGTTGGGCAAGCTGTTTCATTGGGACAATAGTGCTTTGCTTCCCCTTCAACCCGAACCAATTCTGTTTCGCACTCAGGGCACTGCGAAATGTATTTTGTAGGGTGAGAGTTCACGGGACGTTGGTTCAGGTTAACACCGACCACTTTTGGAATAATCTCGCCTCCTTTCTCCACTTGAACTAAATCGCCTTCTCGAATATCTAATTTTTCAATTTGATCTGAATTGTGAAGTGAAGCTCTTTTAACTACAGTTCCTGCCAATAAAATTGGTTCCAAATTAGCCACAGGAGTAATTGCCCCAGTTCTACCCACCTGATAGGTGATCTCATTTAACCGAGTTTCGACTTGTTCAGCTTTGAATTTATAAGCAATTGCCCAACGTGGACTTTTCGCCGTATACCCCAGCTCCTCTTGCAAGTAATAGTCATTTACTTTAATAACGATACCGTCAATTTCAAAGTTTAGCTGATTTCGCCCTGTACTCCAGTAATCAATGAATTCGAATATTTCCTCAATAGATTGGTATGTAGCAAATAGCTTATCACTTTTCTTAGGCACTTTAAACCCCCAACTTGAAGCCGCATTCAGATTCTCTTCATGACTTTTAAATGGAAGGTTTTCACCCAACACATAATATAAATAGCTATCTAACTTTCGAGAAGCTACCACTTTAGAATCTTGCATTTTCAGTGTACCTGAAGCAGCATTTCTTGGATTAGCCAAGCGGTCTTCTCCAATATCTTCTCTACTTTCATTCAACGCTTTAAATACAGAAAGTGGATAAAAAATCTCTCCTCGAATTTCAAAATCATCTGGATAATCTCCAGTCAATTTTAATGGTACTGCTCGAATCGTTTTTACATTTTCCGTTATATCATCACCTTTGGTTCCATCTCCTCTAGTAACTGCTCTAAGCAGCTGACCTTTCTTATATTGAATTCCAATCGCAACCCCATCGTACTTCAACTCACAGGTATACTCCACTTTTTTACCAGCAAGTTTTTGTACCCTTTGGTCAAAATCAATTAAATCGTCCCGATTATAGCTGTTGCTCAAAGAAAGCATAGGATAGTGATGCACCACCGTCTCAAATTTCTTGGTAATCGAACCACCAACACGTTTTGTTGGGGAGTTTTCTTCAGCAAATTGGGGAAATTCGTTTTCTAATTGCTGCAACTCTTCCAATAATTGATCGAACTCATAATCCGAAATTTGTGGAATGTCCTTCATGTAATAAGTGTGGTTATGCTTGCGAATTTGCTCACTTAATTCTACTATTCTTTCTTGTGCTTGAAAAAGATCCATATACCTGCTAGATTTTGACTAAAATTATTAATTCAAATGCTTTTATGTTATTTTTAAATGATAATATACCAACATGAAATTTACTGAGAAATACAGTCGACTTTTTCAATTGTTACTTCCTTCACCGTTGAGTATTGCCTTATTATTAAGCTTAATAACCATTGTAGCTGCCTATATTTTCACCAATGCGCCAATTGCAAGTGAACAGAACTATTTAATAACTCTTTTTGAATACTGGGAAAGAGGATTATGGAACGATGACTTAATGGTTTTTGCATTACAAATGATGTTAATGTTAGTTTTGGGTCACATACTAGCAATGTCTCTTTTTGTGGGACGGTTCATAGATAGAATATGTTTTTTTGCTACAACTAATGCTAAGGCGGCAGCTTTGGTTTGCCTCTCAACTATGGCTGTGGCGCTTTCAACTGGGGATTAGGCCTATTTTTCGGTGCTATAATTGCCCGAAAAATTGGAGAAAAAGCGCACCGTGAAAACTTTGACTTGAACTACCCCTTAATTGGTGCCGCGGGATATTCATGCCTTATGGTTTAGCACGGCGGAATTTCCGGGTCTTCTACAACGAAGGTTGCAGAAGAAGGCCATTTAATTTCTTTAATGGAAGGAATTATACCTACAGCCCAACTGTTGAAACTACCTTCTTCCATTTCTTTCTCTGAAACGGTATTCTCCCCTATGAATATTTTTGCAACGGCAGCAGTATTGATTGTGATACCACTGCTGATGTACCTTATCGGGAAGTCTAGTTCAGGTACAAACTTGAGCAGATTGACTGCAAAAAAAGTTGAGGAGGATGATACTAAAACTCTATTCAGAGCAAAAAAAATTGATTATTCTACCTTTACAACAAAAATAGTCGGGTCAATCATCTTACTTTACCTTAGTTTAAAAGTTATTCAAACGCCTGATATTTCTAAATTTGCCTTTATTACTCCCAACTTTATTAACCTATGCCTGCTCGGAATTGGGTTTTTCTTTCACAAAAATATTGTAGGGTTCTTAAAGGCAACTGACCATGCAATAGGCGGAGCCTCATGAATACTCATTCAATTCCCTTTATATTTTGGAATTATGGGAATTATGAAAGATTCGGGGTTGATGAACCTATTTTCCAACTTTTTTGTATCTCATTCTACTTCATCTAGCTTTCCAATCTTTACTTTATTTAGTGCAGGACTTGTTAACGTATTTGTGCCTAGTGGCGGTGGGCATTGGGCAATACAAGGCCCCATAATTGTTCAAGCCGCTGAAAGTTTACAAGCTTCACTACTTAAAAGTATTATGGCTTTAGCCTATGGAGACCAACTGACAAACATGCTACAGCCTTTTTGGGCACTACCCTTATTAGGAATTACCAAGTTGAAGGCGAAAGAAATTTTACCGTATACGCTAGTTATGATGTTAGTAGCTGGAGTCATTTATATAGGAGCCCTTCTGCTCTTTTAAACTCCTACTTGTTTTATGTTTTTAGTATCGAAGGCATCACGTAAGCCATTTCCTAAAAGCACAAATGAAAGAACCAACAAACATATGGCGATACCCGGAAATATAGCCAAATAAGCATCTCCCGTTATAATATAACCCTTGTGCTCTGCAATCATTTTACCCCAAGTTGCTTGTGGCGGCTGGGCTCCCAAACCCAAAAAGCTTAGGCCAGCCTCAATTAATATCGCCGCTGCAAAATTAGACGCTGAAATAACGATAATCGGTCCTGTTACGTTGGGTAAAATATGTCTGATAATTATTCTAGCGTTTGTAAAACCAAAGGATTTCCCTGCTTCTACAAATTCCATTTGCTTGGCGCTCATCACCTGCCCGCGGACGACTCTTGCAACTTCTACCCACATGGTAAGTCCAACAGCTACAAAAACTTGCCAAAAGCCTTTCCCCAAGGCTAAGGTCATAGCAATGACAAGTAACAAAGTAGGAATTGACCAAATAACATTGATGAACCACATAATTAAATCATCCACTCTTCCGCCGTAATAAGCTGCTATGGCACCTAAACTAATTCCTATGAATAAAGAGATTAGAATTGAAATAAACCCAACTGTAAACGAAATCCAGGTCCCTCCCATCAATCTGCTCAACATATCCCTGCCATAACGATCCGTTCCTAACCAATACCGTTTCCTTGTAACGATTTCTGATTCAATAAATGATTCAAAATGTGACGATTTAAAGCTGATTATTTCACCATCGTTAGGTTCATTTCCTGTGTATTTTTCAACCTCGATATCATTCGCTGTAATGGAATAATTCGCAATCGGAATTTCTATAAAGTGAGGCTGAAACCCATAAATAAATTCTCGCAAAAATGAATGAGAAGAACGTTGAGGATTTGGAAGCAAAAGCATCTCCACCGAGAAACCAGGGGACTTTCGGGCTAACTCCAAATGCTGAACGTTAGCCTTAGGTGAAGAGTCTGGGCGAAGGATTGGTCCAAAGGCAGCAATAAACAAAAACGTTGAGATCACGAAAAGTCCAATTACTGCAATCTTATTTTGCAATAATTTTTTCCAAGCTAATTGAAGTGGAGACCGGTTTTGTTTACTCAAACTAGTTAGATTTTACGCCCTTTCCATTGTGGTCGATGAAACAAAGATACCAAAGCAATTCCCACGGAATAAAAAGGATACAAAATTGACAATAAAAATGTCCATTTCACAATAGATTTTGGTCGAAGAAACAACGGTAGTTGCTGCATGAGAAGTAAATCAATTACCCACTTAAACAAAAAGCAACCGAGAAAAAATTGTAACGAATACAGCTGTAGTATCCAGCCAACAAGAGCCCATAAAACAGCTAGATTTGCTAAAAATATAATACTCCCAATCTTTAGTGTGTCTAAATCCTTGTAATTTCTAGATTTTGAAGCCCACCTGATTCGTTGCTCAAAAAAAGAAGAAAAACTATCTTTCGTTGTAGTACTCACCACCGAATTTTCATTCTCCAAGAACAGAATACAATCCTTTCCAAATTTTCTTTTAAAACTATGCAGTAAAAAAACATCATCTCCCGTATTAACAGTTGAGTTGTTAGCGTATGCATCACTTTCTTTAAAGGCAGCTTTTCTGAAAGCATAATTTGCTCCATTAGAAATGATTGCACGTTTTCTCCGGCAACTAAGCATCGTCATCGACATTAGACTTGAAAACTCTACCTCCTGTAGTTTCTGAAACCATCCTTTTGCTCCATTGAGTCGCACTGCTCCCAAAACCATTTTTATTTCAGGCTTATCAAACGGTTGAATCATGGTTTCCAGCCAGTTTGTCTGTAACTCGCAATCTGCATCAGTGCAAACAATTAAGCTATATCTAGCCTGTTGCACACCTAATGAAATTGCAGCCTTTTTACCTACTTCTCCTTCTAAGTTAATGTGCTGTGTAACCAACTTTGAATCCTTTACAACCTGTTGCACCAATTCAAAACTTCCATCGGTTGAGTGATCATTTACCAGAATTAATTCCAGCTGGTTTTCTGTAATCGTTTGACTTTCTATGTCTTTTATTAATCGTTCTAAATTGTATCTCTCATTGCGATAAGCTACAATTAGAGATACGGGCTCTAAGTGATTTCTTACACTATCTTCCTGCAAGGGCTTCTTAGCTAAAATCAGCCATCCTGCAACAATCGCGTATAAGAAAAAGATAAAACCAATCATACTTTTTCAAGATTTATAACCGGAAATAATTTAAACGACTTGATGTAATAAAGACCAACCAAAGCAGGTAAAAATAAATTAATAAGCCAAAGTACAGTGGAAGCAAGTACACCAAATTCTCCACTATTTAAAACGCTTTGAAATACAAAAAAACTGACAGACCCTCTAACAATTAATCCTGAGAACCATCCTGTTGGTATTATAGCTGTGCATAAATACACAACAGCTATTGAGCTGAATGTTTCGACTAAACCTATATCAGAATTGAAGCACTGTATTAACAGATAATACTGAATACAAAAAACAACATACCGTAAAAAACTTAAAAATAACACCTGAAACCTAAGGCTTCTTGAAATTTCAAATGAAATAAGTTGCTTGTATTTTAACAAAAAAATCTTAATGAAGCCTAATCCAAATTTTGATTTAAAAAAAATCCAAAAACCAATACAGATTAATCCCATAGTAATTATTGACAATACTGCACCGTTAATTGGCAAATTCAACCGTTCCCTTACTAATAACAAACCCAACAGGCCAAAAATAAATGTGGTCAGTAATTGACTTAATGACAAGAACCCATTGTAGAAAAGCGCTTGGCCTATTTTGTTCTTCTCAATGCCTAACATTCTCCCTCCGTAGTCTCCTATGCCGTTAGGTGTTATTATAGACATGGTTATCCCACTAAGAACAGACTTTACACTCTGATTCCAAGATAAGTATTGAGCATCCTTTAATATCCATTTCCACTTCAACGTTTCTATCCCCCAGTTAATTGGTACAAAACAAATTACCACAAAAACAAAAAGATAATTCGAAATTATGATATCATAAATGGCATCCCAATCAATATTATTCACCTTAGAATCAAATGCAGACTTGAGATAATAAAAGCACAAGAATACAATGGTTACCGTAACCAGAGTATTGCCTATTTTATATAGCTTTGCTTTTTCCAATGAGGGCTAAAGTTAAAGAAGTAGAAAAGATTATTTTGGGTATCGATCCTGGTACTTCAATCATGGGATATGGAATCATTTCTGTGTTCAAAGGAGAAATAAAATTATTAGCCATGGGTGTTATTCAGCTTGCTAAATTGGGAGATCATGCGCTAAGGCTTCAACGAATTTTCGAACGAACTGTTTCCTTAATTGACGAATTCAAAGTTGACGAAATGGCAATCGAAGCACCGTTCTATGGAAAGAATGCCCAATCGATGTTAAAATTAGGAAGAGCTCAGGGAGTTGCAATGGCGGCCTCTATGACAAGAGAAGTTCCCGCAACAGAATACATGCCGACAAAAGTTAAAAAAGCTGTTACAGGTAAAGGAGCTGCTTCCAAACAACAAGTTGCGGCAATGGTTAAATCTATCGTGCAGTATAAGGAAGATCCAAACTACTTAGATGCTACTGACGCATTAGCAGTTGCAATTTGTCACCATTTTCAAGGTAATGCCGTAGTTGGCAATAAGAAATCTTATTCGGGATGGGGTTCATTCTTAAAAGATAATCCTGAACGGAAGGCCTAAGAATTAATTTTTGCAGCAACTTCAGCTAAAACTTCCATCGATACATCCATTTTAGGCGCAGCAAAATTAATGTCGTTAACATTATTAATTGGCACTAAATGAATGTGCGCATGAGCCACTTCTAGACCTATTACAGCAACACCTATTCTTTTGCACTCTATTTTCGATTTTATCTTTTTCGCAACAACTTGAGCGAATTTCCACATTTGTGCATAGTCCTCACTTTCCATGTCAAAAATATAATCTGTCTCCTTTTTAGGAACAATTAAGGTATGCCCTAAAGCTAAAGGCTGAATATCTAAAAAGGCCAAGAACATCTCATTCTCTGCAATTTTAAAACTCGGAATTTCTCCACTTATTATTTTCGAAAATATAGTTGCCATTATCTGCTAATGTCTATCACTTCAAACTTCATGGAACCGGATGGAACTATTACTTCTGCAAACTCACCTACCTTCTTTCCAAGTAACCCTTTTGCAATTGGGGATTCTACAGAAATTCTCTTTTCTGCCATATTTGCCTCTTTCTCAGAAACAATGGTGTATTGCATTTCTGCCCCATTCGCCATATTCTTAATCTTTACTTTGGAAAGGATTAAGACCTTAGTTGTATCCAATTCAGATTCGTCAACAACTCTAGAATTCGCTACAAGAGTCTCCAGTTTACTTATCTTCAATTCCAACAAACCTTGAGCCTCTTTAGCGGCATCGTATTCTGCATTTTCCGATAAGTCACCCTTATCCCTAGCTTCTGCAATTTGCGCAGAAATAGATGGTCGTTCGACCTTTCTTAGGTGATTCAATTCATCAATCACCTTTTTTAAACCTTCTTCTGTGAAATAACTAATTTGACCCATTTTGTATTTACTAAGTGTATGAAATTCAAAAAGAGAACCCCTTTCGAGATTCTCTTTTCAAATGTAAGATTTTTTTAAAATTTAGAATGTCAACCTCAAACCAATCGCATGGGTTCCATCGAAAGTTCTTGTAAATCGGTATGAATAATCTAACCCAATTGTAGAACCTGTTTTGTTTGTAGGGATTTCTATAGTAGCACCCATTGTCGGTCCTACAGAAGTCGTCCGAGACTCAACTTCATCCGTTGCATCGGTTTCAAACACGTATCCTGCTCTAAACATGAACTTATTTTGAAATGCATATTCGCCACCTACACGTATTTGATCTTTAGTAAAAGAGTTTGACGTAAATGTACCACTTGCTGTTACCCTATGTTCCGCAATAAAAGAACCGTCTTCATTTTCCTCCACTTCAGTTAAAAAGAAATCATAAGAAGCACCTATGTTAACCAAAGAAGGCAACTCAAAGTCATTCGTTCTGCGCTGGAAAGTAAGTGTCTGATCTGTATTTTGTTTATCCGCTTGAATAGACAAACCATTCCCTTGATAACTTGTAGTTGGACCTACATTTCTTAGCGTAATCCCAAATTTAAATGCGTCGTACTTAGCCGTTTTATAGCTAACTCCTGCATCAATTGATACACCACTGGCATTAACATCGGCAG
The DNA here is from genome assembly GCA_047627915.1 of Vicingaceae bacterium. GTDB lineage: Bacteria > Bacteroidota > Bacteroidia > Flavobacteriales_E > Vicingaceae > NORP294. The sequence goes on from JBLHTZ010000008.1 coordinate 28,540, forward strand.
TGGACTCAGTTATTATACGAATGACTAAACCTCCACTAATACTATTCGAAAATTGCTTTGAATAGGCGAATCCAATGTTCAAATAATTAGGTTCATAATTTCCAATTCCACCATCAGGTAAATCTGCCGTTGTAATTTGAATTTCGCCAAAACTCATTCGAGTAACAGTTAACCCCATTACTCCGGCATCTCCTAATTTCTTAGCAAACCCAAAACTCAAAAGATTAATATCGGTACCACTCAACCAACTAGTATTTGAAAATAATACCTCCGTATTTTTCGTAAAAGCCAAACCTGCAATGTTTAAATTCATTGCCTCCAAGCCTCTTGCACTAGCAGTATTTGCTCCTCCCCAACCTGAACTTCTAGCCCATGGATTTATTAACAACTCCGAAGCTCCAGCCTCACCAGCTCTATCCTCATTTCCGGAAAAGGCATCGAATGAAATGAACGCCAATGCCAAGGCTATTGTATAAGTTATATTTTTCATAGTCATTTTTTAGAAATTGTTAAAATCAGCTGGTCTAATTGTACCAAACCATTTTAATATTCGCTCGCCAACATTAGGTACCTCGATATGGATGATATAAACTCCGCTTGCAATTGGAACGCCAACTTGATTTGTTAAATCCCAATCTAAATATTTATCAGGGCTTGCCTTGAAATACCTTCTTATTAAAGTTCCATTTGAATTATAAATCGTAATGGTACAGTTCTCAGGAAGGTTTGTAAACTTAACCGTATTGTCCAACTGATCAAACTCGTAACCACTTTGAGAATAATATGGATTAGGAACAACATTTACTTCCTCTAAGGCGCTCTTAAGTAATGAAGTTTGACCCTTTAACGTTCCTTTACCAGCAGTACTAAATTTATATACAGGAACGCCTTCATTTTCAAGTACAGCATTTGATGCAGAATTACCTGTGCGTATGCTAGACTGTTTAGCAACAAAAGGCTTGCTTACATCAACATCTATCCGAACATCGCTAGACAACAACGTTTGTCCACGTTGCAGCAATGGTAATGACACCCAAGAACAACTTTGCCATCCTAGTCTAGTCCTTAATCCGTTCAATCCACTTCCTTGAAGACTTAGAAGATCTCTAGCTTTCTCACCATAGTCATACACCGGCATATTTGCGTTAAATCTGGAATATAATACAGAGTCAACTTCATTCCCTTCTGTTTCTCTAAAGATATAGATGAAGTGTTTCCCACCCCAAATCTGACTAATAAATTGTGGATCTATCCCTTCTACAACTGTAGAGGTAGGATTCCATAACATGTCATCTCCATTATTAAAGCTATACTTTGTGTCTTCTCCAAACGCCATATTTAAACGATCACCAGTTTCTTTGTTAATTACATAACCAGGAAACCAACCCATTCCGAAAGCATTAATAAAAGCTGCGTCTCCTTCTAAGGTATCTCCCATAACCCTCAATGTGTCTGTAATTTGGGCTCGAGTCAAATTACCAAGTCCAGTTGTATCTACTGAATTACCATCCTTATCTACTGATAGTCTGGTAACTTTAACTTGATTCTTATTGTGAAGTTTTACGCCCGGATTATTAGGGTCTGCTAAGCCATCATCTTTGGTCTCAATAACAGGACACCTTGTCCATTTAGATTTATCGTTCGTCATCACTAATTGAATAGACATTAGCTTATTCAATGGAGAACCCTCTACATCTGCTTTTCCTCTAGCAGGGGCATTAAGTGCAGCAGGATTGCCGTTTAATCCTAACTCATACCTTGCTAATCTGTAAGGTGCTATGGTACCCTGCAAAATACTCTCAAAATCTTGATTGGGGTCAATAAATGTTCCTGAAACAGCATAATCAAAGAATAACCCTGATGGTGACTGCTCACCGGTTCCTGACAAAATCCAATTGAACGGGCCTTCTAAATCGTTATCCGGAATACCAGCTAACCATGGACGTTCAACATCTCCAAACTCTATAGATGCAGAAATGAATCCATTATTAGTGGCCTCTACTCTTGATCCAGGCTGCACCGCATTGGTTATAGTAATAGACAGTCCCCAATTTGGACTCAATAAAAGTTGCTGATTCAAAAAGCCAATAGATTTGTCAGAATACACTGTATCAAGTCCACCTTCTCTCCAAATTCTCCAAAATGTGTTATCGTTAACATTTTGGTTATTTAAGCTATCTATGAATTGCACGAAATACGTACCATCCACGATATTTAATGGATCAACAACACTTACACTGAAAGGACCTTCACCAATAACATAATCAATTTCATTTACTGTGCTATCTGCAGATTCCCAAGCCTTTTCACGTAAAATAGACTCTACAGACTCTTGCGTAATCGTTAATGCATTGCCTCCGTTACCTGCTCCTTGCAGTCTTGTAATTCCAATACCGTCACCAAAACTAGAATTTACGATTGTTCCGCCATTTTCAAATTTTGGAGGCGAAGGTATTGCTGTAAATGCAGCAATTTCTCCACCAAAAGCAGACTTTCTACTTCTCAAGTACGGAGTAGTTTGCCCGTCAAAGGCACCTGCAAGTGGAAGAATGGTATCTGTTAAATCAGGAGCAGCTCCTTGTAAATATGGTTTAAACTCATTGTATCCATATGCTACGGCTATGTAGTAATACGTTTTGTAATTAACTAGAGCTGCATCGCCGTCCGCGAATGCATCTTGATTAAGTGAAAAACTTCTTTGAATTCCTTCATTCGCAGCAATAACCTTCCGAACCGGAATATTTGCATTTAAGCCTTGGTCGAAAGTGAAATTTGTCAAACTAGCAACATCATCTTTGATATCACATTGAAATACCAACCTTGCTTTACTCGGGTCTTCAATATCATTGACAGAAATTCCAGGTCCGGCTGCCTGATACACTTGATACCCTTGAAACCTATATCTATCATCCAAAAACACAGGAGTCGTTAAACTAGCTAAATACTCGGGAGTCACAATATTAGGATCCTTCTCCTCGTAATTTTCTCCTGTATTATTAGAAACACTTGGATTCGAAAGGTAAAAAATTATTTCTTTATCCAACTCTTGTACAGTTACCTCAGGAGCATCTGGACCATTCAAAACCTGAAAGCAATTATCAAATAAGGCTTGAGCCTTATCATCAGCAGTAAACATATCTTGCACAGATGCTAGGCGCCCTCCACTTTGAGCTTGAGCAAATACAACCCCAACCGTAATATCATTTACGTTTCCTGGTCTCAGAGTAAAAGGCCCTGCAGATTGTAAGAATCTTCTATCACCAACAGCATTCTGAGGCTCTCCTCCTCCAGGATTATCTTCCGTCCAATTTGTATTCGTTGGAATTGTTGTAAATCCGTTCTCGTCTGTTGTTCCCCAATGCAAGGGATCACTTGTTCCAGGAAACATAAAATCGGTGGGGATATCTTCAACACCAGCAGTGTTAAAACCATTACCTCCATGTCTCATTCTCCTTCCATTCTTCCAAATACCTCTCATGTAGTTATAGTAGTGAACTGCCAACTCAGGATCTCCGTTTGGAGCTGTACCAATGTTGTAGTATACAAATCGTCTCATACCAAATCTTTCATTATCCGGAACTAAATCTGGCTCTCTTGAGTTTGGATCAAAATATCCCAACCCATTAAGAGCTTCACCCGGTCCAACACCTACCGCATTATTTATACCATCTGCATCTTGATAAGGACCTTCAAAAAAGTCAATACCTATTGATGGAGGATTTGCTCCATAACCGGTTTGACCACCTTGTCCAATATCATTCTCAACTCCATTGAACGCGTAACCTAAACCTCTAGCTACATCGCAACCAACATAATCATCAGAAGATAATCCAATATCCGGATCTACAAAGCTTGCAAAGTACGTATTGGTTAGGGTAAAGGTTGAACGGTTAATCAACTCAAAGTTGTAAAACGTCATGTTATTAATTTCGTCGTTTGTTGCAAAAGCAAATGCCTGACCATGAATCTCCATGCCGATAGATGGTGCGTTTGATTCTGTATGAAGGTTACCCTTATCATTAAAGATCCACCAATATGTTTTATCTCCAAACAATGGACGTCTTCCACTAATCGAACGATCTTCTCTATTTTCTCTACAATCAACATCACCAACTAAGTCGTAAAATGGATAATCACCCAATTCAGGTTCATACGACTCATCTCCTGCAACGTTCATGTATGGAGCCAGTCTAAAGTCTTGATCTACACCTGGAGTAACATCTCCATTACCTGGCCATTCCAATATAGAGGTTGGAATTTGATAGTCTGGAAATTCTTCTGCCTGAGTACCTTTTATTACAGATTGATTGTACGCATTAAAAAGAGCAACTTCAGCTCTAGTAATTTCAAAAAATCGATCATATTCAGCACAAGTAACATCATTAATTTCAGCAGTTCCAACAACATCAAGTGGTCCAGTATAATAATCTACTCCTTGTCCAAATTTACTTACAGCAGCTTTTAACTGTCCGTTAACATCGGTTCCCGCTAACCAAAGACCACCGGCGTAAATAGAAAAACTATTTGAACCCTTAGGTACCTCATAATCAGCTACACCGTTTGCTCTATCTTGCCACCAAATACCCCCTGTCTCCACTCGAGTCCGGACATTGTTGAATTCAAGAAAAATAATTCTACTTGCAGGAGCGCAACCTGCCGCTGTATTAACTTGCTGTCTTGGCTTATTCTTGTCTTTCTCACCACCCGCTCCGAAAGCGATTACTGGTGCTAAAAGACCCATCAAAATTGAAATTTTTAACTTTCTCATAATCTATCTCTTTTAAAACCTTAGAAACTTAATTGAGCTCCTAATCTAATTCTTCTTGGTAATTCAAAATTGCCTGGATTCTGTAATCGTAAACTATACTGGTCTCTAAATGCTTGCTCATTCACTTCTTGTCGAATTTCATTTTGGAACTGAGCAGCATTTAAATATCCATCGTCATCGGCATTCCCTGTAAATCCATATACATTTTGTATGTTCTGCGCATTTAATACATTCAACACTTGAAGGTAAATATTCAAATTTGACTGCTTTTTACCTTGTTTCCAAGCCTCTTTATTTGCTTCATTACTTGCACCCCAATTAATATCAAACGACTTGTCTAATCTGGCATCAATTCGAACAGTCCATGGTAAACGTGAACCATTTATGTCTCCCTCAACTGGTTGTGGTGTTCTAGAACCTGAAAGTAATTCACTAGCACCTGCCAAAGATCTTTGAGTATAAGGCTGTCCAGATCCGGCAATAAACACAACGTTAAGACCTGTGTTTTGAAGAATATTTTTACCTCCGACTCTTGGACCATTGTAACCAGTTCCACTTCCATATCTATAATCTAAAGTTGAAACAATTTGATGACGCTGATCATAACTATAAGGGAAGATCGTTCTTAAGTTCGGTTGATCTGAGTTTACTAAATTCAAAGCTGTAGTGGAACCAGAACCTGTTCCATTGGCGAATTGAATAGTATAATTCAATCTCAATGATAAATTCTTAGTTCTTCTCATTTCGTAGTTAACAGTAAAACCTTTAACCGTACCAAAGTCTAAGTTATCGTAAGTTAAATAATCTTCAGGAAAGGCTCCAACCAATTTTCTTACTTGAATCTCATCTCTCTGCTCTCTGTAGAAAGAAGATAAGGTTAATGCTGAACTACTCCCCACTTTCTGCTTAAATCCTATCTCATAAGAAATTGTCTTCGAAGGCTTCAAGTTTGGGTTGTTAATAATTCTGTTATGGTTTGCAATGTAGATCAAATCTAAAGGCTCTAAACCGTTCTCACCTGAAGGACGTCTGGTTAAGATATCATAATTCGCAAAAAATGTTGCTTCATCTGAAATTGGGAATGAAAATGAAACCCTCGGCATTAAAGTATACTGAGGATCGTAATCTTCAAAAGACTCAGTACTCATATCTGATGAGGCAGATGTGCTAGAAGGATCAACCAACCAAGGAGCAATGCTAGAACCAGCTTGCAACACAGAAGGGTCATTTAAAAGTACACCTTGGGCATTAAAGAATTCATTCGTTTCTGGGTTTCTATATCCAACAACTCCGTTAGAAGAAGGGTTTTCAATATCATTCACATAAACGATAAAGTTATCTTGTATATTACCTGGAGTTTCTCCTAAACCTTGAGTTTTAGCATAAGCTACATCCCTCGTTGGGAAAAGAGAGAAAGGATCTTTAAGCACAGGCTGGTTAGCGTCAAACCTATCCAATCGTAAACCTATTCTAAAAATCAAATCATCAAACGCAAATTTATCTTCTATATACCCAGCAATATATACTGGTTGATAAGCAGGTACAGGTCTTGTTTTAAACCCTAACTCGTTCTCTTCATTGAAAAAATCGTTAAGCGATGGAGAAGAATTCAACTTCTTTCCTTTATAATCATATCCTCTGTAGAGTAAGTTAACGTTATTTGCAGGGTTAATTAATTGATCTGCTGCAAAATATGTCATATTGTACAAATCAATATCATATGAGTCGAAATCAATAAAATCAATACCATTAGGATCTAAGCCCAACGCATTTCTCATATTATATGCAAAATAAGTTCTGTTCGCTCCATCGTACCTTCTTTCAAAAGTAACCGTAGGATCAATTGGGCTCGGAGCTGCATAATTAATTGAGTAATTATTCGAATCAATTTGTAAAATGTGACTATTAACCGAAAGTCGCCCTAAATCCCATAAATCTCTTGGGTTCATCGAATAAAAACGCTCTATTCTTTGCTCGTACTCAAACCCTAAAACAATTGCATGGTCACCTATATCTGCTGAACCTCTACCACTTAAACGAATTTGATCATTTTCTACCTTACTGTAGCCATTACTAACAGTTCCAGCAGAAGTCCACAAATTGTATACATTACCAATAACAGTTCCTCCATTAATAATTCCTCCATTACCTTCAACTGCAACTGCTGTAGAATATCTAGGATCTCCAGGTTGGAAAAAATCGTAATAATTACTAGTATAGTTAGCTAGTATTGGGTTTATGTTTGAAGCTGTATAGTCGTATGAAATAGGATTGTCAAAAGCAGTTAAAAAATTTCCCCGATATTCTGTACCGTTGTCCAATGTTACAGCATTAAAGTTGTTGTCAGAATAGGACAATTCAGTATTGGCTACAAATCTTCCTAAATATCCATACTTAAAGAAATCACTTCCGTGATTTCTGTCTTCAGACAATCTGTTTGCTCTAGAAAAATCTGCTTGAATTGAGAAAAACGCATTCTTAATTAATGACTTATCTTCCTCTTTTGTATTTGCATCTTCTTTTGCGTTCGCAAATCGTTGCACGTATCGTCCGTAAAATCTAAAATCAGTACTCAGTGACTGAGTGTTATTCTCGTAATTGAATAACGAAAAGCTTCTATTATAGTTATTACCCTTAGCATAGTTGTAAGTACCACCAAAAGAAAGAGAACTCAAGTCAGTTAATTTAACATCGAACTTTCCATTAACAGCAAAACTTAAATCATCATCATTTAACCTAAAGTCAATTTCTTCAAAATCATCTCTCGTCAAAAATTGAGCTCTTTGAACTACTCCATTGTTTCCTTCTTGAAAAATTAATGGATTATTTCTAACCTCTTGCTCAATATTATCTTTTGGTTTATAGATAGGGGTTACACTCTGGCCGCTTAAGGAATGTCTAATTTCACCAGTTAACAAGAAACCAAAAGGAGAAGTAACCTCTCCATCTTTATCTTTTTTCTTAATAATCGGCCCCCCAAGAGCAAAACCCACAAGGTTATATCCCCAGTTATCCAAACCAAACGATGTGGTCTCTCCGGTCTTAAACCCTGATGACAAAACCTCTGCACTTCCAAAATATTCTGTAAATGCACCTCTAGTTGTCACGGTTGTTACAGCACCTGTTACATCACCGTATTGAGCTGATATTCCTCCTGTTTTTACAGAAACCTCTTCAATGGCTGATTTAGGTAAACTTGTTGAGCCTATAATTTTTATACCATCGACAAATGTTATTGAACTACCTGATCGTTGACCTCTAACATTATTTTCACCCGAGCCATTGTCTCTAGACGTAATACCATTACCCGCAGCCTTTGTAATATCTGCAACGCTACGAACGGCCATCTGAGTAATTTGCGTTCTATTAACACTCGTAGAAATCTCTGTTTGATCTATTTCGATAATTGGTTCTGCATAAACTTGAACCTCCTCAATATTTATTCCTTTAGATAATTCAGAGTCCAGTTTTTTTAATTTTCCTGAACTTACAACGACACCTGACAGTCTACTAGGTGTAAAGCCCACATAAGAAAACTGCACATCATAAGACCCAGGAGGAATTGGCTTTAACGTATAAACTCCATCAAAATCAGTTGTTGTTACCAATATCTGTTCTGTTCCTTTTAGTAGCACAACATTAGCAAACGGCACTGGCTCGCCATTGGCTTTCTCCGTCACAGTTCCCTTAATGGTACCTGATCCTACTTGAGCATTTACTGTTGTTGCAAAGCCCAATGCTATCGCAAGCATGAAAAGTAATTTTCTTAGCATAATAGAAATTTTATGTTATCGTTTCGTTATCGTTTCGTTGTAAAAAACTACAGGGGCGTAAAGATATACAAATAATGAAAAGAATAACAAATTTTAACAGCAGCTTTAGCCCGTCTTTTTAAGACTTTATTATTCATGAATTTATCATCTTTTAAACCATCTTTTTACAAAGAATTCTCTTTTATTGTCATTGTTTCGTTTCGATTTTCTCTTCGTTTTTTTCATTCTTTTTTGAACTGCTTTTGTTTGCATTTCAAAATGCGCTTTCCTCTTTGCCTCTTCTTGCTTGTGCGCTTCCTTTTTCTTTTGTTCTTTATCTTTTTCTAATTGTTCACTTCGCTTATCAACCGTTTTTTGAACCTTTCGTTGTGATTGAGCTTGCGAGTTCATAGCTATGACACACAGAAAAAACAAAACGATGCCTCGTAAAATATTTTTTTTCATTTTTCGTTTATTTTGAACCTAATATTGTATTCAGATTTTGAAAAATTAGAATGACGAAAATAACCATACTTGTGTTAAAGAAACAACTACTTTTTGTCGTATTCGCTACTATATTGTCATTTCCCGCTTGTAATCCGGATGAGATTTCTAACATTCCATTAGTTCAAGTCAATTTTCAATATAACATTAACCTGCCACAATACATTAATCTTCAAACCATCGGAGGATCTGTAGAAGTGTTTGGAGGGTCGAGGGGAATTATTCTTTATCGATTGTCATCTGATGAAATAAAAGCTTACGATCGGCATTGCACGTTTGAACCCTCTAATACATGTGGATTGGTTTCAGCCGATCCAAATCGCTTTACAGCAACTGACAATTGTTGTGGATCAAGCTTCTTATTGGGCACAGGAGACGTTTCGAAACCTCCCGCCATTCTTCCGTTAAAACAATATACTGTTAATTTTAACGATCCTATTCTAACAGTTACAAACTAAAAAAGGCTATCGCATCTCTGCAATAGCCTTTTCCAATTTATGTTAAGCTTCAATTAATATCTGTAGTAATCTGGCTTGTATGGTCCTTCAACCGTTACACCAATATACTCTGCTTGGTCTTGTCTTAATTCTTCTAATTCAACACCAATCTTAGATAGGTGAAGTTTTGCAACTTTTTCATCTAAGTGTTTTGGTAGTGTGTAAACTTTGTTTTCATAGCTGTCACTATTTTTCCAAAGTTCAATTTGAGCCAATGTTTGGTTTGTAAATGAATTCGACATAACAAAAGAAGGGTGACCTGTAGCACAACCTAAATTTACTAGTCTACCTTGCGCTAATAAAATAATGTCTTTGCCATCTAATCTGTACTTGTCAACTTGAGGCTTGATTTCAACTTTTTCAGCACCTGAGTTGTCTAAGAAAGCAACATCAATTTCATTGTCAAAGTGGCCAATGTTACATACGATAACCTTATCCTTCATTTTTCTAAAATGTGCTTCAGAAATAATATCCTTGTTACCTGTGGCAGTTACAACAATATCAACCTCTTCAACAGCATTAATCATTTTCTTTACTTCGAAACCATCCATTGCGGCTTGTAAAGCACAAATAGGATCTACCTCAGTAACGATAACTCTAGCACCTGCTCCTTTTAAAGAAGCAGCAGAACCTTTACCTACGTCTCCGTAACCTGCAACAACAGCAACTTTTCCAGCCATCATAATATCAGTTGCTCTTCTAATTGAATCAACTAACGACTCTTTACATCCGTATTTGTTATCGAATTTTGACTTAGTTACTGAATCATTTACATTGATTGCAGGCATTACTAATGTGCCATTTTTCTCTCTTTCGTACAACCTGTGAACACCAGTAGTCGTTTCCTCAGATAAACCTCTGATACCATCGACTAACTCAGGATAGTTATCGAACACCATATTTGTTAAGTCACCACCATCATCTAAAATCATGTTTAATGGCTTCTTGTCTTCGCCAAAGAAAATTGTCTGCTCAATACACCAATCAAACTCTTCATCAGTCATGCCTTTCCAAGCATATACTGGAACACCTGCAGCGGCAATTGCTGCAGCAGCCTGATCTTGTGTAGAGAAAATATTACATGAAGACCATGTAACTTCTGCACCAAGAGATGTTAACGTTTCAATTAAAACTGCTGTTTGAATTGTCATGTGAAGACAACCAGCAATTCTTGCTCCTTTAAGAGGTTGCTCGTTTTTATATTCTTCTCTTAATGACATCAAGCCCGGCATTTCTGCTTCAGCTAATTCCATTTCTTTTCGGCCCCACTCAGCTAAAGAAATGTCTTTAACTTTATAAGGTAAGTATTCTACACTTGTACTCATGTTTTATTTTTTTACTTTTCGGATGGCAAATTTACCAAATTAAATAATGCTATTTTCGTATTAAACAGTTATACAAAAGATATGTTTGAAAGCTTTCAAATATCTCCTTCAAATTCTATTCATACCGCAGCTGTTGAATACGATAGAATGGATGAAATGTTTCGTTTTTTAGTTAAAAATGGTTTTGACATGAGTCATTTAAGTTTTATAAGCAACGACAAAAGAAAAGCGGAATGGCTGTTCATTAGAGAAATTATTTGCAAAACAATGGCTTCGAAAGAGGACATTATCTACGACGAACATCGAAAGCCAACTTTTAAAAATTCAACTTGTTTTTTAAGTATCTCTCATTCAAATGAAAGAGTTGCGATTTCCATTGACAAAAAATATGAAACAGGAATAGATTTGCAGTTTATAACAGATAAAATTAAACGAATTAAATCGAAATTTTTAAATGATTTTGAACAATCAATAACCAGCCAAAGTCCAACTGAATTAACTTGTTATTGGAGTATTAAGGAAGCCTTGTTTAAGATCTACGGCAAAAAAGATGCTTTTTTGAAAGAAAACTTTGAAGTACAAGATTTTAAATTCAACGGAATAATGGGGTCAGCCATTGGAATAACAAGAGCGAACGGAAAAGAAAAGGTTCAACCAATGGAATTCAGAAAGCTTAATAATTATGTGATGGCTTACAGTGTGAATTATTAATATTGTAGCAGAAAAATAAACTGTGGAGAAACCAATCTACCAAACATTAAAAAATCAGCAAAAAGAAGGCAAAAAAATGATTGCTTTACTGATTGATCCAGATAAAGTAGGTGCCCTAAATTTAAAAAGTATCTTAACAAAAGCTCAAGCGTCAACTGTTGATCTTATATTGGTGGGCGGTAGTTTATTAACAGATGGTGATTTGGATAAGACAATTCATTTTATAAAATCTCAAAGTGAATTGCCTCTCATTTTATTCCCTGGAAGCGTCTCACAAATATCCACTGAAGCTGATGGGATACTGTACCTCTCACTTTTATCAAGCAGAAACGCAGAAATGATAATAGGACAGCAAGTTACAGCAGCTCCGTATTTGAGAAAAACGAATTTGGAAGTTATTTCCACTGCATACCTTCTTATTGATTCCGGCAAGCAAACCACGGCATCTTATATGAGTAATTCTAATCCAATACCTGCTAACAAACCTGAAATTGCAGCGAGTACTGCTTTGGCAGGAACTTATTTGGGGATGGATGTTATTTACCTAGACGGCGGAAGTGGAGCAGAAAACCCAGTACCTACTGAGATGATTTCAAAGGTTAAAGACTATACACAGCAGCTGTTATTTATTGGCGGAGGAGTAAACACTATTAAAAAAGCCGAAGATGCTTTTACGGCGGGAGCAGATGTTATTGTGGTGGGTAATAGAATTGAACAAGATCCAAATTTCTTGACTGAACTGGGCGATTTGAAGAAAAAACTTAACAGCTAGTGCATGCTAGAAGCCTGGCAAAAAGTACTCACCGAAATTGGAGTGTTCAATACAATGGAAGCTGTCGCGGTGGTAACTGCCTTAATATACATCGCTTTAGCTTCTAAAGGCAATAGATGGTGTTTCTTATTCGGCTTAATTAGCTCATCGATTTATGTCTACATTACCTTCCATTTGAACTTTTTTTTCGACGTAGGTATTAATGCATACTACGTAATTATGTCGTTCTATGGCTGGTTCGCTTGGTCCAAGCAGAATAACCCTTCCTCTGTGCAGGTAGAAAAGATCTCTTCAAAAAAACTAGTATTAACTATTACTTTAGGCACGATTACTTTTTTAACTCTAGCGGCTATTGCTGATAAATATAGCTCAGCAGAGTTGGCGTACTTCGATGCGTTTACCACCGTATTTGCCGTTATAGCTACGTACATGGTTGTGAAACGCCAAATTGAAAATTGGCTCATCTGGATTGTAGTTGATGCAATAGCTGCCGGAATGTACTTTTACAAGGAACTATACTTCACAACACTATTGTTTATAGTCTACACCCTAGTGGCTGTTTTTGGATATTTAAAATGGAAAAAACTACTCAACCTCAATTTAAAGTAGCGATTATTGGACCTGAATCTTCAGGAAAAACAACGCTATGTAAACAGTTGAGCGACACGCTCAATTGCGATTGGGTTCCTGAGTTTGCCAGAAAACACCTTAGCGAAAACCCTAATTACATTCAGATTGACCTAGATTACATGCTAGAACAACAATTACTTTCTGAAAACAAGTACAAACACCACCTTTTAATTTGCGACGGGGACCCCATTTCATTCAAAGTATGGTCACAATATAAGTACGGCTCAACTAGCAAATACATCGAGCAAATGATTATAGATTCAAATTATGCCCATTTCCTCCTTCTTCAACCTGACTTGCCGTATGAAAAAGACCCGTTAAGGGAAAATAGTTCACTTGCACCTAGAAGAGAGCTATTTGATCTTTTTAAAAACGAGCTCGACAAACACAACTTAAACTACTCTGTTGTAGACGGTTTAAATAAAAAAAGATTAATCGTTGCACTAAACTCTCTGAAAGAACAAAAAATAATATAACTTTGTAAAAAATTACACACAGGGGTGCTGAAAGGCTGAGATTATACCCGTTGAACCTGATTTCGGTAATGCGAGCGAAGGGAGTAAGTGAATTCATCATTTCCACAACGGATATTCAGTTTTGTGCATTTCATAAAGAAATGAAAATGATGAAAAAGCTAACAACAATTCTATTTTTAACTTTTCCTTTTTTTCTTCATGCGCAAGATGAAGTGGATGGAAAAGTACTTGACAAGAACACAAATGAAGTATTAGTTGGAGCAAATATCTACGTAAAAGGTGGATTTGATGCAGCATTTACCAATGAGAATGGAGAGTTTAGTCTTCGAAGAATTAATTCTACGAATGTTTCGCTAATCATATCTTACATTGGCTTTAAAACGGATACGGTAACTGTTGATCTTGCCAACTACAAACCAACTACTTTTTATTTAGAGCCATTCAGTTACCAGTCGGACGAAGTATTAGTAAAAAGTACAAGAGTTGCAGGAAATGCGCCAGCGACTAAAACCAATCTATCAAAAGAGACTATTGCCAAAAACAATTTAGGCCAAGACCTTCCTTATTTGCTGCAACAAACGCCTTCCGTTGTGACATCTTCTGATGGCGGAACAGGAATAGGATATACCGGAATTAGAATTAGGGGTAGCGATGGTAGCAGAACCAACGTTACCATAAACGGGGTGCCTGTAAATGACCCTGAGTCCCATGGTGTTTTTTGGGTAAATATGCCCGATTTTGCCTCTTCTCTAAACTCGGTTCAAATACAAAGAGGAATAGGTACATCAACCAATGGCGCTGGAGCATTTGGAGCAACCATTAACTTGGAAACAAAGTTACTTAGCACAGAAGCATATGGAGAAATTTCTAATTCAGTAGGGTTTTTAGAGACGAATGAAAAATTGGGAAAGTTAGAGTACAATAACCGAAAGCACACTGTTCAATTTGGAAGTGGATTGATTAACAACAAGTTTGCATTCGAGGGTAGACTATCTAACATTCAATCTGAAGGCTATATTGATCGAGCAACAGCTGACTTACAATCTTACTTTTTATCAGGTACATATTACGGCAAAAAAACAGTTCTAAAAGCCATCACCTTTGGTGGAAAAGAAATTACTTACCAATCTTGGAATGGAACTCCAGAGTCAAGAGTAAATAACGACAGGGAAGGAATGTTGGCAAGTGCAGCCAACAATGGACTTAGTCCATCTCAAACTGAGAACTTGCTAAATTCTGGAAGAACCTACAACCTTTACGAGTATGATAATCAGGTTGATAACTACAATCAAGACCACTATCAATTGCATGTTGCCCATGAGTTTAGCAACAAGGTAACTGCGAAATTTGCTTTGCACTTCACCAAAGGCTACGGATATTTTGAAGAGTTTAAAGAAGGAGAAAATCTAACTGACTACGGATTACAGGAGGTAACTGTTGGAAATGGCACAGTGGAGTCTACAGATCTAATCCGAAGAAGATGGTTGGACAATGATTTTTATGGAATGACCTACTCTTTAAATTACGATGCAACCAAGAAACTCAACTTTAACTTTGGCGGAGCTATTAACAACTATGAAGGAGATCACTTTGGCGAAGTTATTTGGGCAGAATTTGCATCAAACGGTTCTCCAACAGAAAATTATTACAACAGTGCATCTCAGAAGTTAGACGGAAACTTCTACATGAAAACAAACTACCTAGTCAGTACAGCTCTTAGTGTAATGGCTGACCTTCAAATAAGAAGAATTAATTACACCGCTAATGGGACCGATAATGACTTAAGAAACATTAAAATCAACGAGAATTATACTTTCTTTAATCCAAAAGTTGGAGCAAACTATAAAATTGATGCCAACTGGAATACGTACGTTTTCGCAGGAATTGGAAACCGTGAGCCAAATCGTTCAGACTTTATAGACCAAGCGCCAAACACTCCAAAAAAAGAAGCAAATAAGGCGGAGAAAATGTACAATGTTGAATTAGGATCTGAGTACAAAACCAACCAATATAGTATATCGGCTAATTTTTATTACATGTATTATATTGACCAATTGGTTGCCACAGGCCAACTGAACGATGTCGGATCTCCGCTTCGTCAAAATGTAGACCGTAGCTTTAGAAGAGGGATTGAATTACAAGCAGGGGTTAAATTGACCAAAGAAATTTCTTGGAGTGTAACCGCCACTTTCAGCGAAAATAAGATTGAGAAGTATAATGAATTGCTTTATGCATATGACGAAAACTTTAGTTTAGATTCGATCTATTCATTTGAATTAAAGTCTACTGACATCGCATTTTCGCCACATGTAATTGCAACAAGCGAACTATCGTATACTCCAACAAAAGGAGTAGAAATTGCTTTGCTTACAAGATACATTGGAAGTCAATACCTAGACAACACCCAATTTATAGGCCGTCAACTAGACTCCTATTTGATTAATGACTTAAGAGTGCAGGCAGTTGTTCCTCAAAAACTATTTAAGGAGGTTAAACTACAGCTTTTGGTTAATAATTTTCTGGGTGAGGAATATTCGGCAAATGGCTATACATACTCATACGTATATGGAACAAAAGTGACTGAAAACTTTGTTTATCCGCAAGCTTTAAGAAATTACATGATTGGATTGAACCTAAAATTTTAGAAGACCAGAAGAGCTGCTTATATTTGAATTTCAATTAAAATTTAAACATGAAGTACCTTCCAATCGATTCGAATTTATTTGCTAAAAATAGAAATAAGTTAGCCGAGCTCATGATGCCGGGCTCACTTGCAATTTTTAACGCAAATGACATTATTCCTACTAATGCAGATGGCACAATGGCATTTAGACAAAATAACGACTTGTTTTATTTAAGTGGAGTTGATCAGGAAGAATCTATTTTGTTGGTATTCCCAGATGCCCCAAATGAAAAGTACCGAGAAATATTATTTTTGAAAGAAACCAATTCGGAGATTGCGATTTGGGAAGGGGAAAAGTTGACAAAAGAAACTGCTTACACCACATCAGGGGTCAAGACGGTTTTTTGGCTGAAAGACTTTCATAAAACACTTCGAACATTGATGTACGAAGCAGAAACGGTTTTCTTAAATGATAACGAACATCTTCGCGCTGACACAACGGTGCAAACTAGGGATGACCGTTTTAGAACATGGTGTAAAGAAGAGTATCCATTGCACAATTATGAGCGCATAGCCCCTATTATGCATAACTTAAGATCTGTTAAGGAACCAGAAGAGATTCAGTTAATGCAAACTGCTTGTAACATTACTGCTAAAGCTGTAAATAGAGCACTAAAGTTTATCAAGCCGGGAGTTATGGAATATGAGATTGAGGCAGAATTGATGCATGAATTCTTACGAAATCGGTCGAGAGGATTTGCATACACTCCAATTATAGCTTCTGGATTTAATGCTTGTGTTTTACATTATATTGAGAATAACCAAGAATGTAAAGATGGAGATGTTATTTTGATGGACATCGGTGCGGAATATGGAAATTATGCTTCGGACTTAACTCGATCTATTCCTGTAAATGGTAAATTTACACCAAGACAAAGAGAGGTTTACAATTCAGTCTTGACTGTTTTCAAAAAAGCAAAATCTATTCTTAGACCCGGAATCATCATTGCCGACTACCATGCGAGAGTTGGAGAATACATGACAGAAGAACTCCTAAAACTTGGTTTGATTAAAAAAGAGGATCTTGACAATCAAGATCCAGAATGGCCTGCATACAAGAAATTTTTCATGCACGGCACCTCTCATTATATTGGTTTAGATGTTCACGATGTTGGAAATTATTACTCTCCGGTTGAAGCTGGAAGCGTTTTTACAATTGAGCCTGGAATTTACATTAGAGAAGAAAACTTAGGAATGCGATTAGAGAATGATTTTCTAATTGGGGAACATGAGACGATAGACTTAATGGCTCACATTCCACTAGAGGCAGACGAGATAGAAGCAGCAATGAACTCATAAGAATGCTTGGCACTTTTGTTTTTCGCGGTGCAACAATCGCGTATTCAGTTAATGGCAAGGGTCGCTCCATTTTGTTGATTCATGGGTTTTTAGGAGCCAAAGAAATTTGGAAAGAATTAGATAGTCGACTGGCTAAAAACTTCAAAGTTGTTAGTATCGATTTGCCAGGACACGGAGAATCTGATTGCATCGGTTATGTTCACAACATGGAGCTACTTGCTGAATGTTGTAAAAGCTTATTAAGTCATTTATCAATTCGAAAAGCAGTTGTTGTTGGTCACTCGTTAGGAGGATATGTTTCTTTGGCCTTTGGAGAAAAGTTTCCGGATTCAGTTTTAGGGCTAATGCTAGTAAATTCTACTGCAAAAGGTGATTCAGAGGATAGGAAAAAATCTCGAAACCAATTAATTAAATTGGTCAAAAAAGATCGAATAAAATTATTAACCTCATTGGTTCCAAGCTTTTTCAGCATTAATAATCGTAAAACTACATGGCAAATTAAGCGCTATTTACACATGGCGAAAAAATGCAGTGAACAAGCAATAATCGCTACGGCTGAAGGGATGAAAATTAGAAAAGAGCGAGAGATTGTTTTAAAATTCGCTCCTTACCATTATCACTATATTATTGGCGTTCAAGATTCTATACTTGATTCTAATCAATTAATAAATGAAACAAAAATTGGCATGTATGGCTCATACTCTTTGTTAGACGATGCAAGTCATATGAGTCTTGTAGAAAGCAAGGAAGAAGTATTTAGGGCAATAAAATCCTTTTCAAGGCGCTAATGCATTTTTGAAAATTTGAATTGCTATTTTTTAAACTAAAAAAGAGGATAAACGTTAAGTTTGTAAAAAAAACATGGCTGATTTCTGCGAATCTATTCATTCATTTAAACGGAACCCAACAAGAGAAGTAACCATTGGGAATAAGATAATTGGAGGTGATCACCCAATTTTGATACAGTCGATGACAACGACTGACACCATGGATACAGAGGGCACAGTAAATCAGTCTATACGAATGATTGATGCCGGCTGCGAGTTAGTGCGAATAACTGCACCGAGTAAAAAAGAAGCAGAAAACCTTCAAGCTATTAAAGATATGCTACGCGCTAAAGGCTATAATACACCTTTAGTTGCAGACATCCATTTTACCCCAAATGCTGCTGAAATCGCTGCTAAAATTGTTGAAAAGGTAAGGGTAAATCCGGGAAATTATGCTGATAAAAAAAAGTTTGAAGAGATTGATTACACAGACGATAGCTACCAAGAAGAACTTGAACGTATTGAGAAAAAATTTACCCCACTAGTAAAACTTTGCAAAGAAAATGGAGTTGCCATGAGAATTGGCACCAATCACGGATCCCTTTCTGATCGAATACTGAGCCGATATGGCGATACGCCTCTCGGCATGGTAGAGTCTGCAATGGAGTTTCTAAGAATTTGCATTAAATACGACTTTCACAACATCGTTCTTTCCATGAAAGCAAGCAACACCCTAGTTATGGTTCAAGCCTATAGGTTGTTAGTGAAGACAATGAAAGAAAACGGCATGGACTATCCGCTGCATTTAGGTGTAACGGAGGCAGGAGATGGGGAAGATGGAAGAATAAAGTCTGCTGTTGGAATAGGGACACTCTTGCAAGATGGATTAGGCGACACGATTAGAGTTTCGTTAACTGAAGAACCTGAATTTGAAATTCCTGTTGCAGAAAAATTAGTAGAAGCCTTTAAAGATTTAAAGAATCATGAGGGAATTCCTGAGATGCTTAGTTCACCGATTGACTTTTACAATTACAATAAACGAAAAACATCAGAAGTGGTAAATGTTGGAGCAAACCATGTTCCTGTTGTTGTTGGAGATTTAAGCCTATTAGAAGAACTAAAGCCAAGTCATTTTTTCGCTTTTGGTTACAATTACTCTGTACCCTTAGACAAGTGGAATATTGCCGACCAAGCCGTTGATTATTTATTCATTGGGAAAAATACTGCAAATTTTGAAATTCCTGGAACACTTGGTCTTATTCAAAACGTAGATGGCTGGGAACAAAAAGAAAGACATTATCCATTAATCACATCGCAACATCTTCCAAAAGTTAAAGACATTAAAAGCGCACTAATTTTTATGGAGGTGAGTGCTTCCGAAATAATCGCCAACGGAAGCCTATTGAAAACCATTTCGGAAATAGACCATCTTGTTTTAGTGCTTACTAGCACGAATAGAAACGGAATGGTGGAGCTTCGGAGAGCTGTAATGCAATTAATGCAATCTGGTATCCAAACTCCTGTTCTTTTTAAACGAGAATATTCAAACATGGACGAAGAGAGCTTCCAACTAAAAAGCTCGGCAGAAATTGGAGCCCTATTTATAGATGGGATTGGCGATGGTATTTGGATTAAAGCAGCGAATTGCGGCGGAAATAAATTAATTACTTCCACTGCATTCGGCATTTTACAAGCAACAAGAACTAGAATTTCTAAAACTGAATACATCTCATGTCCTTCTTGCGGAAGAACTTTGTTTGATTTACAAGAAACCACAGCTAAGATTAGAGCCGTGACTTCTCACTTAAAAGGAATTAAAATAGGAATAATGGGATGTATTGTAAATGGTCCAGGAGAAATGGCAGATGCAGACTATGGCTACGTAGGAACAGGACCAGGAAAAATTACCCTTTATAAAGAAAAAGAGGTAGTTCAAAAGAATGTACCAGAAGCAAAAGCGGTTGATGCTCTAATAGACTTGATAAAGAAACATGGCGACTGGGTAGTGGCCAATGCATAAAAAAAGGCCATACGCAACGCATGGCCTTTTTAGAGTTATACTTTTAAGTTAATCTAACTCAACCTTGTCGATTATTTCAAAGCTCAAGTGTTTTTCCAAAATACTGTGGTATTCTTTGGTAGATGTAAATCCAAATCCACTTTCGAAAAACTCATTTATCGCGCCGTCCCAATCAGTTAAATTTGGCATTACAAATCCAAAAACCTCTTCCGTTTTATTGGCAATAGCGTGCATTTTAACATAATGATCTGTATTTGATTTCAAATATTTCCAAAAAGAAATCACATCCACATATCCATAATACTTAGCGCTTTCCCTTATTTTCATTGGAATTTCAATTGCATCACTAACGTAAACGTAATCACGATTCATGTCTTCATTTTTGTATAATTCATCTAAATGAGTTTGGTGTATACTACCTTTAATCGTTACTGGCGTCAAGCTCAGAACATCATTTTTTAAATCCTCATCATTCCTAGCGGTAGGAACTGATCCATCTGTTATCAAAACTGAAACATTTTTCAAATAAGGAGCCGAAAATTTAACTTCTTTCGCTCGAGCATCTGTTATGGTTACAGAACCTAACCCGATTGTATTAGTTTTAGCAGCTCTCATTTCATTGTAAAAGTTATTAAACTCATTAAACGGCATAAAATTTAATTTTAACTCAATCCCTTTTTCATCTTTTAGCCAATTCACAAAAGATTTCATGATATCCACTTCAATTCCTACTAAAACACCTTTATCGTTTTTGTAAGCATATGGTTCATTGTCGAAATAGTAGACATTTATTTCTGATTTCTTATTTGCAATGGCTTCTTCAAAGCTTTGAGCGGAAAGTACAGTACCAAATAGTATTAAAACAATACTTAACGCAAATTTTAGTTTGTTATAATTCATGATCTTATTTTTTTTTGCAAAGGTAATTCTTTAATTCTCATGTAAATCACTTTAATGTTATGCCTTCAAAAAGTTAATCATAAATCCGTTATCTTTAGAGCAAATTTGCACGCAATGAAAAACTCTATTTTATACTTTATTTCTATCGGCATTGTACTTTTAAGTGCTTGTAATCAAGACAAAATTGACAACCTTAACAAAGAGAACTCGGAACTTTCTAAACTTTCACAAACACAGGAAGAGTCTATTGAAGACATGCTGGGGTCTTTTAATCAAATTCAAGAGAACTTAAATGAAATTAAAAAACGTCAAGGAATAATTAGAGTTGAAGCGAGTGGTGAAAACAATGGAAATATAGCAGACAACATAAGTTCTGATATAGAAACAATTAGCCAGTTAATGAAACAGAATGAAGAGATGCTTGCAAACCTAAATGGTAAGCTTAGAAACTCTAACATTAAAATGACACAGTTTGAGCGGCTGATAAAAAATCTAAACAGGCAAGTTGATAACAAAAACCAAGAAATAGAGTCTCTCAACAAACAACTTACAGGTAAAAAAATACTAATTGGTCAGCTTTATTTTAAAAACGATTCTTTAGCTTATGAGAATGAAGTGACCGAGAAGAAACTTGAAAATACCATTGATGTTATGAACGAGGTGTTTTACGCCTATGGAACGTTTAAAGAACTGAAAGAAAAAAACGTACTTACAAAGGAAGGTGGCTTTTTAGGAATTGGTCAAAACAAAGAACTAAAAGACAATTTCAATCAAGAATACTTTTCTAAAGTGGACAAGCGCCTTCAGAAATCTTTCTTACTGTATGCTAAGAAAGCAAAACTAATCACAACGCACCCTGCTAAATCTTATGAAATTATGGGTAAAGATGGAACTGCGGACAGCTTAATAATTAAGGACGTCGATGCCTTCTGGAATGCTAGTAAGTATTTAGTGATTGTAGTGGACTAAAATCTAACCGGAGTTTAGTTATTAAGGTGCTGAATGGCTAAATAAGCCATTAAACCAACTCCTGTTTCTAACGCCTTTTCGTCAACTTGAAATTCGGGGTGATGAACGCTTTTGTTAATTCCACGCTTTTTATTTCCCACCCCTAGTCTATAAAAACAGCTTGGAACTTTCTGAGTAAAATAAGCAAAGTCTTCTGCTGTCATTCTAAGATCTAGTTGCTGCACAAACTCTTTACCCAGGTATTGATTGGAAAATTGAATAGAGTTCTCCGTAACGTCATTATCATTGACTAAGAATGGGTAACCTTTCCGAATATTGACTACACATTCACCGCCATGCGCAGTAGCAATAGATTCGCACATCTCGGTAATTCGTTTATGAAAAGTGGCTCGCCATTCTTCATTGAAAGTTCTTAACGTTCCTTCAAGCTTGACGACAGAAGGAATCACATTTGTTGCACCTTCTCCTATAATTTTTCCGAAAGATAGTACAGTAGGCAAAGTGGGGGGGGCAATTCGGCTTACTAATGTTTGTAATTCCAATATAATTGAAGCAGAAATCACAATTGGATCGATGTTTCTATGAGGCAAAGCTCCATGCCCTCCAATACCTTTTACCGTCAGATAAATCTCATCTGCAGATGCCATATACATTCCGCTTTTAAAACCAACATGACCGACTTCAAATTCTGGATAAACATGTTGCGCAAGCATTAAGTCGGGTTTGTACAGATCTAAGACTCCTTCCTCAATCATCAATGACGCTCCTCCCGGTAGTTTTTCTTCTCCCGGTTGAAAAAATAGCACTGCCCTCCCACTCCATTCTTCTTTTGTTGCTTGTAAAATTTTTGCAACACCCATAAGACAAGAGGCATGAACATCATGCCCACAAGCATGCATCTTACCTTCAACTTTGGACTTATACTCCACTTGTGCTTTTTCATGAATTGGCAGCGCATCTAAATCTGCTCTTAGTGCAATTGTTTTACCTGGTTTGCCTGAGTCTATGACAACCGTAAATCCACTTTTTACCCAAGTCGCATCTATATCTAGACCCCATTCTTCAAGTTTATTTTTTAAATACTTTGAAGTCTCAAATTCTTCAAATGACAACTCTGGGTTTTCATGAAGGTGCCTTCTTATTTCCTGAATTTCAGGAAAATATTCTGCTGCAAACGATTTTATCTTAGATTCCATAAACCCTATTTAGAAAAGAAAACCATTTTAATAGATACCACCATAAGTATGATACCGAATACCTTTTTCATGGCAGCCTCACTGAGGTATGCCAAGGACATTTTTGAACCGAGGTAGCCACCAATAATAAATGTTACAGCTATTATTAATGCATATTTAACGTTTAGCGATCCAGCTTTGTAATAATTCATCGCTGCTAAAATCCCGATAGGAGGAAGCATTAATGCAATACTCGTTCCTTGAGCGGATTGTTGTGATACCCCAAGTAAAAAAACTAAGGCAGGTACAATTATTATTCCCCCTCCAATGCCGATCATTCCGCTTAAAAAGCCGGCCAATAGCCCTATACAAACTAAGATAATGAGTGTAGATATGGTCATATTTTTCATTTAAATATCTAATGTAAGTGAGAACATAATTATCCTTTCATTACTTATTATTCCATTTTCAATTCCCCAAGCCATATCGGCTCTTACAAAATAACCAAGAATAGTAGATCGTAATCCGAAACCAACTCCGCCAACAATTGGGTCGTTAATGTTTTCATAGGTAATGGTAATTGGACCCGTTGAAAGTGTTTCGCTGTTTAATAAATTGCCTTCATCAAAGGGCGAATTTCCCTCCCAAGCTGTCCCTATATCTGCAAAACCAACTACTTGAAAATCTCTAAGAAATGGTTTTTCAACAGGCTTTCTCATAAAGTATTTTATAATCGGCCAGCGTATCTCGGTGTTTAATAATGCAAAGGCGCTTCCATTTCTAACATTTTGCTTAAACCCTCTCATGTTCGCCGCTAGTGCTTGAAAACCATAATTTTGAGTTTGATCAATTGGTGTGCTTCTGTCAAATAAATCACCGCTAATCCACTCATCTGTTCCACCTAGATAATAAATTAAAGGTGTTTTGCCAAAGGATTTACTCGCGGCAATACGAGTTACAAAAATTATCTCTCTATGAATTTTCTGATAATGTCTGAAATCGAAGCCTAACACCTGAAAGTTGGATGCAC
The DNA here is from genome assembly GCA_047627915.1 of Vicingaceae bacterium. Classification (GTDB taxonomy): domain Bacteria; phylum Bacteroidota; class Bacteroidia; order Flavobacteriales_E; family Vicingaceae; genus NORP294. The sequence goes on from JBLHTZ010000008.1 coordinate 52,818, forward strand.
CTGCCCGGGCATCAGAGTACAATCTTTCGTAATGCTCCCCAAAAATTCGAAAACGAGTTCCACTAAGAATGTTAACCGCTAGTTCTCTAGTATTGTCATACACATAAGCAGCTTTAAGGGAACCATAATATTCATCAAAAACACTTGTTTCTAGCGCTCCTCTATCGGTTGAAAGAGGAATAATCTTGTCATTCCTAACTGAAATAATTCCGCGCAAACTAGTAATTTCTGAAAATGGGTAAGAGTAGCTCGCTACTCCCCGCAGTGTTTTTAAATCATAGGGCGAAGCAATCCTGACATTACCTCTCACAAAAGGTTGACCTGAAGTAATCCGATCTCTCGTTCGCATGATAGTATATTCCTTGTCCAATCGGTTCTTTAAGTTTTGATAACTCAAAGAATATTCTATCAAATTCCCAGCATATCGAAAACCACCGTAAACCTTGTGATCCTCCATTAAGTCTACTATTCCAATTTTAGTATTAATCCCTAATCCGGAGTTGGTATATGGCCCTCCATTGTAAGCTTGGTATTGACCATTTATAAAAGTGTGATTCAACTGTAACATGGTGTTATCAGTTCTAAAATTCAACCGGTACAAGCGCTGGGTAGGAAATTCTATAGCGTCAAAATCAACTACTTCTTCTGCACCCGCAATCGCAATGCTTTTAACTGGCTTGGCAATACTACTGTTGAATTCATAACTTATGTAGTCAAACTCTACGATTGGCTCTTCAACATCAAACACCTTGAATGACTCCTTAGGTAATTCTTTTTGAAGCGAAACCAACGTCTTTTCTTCAGTTCCAATTGCAGTTGATTCATTTCCTAGTACAAGTGATTTTTTGTAAAACTTGAATGATCCGTTATCAAATCCCGTTTGATAAATCAATCCATCAGGAGTTGCCGATTGAGATAAAACCGGCAATGGGTATGTGGCTAATTTTTCAGCCCTATAAAAATAACGATAGTGAATTATGGTGTCAACTTTGCTAATCGCGCTATCGTAAGTTGCAAGATATTGATTCGTTTGGCCATTTTCTTGAACTAAATAATTCAATTTTCCACCCACAAAAATTGGGGCAGACTCCTCAACTTCCGGTGTATTTGAAACAGACTGTATAAAGTTGTCTTGATTTAAATTAAGCACAAATATGTCTTTTTCATGATAAAACTCCTCCTCTTTATGGTCGATATTTAGACTATCGTTCATTCGATTTGAAACAAAGAATACTTTTGATTCAGTATCATTAACAACAGGCATTAGGTCATCATACACATCATCTGTTAACTTCTTTTGTGTATTACCCAATATATTGTACAAATACAAGTCCGACTGACCTTCATTTACACCTGAAAAAACAAATTGCTTCCCACTTTTTAAAAAATGATACGAAAGCACTTTTTCCATCTTAAAAATCGGCTTAACCGCAGTTTCTTCTGTCTCTATATTGTAATTGTAAAAAAGAAGTTCTCCTTTCTTTTCAGTAATAAAGGTCAAAAATTCTCCAGACGGATGCCATTCCAGAATAGGATAAGAATAATCTTGAAGACGTTCTAACTTATGCTCTTTTTTAAATACTTTTTTCTTTTTTTTTGTCTGAAGATCCTGAACATAGATTTTATACTGACCCTCCTGATTGGTGGAGTACGAAACATAACGTTCATCAGGACTCACTTTAAGGTTTTGATAGCGACGATTCTTCCTCATCTTAATCATCAACCCTTCTCCCATATTTTGGTCTCCAACTGAATTAGATTGGTTGTATTTAACTTTCGCCTGCATCCGCCACTCGGCATATAACTGGTCTAACGTCAAGCCAATCACATAGAGGAATCCGTCATCAACTTCTCTTGCTATTCGAGTCATGTACAAAATATTTGGAATAACCTCATCCCCATAGGATTTTGATACATATTCCCACAATCCATGACCGACTACTTCCGCTTGTTCATTTGTTAACGTATTAAATCGCTTAAACCGATCCTTTAACACGCCGTCTTTTATTTTAGCTTGTATAAGAGGGTCAGCGGTGTTAGTCAAGAAAGAAACCAATCCTTTTGTGTACCATTCTGGCAAGTCTACTAATGTAGAATTCCGAATTACTTGTCTCCAATTTCCCCCATAAACCAATTGATTGATTAGAACTTCAATTAACCCAGCATCTAACTGCTTTTCAAACGAGTCGTAATCTCCCTCAAAAAAGATAAAAACCTTGCTACCTACAATTTTAGTAACGCCACCTAGGTTCTGATTTCTTTCTGTGTTTAAGCCAACGTTACTCTGCCTGTAATGGGATTGTTTGTTATAAATAACAAACTGAATACGGTCAGAAATCTTAAATTCAAAAAAACGTTCTAGCTCAGGAATCCGCACTCTCAAATACTTAGCTGCATGAACTGCTAACTCTTTTCCCCCTGTATAAAAATAAGTTTCGTAATTGTTAAACCGATAAAATTGCCATTGAAATTCGTCATATTGAACTCTATTTTTGCCAAAATCTATTTTTGTGCCATTGTAAAATTGAGCATCAAGTTGTTTGGACCCAAGGAGACTAAGGATCAATAAAAAAGAGGAAAGAAGTGTGTAAAATACCTTTTTCAATAGAAATTTATAAGGACAATAAAAGTAAGCAATTTGAGCAATTGCCGTATTTTCGCAATAAGATTTAACAGCTATGATTCGAATTAAGAAATTTACTTTCAACCCTTTTCAAGAAAACAGTTACTTACTCATAAACGACAAACATGAATGCATTGTTGTAGACCCAGGTTGTTTTAACTCGAATGAAGAAAATGAGCTAAGCAATTACATAGAGTCTGAAAGACTGACTCCGACCTATTTAATTAACACCCACTTCCACATTGACCATGTTTTGGGCAATAACTTTGTTGCGGATAAATACAATTTACCTGTAACTGCTTACAATTCTGAAATCGATATGATTGCCATGGCAGAGCGATCGGCAGAATTATATGGAATCCCTTACAAAGCATCTCCAAAACCGACTAATTTTTTAAACGAAGGCGACTCAATTGAATTCGGTAACTCACAATTAAAGGTCTTATTTGTCCCTGGTCATTCTCCCGATCACATTGTTTTAGTGTGCGAAAAAGAAGGTTTTATGATTGGCGGAGATGTGCTGTTTAAGGGAAGTATTGGTCGAACTGATTTACCAGGTGGCAATCATCACGACTTAATAGATAATATTGAGACTAAAATTTTTACGCTTCTTGGCTCTATCAAAGTATATTCTGGTCACGGACCAGAAACAACAATTGGAGAAGAAAAAATGACCAATCCATTTTTTACATAGATGGCATATTCTTCAATTGCGGTGCATTGCAATTCACAGGGTCCTTTCTCAAAATCATAAATTTTAACCCAATTATTAAGGGTTGGTATTCCACGTCCAAAAATTGAATTGATGGATTTAAATTTGACGTTGGCAGAATTGTTACCAATGGAGTTTCTAGCGTTGGAATCAGAAACAAAAACTTCGTCATTTTAAAGCCATAACCTACTTGAAAATAAGCTCTCACTGCATGCTTGTTGTCAAATGGCATATCTTTATCATGAAGAAAACCCTGTGGATAGTCAGAATCAAAACGATTGGCAATTAAATAATCATAATTTACCCCTATTCCCCAAGTTAACAAACTATTGGGCTTTTGAAAAGCAATATCAATTAGTCTAACTGCTGCAGTTATGGTTTCAAACCTCCAAGCATTTTCATACTCCTTGTAAGCCAATAAAGTCGATCCATTAGGAACTTTAACACTGGTCTCTTCTAAATAATGAACGCCACTAAACCTTCTGTAAGAAAGCGCTCCTTCAAAATAATCTCCAACTCGATATCCTTCAAATGCTTTAAACCAGCCTAATTCAATTCCCGTATTCCAAGTCCCTCTGCCTACCTCAACATGCTCCCATTCAAAACCAGCTTCATTAGAAAATAATTTAAGGTCACTCTTGTTGCCGAAAGAAACTGTTGCAAGAGGAGAAATGCTAAAACCTGACTTTTTAAACTCTCGTGAAAGGGGAAAGGTGTTTCGATTAAACTGCGAATGTATTAGTGTACATTGTGTTAGAAAAAGTCCAAGAATTATTAGTTTTTTCATGAATTAAATCATTTCTAAAATCTCATCTTCAACCTCTTGACTATCCCACAATTGTTCTATATTCTCCTTTGCCATGATGCGATCCATAATCTTTTCTTGATGCTTTCCATTAGCTAGAGCTTCTGAGTATGGAGTGTGACTAAAAGTAACTTGAGAATATAAAGGAACCCACTTTTCAGGATACTTACTATAAATTTTCTTTTCAATCTTTTTTCTCAATAAGAAACTCTCATCAGCAACCAAATCCCTCATTTCGATAAAATTTTGCAACGCTAAATTTGAAATGGCATCAGCATCTTTTTTTCGAGTATTCGAAAATTCATGAAAACTTTTTTTCCAATCACTATCATTTGATTTAAAAATCTCATTAAAAACGGTACAATCTTCAAATCCGGAATTCATGCCCTGCCCATAAAAAGGAACAATAGCATGTGACGCATCACCCAACATGATAATTTGATCTTTGTAATTCCACGGAGAGCAACGAACAGTGACCAAGGAGGCCGTTGGGTTTTCAAAGTATTCTTCAACTAAATTTGGCATCAACTCAACCGCGTCGGGAAAAACGTTGTTGAAGAATTTCTCAACGTCAGCTTTTGTTTTTAATGACTCAAATGAGTTTTCTCCTTCAAAAGGGAAAAACAGAGTACATGTAAAACTGCCATCTTCGTTGGCCAAAGCAATCATCATATACTCACCTCTTGGCCAAATGTGTAAAGCATTTTTATCAATCTTAAATCCTCCACCGTCTGCAGCAGGAATCGTCAACTCTTTATAGCCGTGCTCTAAATACATTTGTTGATAGTTGAAACGATCTGTTTTCATCAATCGCTTTCGAATTGCAGAAAAGGCTCCATCTGTAGCAAAAATCCTACCCTTACTTACAGTTTTCTTTTCGTTGGTTAAGGTATTGAGGAATGTTAATTCATTGGTTTCTAAGTTAACATCTAAGCATTTGTGGTTAAAAAAGAATCCTACATTTTTAAACTCGCCCGCACAAGTCATTAACTTTTGATTTAACAATCCTCTACTCACAGAAAAAATAGCCTCATCATCTTTGCCGTACTGCTGGAAAGTAGTATTCCCTTCTTCATCGTGCATCATTCTGCCACGCATTGGAATTGCTATTTTCTCTATTTCTGACTGAATTCCTGCTTCAGAAATTGCTTTCCAACCCCTGTTGGATAACGCTAGATTTATTGACCTTCCTGCAATTAAATCTATCTTTCTCATATCGGGCCTACGTTCATAAACTTCCACGTCATACCCTTTCTTTGCCATATAAATGGCTTGCAACGAACCTACTAATCCTGCCCCAACAATAATTACCTTTTCCATATTATTTTAATTCTTCAAGCGATTTTTCTATAATTTGACCAAAATTCAATACATCGGTAAATGAGTTATACATCGGCACCGGTGCAACTCTAATAACATTTGGCTCCCTCCAATCTGCTACAACACCTAATTCAGTCATTTTGTTGAATAAATCCTTACCGCCAGTGCCTTCTGTTAAAATCGAAAGCTGCGACCCTCTCTCTTTTGGAGTGATAACTGTAAAGTTAACAGAAGGTAGTCGGTCAGAAATATCTTTCAATACAAATTCCAAATAAGAGGTTAACTTTTTTTGTTTCTCAATTAAATTATCGACCCCTGCTTTTAAGTGTAATTCTAGCGCCACCTTATGCACTGCCATAGCTAGCACCGGTGCGTTACTCAACTGCCATGCATCTGCACCCACAGCAGGAATAAATCCCTTTGGCATTTGAAACCGACCTTCAGCTGGTGTTCCCCACCACCCTGCAAAACGCTCTAATTCATTATTTTCAGAATATCTTTCATGAACAAAAATACCAGCAACACTGCCCGGTCCAGAGTTTAAATATTTATAGGAACACCAAGCCGCAAAATCAACACCCCATTTATGAAGCTCTAACTTTACGTTTCCAGCGGCATGAGCCAAGTCAAAACCAACCACCGAACCTACAGCATGGCCTGCCTTTGTTATTTCTTCAATCGGAAAAACTTGCCCTGTGTAATAATTCACTCCGCCAATCATGATCAACGCCAATTCATCACCAAGGTCTTTTATTTTTTTTAGAATATCTTCTTTTCTAATCCCGACCTCTCCTTCTCGAGGGTGCAACTCAACAATTGTTTCGTCCGGGTCTAATCCATGAAATTTCACCTGAGTTTCTAGAGCATATTGATCAGAAGGGAAAGCTTTACCCTCACACAACAATTTAACTCGCTTTCCTTTTGGTCGATAAAAAGACACCATTAAAAAGTGAAGGTTCGAAGTAAGACCTCCCATAGGAGTTACCTCTACAGGTTTTGCCCCAACTACTTCTGCCAGGCCATCTTTAAACATTTCATGGTAAGAAAACCATGGGTTTTTTGCCTCAAAATGCCCGTCAACTCCGAATTTAGCCCAATCATCCAGTTCCTGTTGCAATGCATCTTTTGCTTTTTTTGGCATCAAGCCTAAAGAGTTGCCGGTAAAGTATATTTTGTTTTTACCGTGGTGTTGGGGAAAGTGAAACTCATTTCTGAAATTTTTTAGTTCATCTTGATTATCAAGATTTTCAGCAAATTCAATAGTATTTTTAAACGTCATTTAATCTATTTTTCAATTTTTAAAGTTACGATTACAATTGGACTAAAAACTAGAGGCCCACCACTGTTAGCAGCAGAATAACCGGAAACGGCAACGACTGATTCGGCAAAACATTTTGGTAAGTATACTGCCATAATCCATTTGGAAGCATAACTCTTCCACAAAAATAATTTTTTTCATCTCATGAATTTTATAAAACTTCCTTTATCAAAATCGTAGTTATAAATTTAAATTTCTTTCAGCTTTTCACCTAGCAAGAAAATATTTCGTCGTAAACATCAACAATAGAGACCTTCAATACTTCAACGTTCATCAACCGCAAAGTATCTTAGCTATTGGCATAAAAAAAAGCAACTAAAATCAGAAAAACAACTAGATTATATTTGTTTCATAAATAATTGATTTAATATCACTTATCAAAACATAATGCTCCTAAAAAACTTTATCTATTCTAATGCGTTTCATCGTCAAAAGTGAGTCAACCAAATAAACTTTAAATTATATTTGCACTCTTAAAATTTTTCAAAATGACTTCAGCTCCTTTCAGTTCTCGACACATCGGAATAAGTGATCAAGACATCGCTAAAATGCTAAAAACAATTAAAGAAGATAGCATTGAAAGCTTAATTGCAAAAACAATCCCAAACTCAATTCGATTGGCAAAACCTCTAAGTTTAAGCCAGCCAATGAGTGAGTACCAATACATAAGCCATTTAAAAGAAATAGCGTCTAAGAACAAAGTATTTAAAAGCTATATCGGGTTAGGTTATTATAACACCAAGGTTCCTGCAGTAATTCAACGAAACATTTTAGAAAATCCTGCATGGTATACAGCTTATACTCCTTACCAAGCTGAAATTGCACAAGGTAGATTAGAGGCCCTCTTAAATTACCAAACAATGGTAAGTGACCTCACAGGAATGGACTTAGCAAACGCCTCTTTACTAGATGAAGGAACTGCAGTTGCTGAAGCCATGACACTGATGTACAATGTACGAGGTAAAGAGTTGAAGAAAGCTGATGTTAAAAGGATTTTCGTTGCGGATGATTGTTTTCCTCAAACACTAGATGTTTTAAAAACGCGAAGCGAGCCTCTTGGAATTGAGCTAATTATTGGAGATGCTTCTACCTATGATTTTTCCGATGAAATATTCGGTGCAGTTTTGCAATACCCATCAATTAATGGAGAAGTTAAAGATTACAGAGATTTTGCTTCTAAAGTTCATGAAAAAGGTGCCTTAATAACTGTTGCTGCTGACTTATTAAGCTTAGCGTTATTTACACCTCCGGGAGAATGGGGAGCAGATATTGTTTGTGGTACTACGCAGCGATTTGGAATACCAATGGGTTTTGGAGGTCCACATGCTGCATATTTCGCAACTAGAGATAGTTTTAAAAGAAGTATTCCCGGAAGAATTATTGGCCTTTCTGTCGACATAGACGGAAAACCTGCATTAAGAATGGCACTTCAAACAAGGGAACAACACATTAAACGAGACAGAGCCACTTCAAACATTTGTACTGCTCAGGTTTTACTTGCAGTAATGGCCGGTATGTATGCCGTTTATCACGGAAAAGACGGCATTAAAAAAATTGCCGAAGGAGTTCATAATTATACTTCAACCTTGGCCAAAGAAATTAAAAACTTCGGATACAACATTGTTCATTCAAACTACTTTGATACGTTACTGATAGAAGACTCTTCTATTAAAGTAGATGATTTTATTTCATTTGCTGCGGATCACCATATAAATCTTAGAAAAGTTAGTACTACACAACTATCAATTAGTCTAAATGAAACTGTTGAATTACATGAACTAAATAATTTGATTCGACTTTTTGCTGAATTTAAAGGAAAAACATTCAATCCCGTTGAAAACGCACAGGACAATTCTACTGCTAATACAGACCTTAAAAGAACAAGTAGCTACTTATCACATCCTATTTTTAACAGCTATCACTCAGAGACTGAGATGATGCGATATATAAAACGATTAGAAAACAAAGACTTTTCTTTAGTTCACGGTATGATTCCACTTGGATCATGCACGATGAAATTAAATGCCGCTACAGAATTACTTCCTCTAACCTGGGATGAATTTGCAAACATCCACCCTTTTGCACCTCAAAACCAAACTGAAGGTTATTTGGAGATGTTGCACAACTTAGAAAGAGATTTATCTGAAATTACTGGATTTTACCGCACATCTCTTCAACCTAACTCTGGAGCGCAAGGAGAATATGCTGGTTTAATGGTAATACGAGCTTACCACATAAGTCGTGGCGACCACCACAGAAATATTGCAATCATCCCTTCCTCTGCTCATGGAACAAATCCAGCAAGTGCAGTAATGGCAGGGATGCAAGTTGTCGTTACTAAATGTGACGAAGCAGGAAACATTGATTTAGAAGATTTAAAAGAAAAAGTTGAATTGCACAAAGACAATTTAGCTGCATTAATGATTACCTACCCTTCCACTCATGGGGTTTTTGAAGAATCTGTAATTGAAATTACAGACTTGATTCACCAACATGGAGGACAAGTATATATGGATGGTGCAAACATGAATGCACAAGTTGGTTTAACAAGCCCAGGAAATATTGGAGCAGATGTTTGTCACTTAAACTTGCACAAAACATTCGCAATTCCTCATGGAGGCGGCGGTCCAGGCATGGGACCAATTGGTGTTGTAGAACACCTTGCTCCATTCTTACCTTCTAATCCAATTGTTCAAATTGGGGAGAAAGAAGCTATTTCCGCTATTTCTGCTACTCCTTATGGAAGTGCATTAGTCTTACTAATCTCGTATGCATACATTAAAATGCTAGGAGAAGAAGGCCTACGAAAGTCTACAGAGGCTGCTATTTTAAGTGCAAACTACATCAAGCACCAATTAGAAGGAGATTATCCTATTTTATACCAAGGAGCCAACAAAACTGTTGCGCATGAAATGATTTTAGATTGCAGACAATTTAAACAGTCTGCCGGAGTGGAAGTGGTTGACATTGCAAAACGACTAATCGATTACGGTTTCCACGCCCCAACGGTATCTTTTCCTGTTGGAGGAACACTAATGGTAGAGCCTACTGAAAGTGAGGGACTAAGAGAACTAGATCGTTTTATTGGTGCCATGAAGTCTATTCGAGCAGAAATAAAAGCAATCGAAGATGGAATTGTGGGAAATGACAATAATATTTTAAAAAATGCGCCTCATCCTGAATACATGTGCACTGCGGACGAATGGGATATGCCATATAGCAGATCTCAAGCAGCTTACCCAATGGAAGGGCAAAGAGGAAATAAATTCTGGGCAAGCGTACGAAGGGTAGATGACGCATACGGAGACAGGAATTTGATATGCAGTTGTCCCTCAATCGAAGAGTATGCATAGGTATTCGTCGATACTTTTCTCTTTTGGGGGACATAAATTACTATAAAGGTTAACCAAATATTAAAAATTGATTATCTTTATGGATTGAAATAATTGTTTAACTAAAATTTTTAACATGAAAAAGAATTACATTTTACTATCAGGGTTGGTGTTAGCTTCATGTTTGGCTTTTGCTCAAAATAGAATGAGCACGCAAAACATGTCTAACTTTGAAGTTCCTGCAGCATTATCAAGCGAAGTAAAATCAGCGGACCCTGATTTTCTTAAAAAAGCAAAACAAAATGCTAAGGCCTTTGGTGATACATTGTATTATCAAGATTTTGCAAATGGATTACCAACAAACTGGTCCGTAGTAAACAACAATCCAAATAACTTCCAGTGGGTTTGGAATACAGTTTACCAAAATGGTCAGTTTTCTGCTGCCACTAATATTATTACATCAACTACGGCAGCAAACGGATTTATGGTATTAACAGGAGATTTCCATAACACTCCTATTCCTCCTACAGGAGCTGTAGCAATGGATACGTACTTTGAATCAGACACGATTAACTTGACAAATAACGGTACAAGTCCAAATGGATTTGGTAGCGTATGGGTAACGTACCAACAAGCATTAAGATACTGCTGTTCAGGAGCGAACAGACTAGTTCTACAAGCAAGTACAGATAACTTTGTAACATTTCAAGAGTATGATGCAACAAATGCAATTGCTGTAAATGCTGCTTCTGGTACTGTAACCAACGTTATCAACATTAGCACAGCTGCTGCTAATTCTGCTACCGTTAAAATTAGATTTTTATCTGAAGGAAACTCTCATTATTATTGGATGATTGATGATTTCGCTGTAATTGAAGGACCTGCTAACGATGTGGCATTAAGAACTCCTTATTTAGAGTTTAACTTTGATTACGCATACAATCCTTTTTACGGACAAATTCCGTTTGACTTATTCCCACCACTTCCATTATCAGGATTCGTTTACAATAACGGTTCTAATGATTTAACTGGTGTAAGAATCGAAGGAGATATCTTCAATACTGCTACTCCTGGTGGACCAGGTATAGGTCTTGTATACTCTACTGCTTCGACATTACTTCCTTTGCAGTCTGGTATTACTAGAGACACTGCTGACTACGTAGTTACAAACTCTCCAAGATTCGTTCCTCCTGTTTTAGGTGAATTTAGAGTTGACATGATTGCTACATCTGATAGTGTCGATGAAAACTTAGGAAATGAAGATTACTCACAAACATTCACTACTTCAGATACTGTTTTCGCAAGAGATGATAATGGTTATGCAGGTGGTACAGGTCCAGGATCGTACGTAAGAGCTGGTCAAACTGGCGGCACTGTTGTAGGGGATAGATTTGGTACAATGTACGTTGTAGAATCTAGAACCGGTAATGGTGGAACTACAAAAGTACCTACATCTATTACTTTTGCAGTTTCTAACGACCCACTTAACATTGGAGTAGAAATTGTTCCTAAGATTTGGAGTTATGTTGAAGATTCTCTTTTTGCTCCTGCTTCAGGAACAATTGCTGCTGCTTTTGCAGGTGGGGAAGTTGCTTCTACATTCATACCTTATACTATTTTATCTACTGATACTAACACATTACTTACAATTCCTTTAGATAACGGAACAGCTGTATTTAATGGCTTAGATTCAGGTCAGTATGTTGTAGGTTGGGAAGTAACCAACACTAATGGTGGAAATAGTTTTGAAGTTCAAGCAGATGCTTCTTCAGGTCAATTCCAAGATAATGTTACTTGCTTTATTGATTTAGCACACTCTCCAGGATGGGGATGGGTAGATGCTAACCCAGTAATTAGATTGAACATGGCAAACCTCCCTATACCAACAGGTTTGAACAATGTATCTAACTCGTCAACTGAATTTAATATCGCTCCTAACCCTAACAACGGTTTATTTACTATGACTGTTACTTCTACAGAAGTTGTTACTTACAACGTAAATGTGAGAAACATGTTAGGACAAGAAGTTTACACTGATTTAATCACCGTAAACGGAACTGTTAGACAGCAAATGGATTTAACACAATTCGAAAAAGGTGTTTACTTTGTAAGCCTTGAGAACGGTGCTGAGAAAATTTTAAAGAAGGTTGTTGTAAAATAATCCTACTTAAAATAGATTAAAGGAAGCCACGCATTTTGCGTGGCTTTTTTTATTTACGATAGTTTGAATAAAAATTGTTCTATATTTAGATTCAATTTAAAACAACACACTATGAAAAAAATCTACTTTTTTAGCCTACTATCATTAATTACCGTTAGTCTTTCTGCTCAGAAAGCACTTAACCCACAAATCCCTCCTGCTGAAGATAATTTAGAAATTGAGGACGTCAGAAATGACCTCGATCCATATTTTTATCTAAAAAAGGCATCTCATAACAAAGTCTTTGGGGATACCTTGTATTATCAGAATTTTGCTGGAGGACTTCCACTCGGATGGAGCATCGTTAACAACAACCCGAATAACTTTGTATGGGAATGGAATACAGTATACCGACAAGGTGCATTTTCTGGAACAAGAACCGAAATCAAATCGACAACCGCTGCTAACGGATTTATGTCTTTGCCTTCAGATTTTTACAATACACCGACACCACCTACAGGTAGGATCGCTATGGATACATATTTTCAATCCGATACTATTTTTATTACCCCAACACCAAGTGTTTGGGTAACCTATCAGCAGTATGTAAGATTCTGTTGTAACGCTGGGAATAGATTAGTCCTGCAGGTAAGTACAGATGACTTCGTTACCTTCACTGAGTTTGATGCAATAGACGGCTTAGCGGTAAACGCAGGTAATACTACAGATGCTGTTGGTGGAGCAACCAACATCATTAACATTAGCACAGCTGTAGCCAACGCTCCACACTTTAAAGTAAGGTTTTATGCCGAAGGCAATGGCCGTTATTTTTGGATGATTGATGACTTCGCTGTCATAGAAGGGGTTGAAAATGATATGGAATTAAGAACTCCTTACTTAGAGTTCAACTTTGACTACGCTTACAATCCCTTTTACGGTCAAATTCCTTATGATTTATTTACTCCACTTCCTCTTTCAGGTTTCGTGTACAACAACGGCTCAAATGATTTAACTGGTGTAAGAATAGAAGGAGATATTTTCCATACAGCATCTCCAAGTGCAGGACCAGGTATTGGCCTAGTTTATTCTACGTCCTCAACACCTCTACCTTTACAATCGGGAGTAACAAGAGATACTGCAGATTACGTAGTGACAAACAATCCAAGATTTGTTCCTACTGTTTTAGGCGAATTTAGAGTTGACATGATTGCTACATCAGATAGTGTTGATGGTAATTTAGGAAATGAAACTTATTCTCAAACATTCACTACTTCTGATACCATTTTCGCACGAGATGATAACGGTTATGCAGGTGGTACCGGTCCGGGATCATACGTAAGAGCTGGTCAAACAGGAGGTACTGTTGTTGGTGATAAATTTGGTACCATGTACGTTGTAGAATCTAGAACCGGTAATGGTGGAGTTACAAAAGTTCCTACTTCTATAACGTTTGCAGTTTCTGATGATCCTACTAACATTGGCGTAGAGATCGTTCCTAAAATTTGGTCGTATAATGAAGACTCATTATTTACAGCTACTGGAAGTATTGCTGCTGCATTCGCAGGTGGAGAGGTTGCTTCTGCTTTCATTCCTTATACCATCTTATCTACTGATACAAACACATTGCTTACAATTGCTTTAGATAACGGATCAGCTGTACTTAATGGTTTAGATTCAGGTCAGTATGTTGTAGGTTGGGAAGTAACTAACACTAACGGTGGAAATAGCTTTGAAGTTCAAGCTGATGCTTCTTCTGGTCAATTTCAAGATAACGTAACTTGCTTTATTGATTTAGCACACTCTCCAGGTTGGGGTTGGGTAGACGTTAACCCGGTAATTAGGCTGAATATGTCCAACTTATCTGTTTCTATCAAAACAAACGATTTTTTAAACTCTTCAACTGAGTTCAATATCGCGCCAAACCCTAACAACGGTTTATTCACAATGTCAATTTCTTCACCTGAAGTTATTACGTACAATGTGAATGTAAGAAACATGTTAGGACAAGAAGTTTACACGGATTTAATCACGGTAAATGGAACGGTCACCGAACAAATGGATTTAACACAATTCGAAAAAGGTGTTTACTTTGTAAGCCTTGAGAATGGTGCTGAGAAAATTTTAAAAAAGGTTGTTGTGCAGTAGTATTATTTTACAAAACCTGAAGACTATAGTTCTCCAATAAAGAATATAATTCTATTTAAAAAGCCCCCTTCTAAAGATTAGAATGGGGCTTTTTTGATAAACCATGAATTCAAATCCAGTAAATGTGAATTTCTCTCGTAATATAGCTTTAGTTCTTCTTTCTTTTGAGAATGAATTTTAAACCGCTTCATTATGAAAAAGGAACATATTTTACTCTCAAGTTTTTTACTTTGCTCTATACTTGGGTTCACTCAGAATAAGATCAAACAAAAAACAACTATACCTCAAATTGAAGCTGCTTTAACAAGCAGCCATAAAACTATAGACCCTGATTTCTTAAAAGCAGCAAAGTTTAATTCAAAAGCCTTTGGAGATACTCTGTTTTATGACGATTTTGACAGCTCAAGATGGTCAGTTATAAACAACAGTCCAAACCCCTTCCAATGGAGATGGACAACTACATTTCTGCCGGGTCCATTTTCTACTGCTAACAACATCATTACTTCTACAACGGCATCAAATGGTTTTATGCTTTTAAATAGCGGGCTTTTTAACACCCCCATACCGCCAACAGGACCAGTAGCAATGGACACCTATTTTCAATCAGACAGTATTGACCTTACAAAAGGTGGTAATACTCCAGGAGGGTTTTGCAGTGTATGGGTCAGCTACCAGCAAACTCTTCGTTACTGTTGTTCAGGTGCAAACAGATTGGTTCTCCAAGTAAGTTCAGATAATTTTATCACCTTCCAAGAATATGATGCCACCAATAGCCTTGCGGTAAATGCTGCTAGTGGAACCTTCACAAACATTATTAATATTAGCACAGCAGCTGCATTTACCCCGAACATTAAAGTCAGGCTCCTATCAGAGGGAAACTCACACTATTATTGGATGATCGATGACTTTGCAATTATAGAAGGGGCTAATAATGTCCTAGAACTAAGAACACCCTACGTGGAGTTTAACTCCGATTATGTATATAATCCCTTTTACGGGCAAATTCCATATGGTTTAATGACCCCTCTTCCATTATCTGGTTTCGTTTACAACAGTGGGTGTAATGATCTAACAGGTGTGAAAATTGAAGGAGACATTGTTCACACTGCCGACCTTATAGGTAATCCAGGAACTGGTCTAGTATATTCTACTTCATCTACTCCCGCCAATTTAGTATCCAATATTAGGAGAGACACTGCAGATTATAAAATAACCAATGGACCTAGATTCGTACCAACAGTTTTAGGAAAGTTTAGAGTTGATATGATTGCTACATCAGATAGTGTCAATCAAAACCCTGCAAACGCGACTCATAGTCAACTATTCTCTACTTCAGATACAATTTTAGCCCGAGATGATAACGGTTATGGAGGAGGGACAGGGCCAGGGTCATATGTTAGAAATAACCAACCAGGTGGCACTATTGTAGGTGACAGATTCGGAACAATGTACGTTGTAGAATCTAGAACTGGTAATGGTGGAAATACGAAAGTCCCTACTTCTATTACGTTTGCAGTTTCTAACGACCCAACTAACATTGGGGTAGAGATCGTTCCTAAAATTTGGAGTTATGTTGAAGATTCTCTTTTTGCTCCTGCGTCAGGAACAATTGCTGCAGCCTTTTCCGGAGGTGAAGTGGCCTCGTCATTCATTCCTTATACCATCTTATCTGCTGATACAAACACATTACTAACACTTCCTTTAGACAATGGTCCTGCCGTGTTTAATGGTTTAGATTCAGGTCAATATGTTGTCGGTTGGGAAGTGACGAACACCAACGGTGGCAATAGCTTTGAAGTTCAAGTCGATGCTTCTTCAGGCCAATTTCAAGATAATGTTACTTGTTTTGTTGATTTAGCTCACCAGCCTGGTTGGGGTTGGGTCGATGTAAATCCTGTTATTCGATTAAATATGGGAAATCTTCCTATTCCTACTTCGTTGAAAAATGAAGTAGACAGTAACACAACTGTATCAATTCAACCCAACCCTTCAAATGGGGAATTCAGTTTAACATTTGAAACTACTGAAAGAAGCACATTTCAGTTAAACGTTAGAAATTCATTAGGTCAACTATTTTATTCAGAAACAATTAACATTCAAGGAGCAAATACCAAACGGTTTGACTTTTCTAAACTGGATAAAGGAATCTATTTCATTTCATTGCAAAACGAATCAGAAAACATAGTTGAGACGGTGGTTATTCACTAACTTCTTCTATTATGCGGAAGGTGGCTCTATCATTCATTTGTTAGGGCCGCTTTTTTATGTATTTGCTAAACTTAATCGAACAAATGTTGTTTTAAATTAACCACTCCAAGAGCGTTCTTATTAAGAATGTGTCTAAATAGCTTAGACCCCATTTGACCCTTTGTTATAAACAGTTCTAGGGTTATCTTTGCAGTAATATTTATCAACCCCAAAAATGTATTCGGATGAGCGAATCGAAAGGTTTATTGAAATCACACATTGTTAAAAAATATTGGATGGCTTTTACTGGCCTCTTTCTAATGCTTTTTTTAACTGGTCACCTTGCAGGTAACCTACAATTATTATTGACAGGTTACGACGGTCAGTTACAGTTTAATGAATACGCCGTATTTATGACAACTAACCCCGTTGTTAAACTATTGTCATACGTCACCTATATTAGTATCTTATTCCATGCAATTGATGGAATAGTTATTAGCATAGCGAATCGAAAAGCAAGGCCTGATGGATACGCATACAGTAAGCCAGGCAAAAATTCTATGTGGTCTTCACGGAACATGGGTGTTCTTGGAACCATCATCTTAGTGTACATTGTTGTTCACATGCAGAATTTCTGGTATGAATATAAATTTGGTAAAACAGAATTTATGATGTCGGAAGACGGTTTATCGCCACTACTTCAAGACGGTTCAATTGCAGAAGGAGCAACGGTTACAAATGCGGGAGAAGTGATGCTAGCCGGAGAAAACATTGGAGTTGCTATGAAAGACCTCTATACCATTGTTATGGAAGGGTTTGCTAATCCAATTCTAGTTGTTTTTTATGTATTTGCAATGATTGCAATGGGTTTCCACCTAGTACATGGTTTTCAAAGTGCATTCCAATCAATTGGTTTAAGAAATAAGAAGTATTCGCCTATAATTGTCAAAATAGGCTACGCCTTCGCGGTTATAGTGCCATTATTGTTCGCTATAATTCCTGTTTATCTATTTATAATGGCGGCCTAAGTCCCCTTCAAATTCAAGAAGAAATGAGTTTAGATTCGAAAATACCTAAAGGTCCATTACACGATAAATGGACAAACTATAAAAACAACATTAACTTGGTGAATCCTGCCAACAAACGTAACATTGATGTTATCGTAGTTGGAACAGGATTAGCTGGTGGCTCTGCTGCTGCAACTTTAGCAGAATTGGGCTACAACGTTAAAGCCTTTTGTTACCAAGATTCCCCAAGAAGAGCGCACTCAATTGCTGCGCAAGGTGGAATTAACGCTGCCAAAAATTATCAAGGTGACGGAGATTCAACATACCGGTTGTTCTACGACACCATTAAAGGTGGCGATTATAGATCACGAGAGGCAAATGTGTACCGACTAGCAGAGGTTTCTGCAAACATTATTGACCAATGTGTTGCACAAGGAGTTCCATTTGCAAGAGATTATGGTGGGTTATTAGATAACCGATCATTTGGAGGAGTGTTAGTATCTAGAACATTTTACGCAAAGGGACAAACTGGACAGCAATTGTTATTAGGTGCATACTCTGCAATGAACCGACAAATTGCAAAAGGTAAAATCCAAATGTATAATCGTCACGAAATGTTAGACGTGGTAATAGTTGATGGCAAAGCCAGAGGTATTATTGCAAGAAACTTAGTGACTGGAGAAATTGAAAGACATTCGGCTCACGCAGTAGTTTTAGGATCTGGCGGATACGGAAACGTATTCTTCCTTTCAACAAATGCAATGGGCTCTAACGTTACAGCTGCTTGGAAGGCACATAAAAAAGGCGCCTATTTTGCAAACCCATGTTACACACAAATTCACCCAACTTGTATTCCTGTTCACGGAACACAGCAGTCAAAATTGACGTTAATGTCTGAGTCATTGAGAAATGATGGTAGAATTTGGGTTCCAGCGAAATTAGAAGATGCTGAGGCAGTTCGAAAAGGAACACTCAAGCCAACAGCAATTAAAGAAGAAGATAGAGACTATTATTTGGAGAGAAGATATCCTTCTTTCGGAAACTTAGTACCACGTGATGTTGCATCGAGAGCAGCAAAAGAGAGATGTGATCAAGGTTACGGCGTAGTTGATAACGATACTAATGAAGGAGTATTCTTAGATTTTGCAGCAGCAATTCAGCGTTACGGCAAAGAGGAAGCTCTTGTAAAAGGTATTTCAAATGCTTCGAAAGAAGAGATTACTGCTCTCGGAGAAAAAGTTATTGAAACAAAATATGGTAACTTGTTTGACATGTACAAGCAAATTACCGATGATAATCCGTACAAAACTCCAATGAGAATCTACCCTGCAGTGCACTACACCATGGGCGGTCTTTGGGTCGATTACAACCTAATGACAAATGTCGAAGGGATGTATGCGATTGGAGAAGCAAACTTTTCAGATCACGGAGCAAATAGATTAGGAGCTTCTGCTTTGATGCAAGGTTTAGCAGATGGTTATTTTGTATTACCTTACACTATTGGTGACTACTTAGCTAACGATATTCGGACAGGGAAAATCTCTACCGACTCTCCAGAATTCGTTGCAGCAGAGAAGAAAGCAACGGACGAAATAAACAAGCTAATAAACAACAACGGTACAAAAACAGTAGATTATTTCCACAAAAAATTGGGATTAATCATGTGGAATAAAGTTGGAATGTCCAGAACTGCCGAAGGGTTGAATAAAGCAATTTCAGAAATTGCAGCCTTAAGGGAAGAATTTTACAACGATGTAAGGGTTCCAGGGGAAGCTAATGAATTGAACCAAGAGTTAGAAAAAGCAGGAAGGGTTGCAGATTTCCTAGAACTAGGAGAATTGTTTGCACGAGACGCATTAGAAAGAGAAGAATCTTGTGGTGGTCACTTCCGAGAAGAATACAAAACCGAAGACGGGGAAGCCTTAAGAAGAGATGCAGAGTTTGCATATGTTTCTGCATGGGAATATACTGGAAAACCTTCTGATGCGATTCTCCATAAAGATAAATTAGATTTTGAAAACGTAGAGTTAAAAACTCGTTCTTATAAATAACAGATATGTCAGCAGCAAAAAAATTAAACTTAACATTAAAAGTTTGGCGCCAAAAAAACGGCAATGCTAAAGGTAGCCTCGAAACTTATCCGTTAAATGATATTTCTCCTGACAGTTCTTTTTTAGAAATGTTGGATATTTTAAATAACGGCCTAATTAATAAAGGGGAGAGCCCTGTTACTTTCGACCACGATTGTAGAGAAGGTATTTGTGGCTCTTGTTCACTGTACATTAATGGTGAACCTCACGGTCCTTCAAGGATGGTGACCACTTGTCAATTACACATGCGTTCATTTGAAGACGGTGAGACAATTTACATCGAGCCATTTAGAGCTAAAGCATTTCCTATAATAAAGGATTTAATGGTGGATAGAAGCGCATTCGATCGCATTCAGCAAGCAGGTGGATACATTTCTGTAAATACTTCAGGAAATACACAAGATGCTAACTCTATTCCAATTGAAAAGCAAGATGCAGATGAAGCATTTTATTCTGCAGCCTGTATTGGATGTGGAGCTTGTGTTGCAGCTTGTAAAAATGCATCAGCATCTTTATTTGTAGCTGCAAAAGTTTCTCAGTATGCGTTGTTACCGCAAGGTAAAATTGAAGCCAAGGATAGAGTATTAAACATGGTAAAACAGGCGGAAAAAGAAGGTTTTGGCCCATGTTCGAACACAGGAGCTTGTGAGGTAGAGTGCCCGAAAGGAATTTCTATTGAAAACATTGCTAGAATGAACAGAGAGTTCTTATCTGCAACAATTAGTAAATAAGGCAGGATGCCAAATTTGAGTGCCAGTATAAAAAGTAAACTTCCTAAAGTAGGAACTACCATATTTTCAAAAATGTCGGCTTTGGCCGCTCAAGAAAAAGCCCTGAACTTGTCTCAGGGCTTTCCTGATTTTGACTGTTCGCCAAGACTCATAGAGCTTGTAACAAAAGCGATGTACTCCGGAATGAATCAATATGCCCCAATGCCTGGATTATTGAGTTTAAGGGAAGCTATTGCTAAAAAAACAGAAGATTTATACACCGGAATATATCATC
>JBLHTZ010000009.1:0-71887 GCA_047627915.1 Vicingaceae bacterium
AGTTCTTAATCGCTCGTATTTATTGTTGCGGTATTTCCACATAAATTTAATCCCAAATGCTACGATTGCAACAGTATAGAGGGTTCCATAAACAAACCATTGGCTTGCATCGTTGCCACTTAGCATTCTGCTCAACGGGTCGAATAGTGAAATAACACCTGTGTTTTCTCCGGCAGTGTTTAAACCCAAAAGAGTAGGGAAAAAATAGAGAACAATGTAAAAACCTGTCATGGCAATGCCTGCAATCCAAGCCATAAACCCTCTGCTGCTGATGCTTTTAAACCAGACGCCGTCGTTTTTTATTCCTCCTTGTTTGTTGCTATAAGCTCCTTTAGAATACAAAATGATTCCTCCCGCAATAGAGCTCAAAGCAATGGTTAACCATACCCCTTTGTTGGGGAAGTTTACGTTAAAAGCCGCTAATACTAAAATGAGAAGTCCGCTCATTCCAATTAGCGTAGCAATCTTCTGGGTAGTGTTAATGTCTTTTGGTGGTCCTGAAACCAAGGCGATGTCTTTATCTATTTTCGTCATGGCTTAAACGGTTTGAGGAATTTGTGATTGAAACTGTTTTTTGATTGTTGGGAAACTATTTTCATAGAACTCAGGTTCGAAGTTTGCATCTTCTAGTTGATCAATTACTTGGCTTATTTTGGTTTGATTAGCAATCCAATAATCTAACACCTTATGGCGAAGTCTTATTCCAAATACGTTGGCGGCCAAAAAGGAATGGTTGTTTTTATCGTAGACCAATTTTAAACACTTTTTACCGTCAGCATGCTCCCA
Source organism: Vicingaceae bacterium (assembly GCA_047627915.1). Classification (GTDB taxonomy): domain Bacteria; phylum Bacteroidota; class Bacteroidia; order Flavobacteriales_E; family Vicingaceae; genus NORP294. Next base: position 787 of record JBLHTZ010000009.1, read on the forward strand.
ATAAAGTGTTGCTTCATTGTCTTTTGGTTCTGCCCAAACCCATCCGTACGTCTGATATTCAATGTCGAAAAACTTAGCAGAATTAAACCAAACACCTGGTCGGTAAGCGGTTTTAGTTCCGCAAATGGTTTGTGCTACTGTTTCACCCATCATTTTCCCGGTGTACCAAACTTGCTCTAAATTTCTTCTGCCAGTTGGGTGTTGATGGAATTCGGCACAATCACCAATGGAATAGATATTCGGAACATTGGTTTCTAGAAATTCATTCACCAAAATACCTCTGTTTAAATCTAAAGACCCACCCTTTAAAAAGTCCATATTTGGGCTAACACCTGCCGTTAAACCTACAAATTGGCACTGAATTTCTTCACCCGATTTTGTTCTAATTGCTTTTACTCTGCCATTTTCATCTGGAATAATTTCCTCGAGTTCTGTTTCAAATTGTAGGTCTACGTGGTGAGATTTGATGTGACGTGAAACTAATTCTCCTTCTTCTTTTGGCAGCACAACTCCCCAAAACCGACTCTCTCGCACTAAAAAGGTGACTTTAATGCCTCTTGATAGTAACATTTCTGCCATTTCAACTCCTATCAATCCGCCACCAACAATGACAGCTCTGTCGATGGATTGCGTGTTCTTTTCCATCAGTTCCAAGTCTTGCCATGAGTATAAGCCTTGCACACCGTCCAAATCTTGGCCTTTCCAACCAAATTTATTTGGTTTTGACCCACTAGCAATGATCAAATCATCAAAAGGCATTTCTTCACCGCTATCAAAAAGCAGTTTTTTATTGCTAGCGTCTACATTAGAAACAAAGCCCATTTTTAAGTTTATTCTATTCTTAGCCCAAAAGTGATCTTCGTAAGGTTTTACATGTTCTTGCTTCATGTGGCCCATGTATACATACATCAATGCCGTTCTAGAGAAAAAATGCTCTGTTTCAGCAGAAATTAGGGTGATTTTGTGGTCGGAAAGTTTGCGGATGTGCCTCGCTGCGGTAACGCCAGAAATTCCGTTTCCAATTATGGCAATGTGTTTCATAAACTAGTTTGGTGAAACAAAGGTATATTTTCGATTAACTGTAAGATGTCTAAGGTATGACAATTAACTGCTAATCCATCTAACCATGGGCAGAACTTTTAAATCATGTTGTGTTAATATCGCAATAATGTCTTGCAATTAAACTTACATACTAAACGTAGCCGTTAATTTAAGGGCGGCATTGTCTTTAAAGTCTTCCTTTGCATAAGCTCTATATCGGTAATAGGCACCTATGCCAAACCCCAAATACATGCCTTCGTAAATGTATTTCATGCGGTAAAGACTATTGAACTGCACACCCGACTCTAAAAAGCCTTTTTCTGGAACACTAAAATCAAAGTTGGTGTGTTTTTCTCGGTTTTGAAGGCTACCTAACCCGAATGAACTTATTAGGAGCAGCTCAGGCTTGAATTTTGGTTTGTTAAACAGTAAACTTCCAAAATTGTGTCTAAAAAAGAGGCTCATTTGTTGATCGGCAAAAAATTCGTTAGGTGCCATTGTTTCAAAACTATTGCTCGATGCAACTCTAACATTTTCATTAAAAATTCCTTTGAAACTGTACAGTGCAGTCAGCGGTAAAGCGTTACTTACATAACCAAATTCTGCTTGTAAAGAGGTGATTACTATGTTCCTAACCGTAAATTTTTTGGCAAAGATTAGGTCAATTTTATCATATTCAAAATCTCCATTCAATACATTGCCCAACCCTCTGGTATATTTAAAAAGCACTACCGGGCTTTTTGTTTCAAGAGGAATGGTAACTCCTAACATTTCTCCAAATTTTTCATTGAAAGAGAATCTGAAATTGACACCAACTTCTGTGTTGTTAAAGGAAGAAATAGCTCCATCGTTTGGAATAACAAATTGATAGGTTGAGTTAATGTCTCGTGTTTGCTGGTTTCCAAAAAAGGTAAAATGGAAATCTCGCAGCGCTCTGAACGAAATAGTTGCTTCCCATTTTTCTTGGGTGTCAAATTGGTCATTAATAAAATTTTGAAATTCACCCCCTGAGAACAACATTCCGTTCGGTTTGAAAAAATTAGCCCTTCCAACAGCAATTAAATCATTGGAATAGAAAAACTTAGTTTCAAAATGGTTGCTGTTTTTTGGAGCCCATCGAATGTGGGAACCATATTTAAAAGCTTTGTCTTTAAAGCCATAACCTCCATATGCAGCTACCCGAAGAGGTCCAAACAACCCTTCTCCAGTTTCTACTCCCGCGCCCAATCTAACAGATTCGTATTGGTTAAATTTTAGAAACTTGTCTAATAAAAGATTAAACTTTCCAACTGGAACATATCCGTTGATGAGTCCTTTTGTGAAATAAACTACACGGTCTATGTTTTCTTTCTCACCAATACTATCCACAAATTGATACGTCAATAATTCCTTTTTTGTCAACGGAACTTCTCGAAGTTCTTTCCATTTATCTTCTCCTTTTAGCACAATTTCACCGTCCATTTTTAGCGCCAAGTTGCCAATTTCTTTTTCTTCAATTTTTGGCTGTAAACTAATGTTTCGCAAATAGCTCTTCCCTTTTCCCATAATGCTAAAATCCTCTTGATCTGCAGATGCAAAAACAATATCTATATGGAGCTGAGTCGGAAACCACTGTTTGTCTTCAATTAACACGTAACGCTGTTGAACTTTTACCGGAAAGCCCGCAGCGTCGTGTTGTTGTGCAACAAAATTTTCAACTGCAAAGCCATTGGTGTTGACGGTCATTATACCTTGCAGTGCTTTAAAATTCTTGTTTTTTTGCGGGCGAAAAGAGATAATAAAACTGGTATCTGTTTCGTGAAATATAGTATCTTCTAAAACAAATAAGTATTTGCCTGTGCTTCCTTTACTTATCGGACTTAAATAATTAATTCCATAAATCATGATGTAATCTTGATACAAGGAAAAGGATTGTAATTGGGTAGCAAGCAGACTGAAAAAGAGAGTCTTTAACCCTGAGATGCGCGATTCTGTTACCACTTCGTACGACTTAGTTGGCGGGTAGTGGTTTCGTTGAGAAACCGACTCCATTATAAACCCACCTTAGAGTCTGGAAAGCTATCCACGTTTTCTTGTTGAACACTTCGTATGGTAATAGAGTCTAACTTACTTCTGGAGTTGGTATCCATGGGACTCGTAAATACCATTTTATTGTAGGATTCGTAGTAGAAATAAGAGGAAAGCTCCGGGTTGTTAAGATCTCTATTTTCAATGGCTTTGTTGATGATTCGATGAGCAGGATTTTCTCCCGGCAAAACTTCAACTTCCTCAATCTTATAGCTGCCCCTCTTTAAATAAATGAGATAGTTTTGTGCCTTTAACTTCTCAAGACTAATGTATTTGTTCTCATAGCCTATGGCGCTGAAACGAAATTGTTTGACTCGAAAGTTTTTACTGAATTCATAAAAGCCGTCAATATCTGTTGCAATACCAGTTTTACTATCTTTAAATAATATTGTTGCGAAAGCAATTCCTTCTTTTGTTTCGCTATCAATTACTTGTCCCTCGGTATTTGCCTGAGCATTCGCGACAAGCAAAATGAATGACAAAAATAAGATGAGGTAGTTTTTCATGATCTTTTGCGCTAGGAAACAAAAATAATGCCTCGATTTAATATTCAATTATTCGTTTACAAGAACGGCAATTGAATTTAAACCTTTATCCTTTTCGGCAAACTCAGAACCATTACTTTTGTCAGGTGAAAATTTACTTCAACGACAGTTTGCAAATGATGAAAAAAGCTTCTTTTAGAAGGTTTGCGAACGCGCTAAAGGTTTACGGAAGTTATTATCGATCCAAATGGAGTGGCAAACCAAATCAGAAGGGTTTTCCCATGGCAATTGCCATAGAACCTACTACAGCTTGTAATTTAGGTTGCCCTGAATGTCCAAGTGGGCTAAAACAATTTACCCGACCAACTGGAAACTTGAAAGAAGGTTTTTACAAAAAAGTAATTGATCAGGTTTGGAGAGAAACATTTTACCTGACCTTTTATTTTCAAGGGGAACCATACATTAACCCTAAGTTTTTGGACATGGTGAAGTACGGTTCCGATCGGAAAATGTACACCACAACTTCAACAAATGCTCATTTTTTAACTCCTGAAAATGCAGTAAAAACAGTAGAATCAGGGTTAAGTCGATTAATTATTTCTATTGATGGAACGACACAAGAAACGTATGAAAACTATCGAATAGGAGGAACACTTTCAAAGGTGTTGGAAGGGACAAAGAATATTGTGAAAGCAAAAAAAGAGGCAAAGTCATCAACGCCTCATATTATTTTTCAATTCTTGGTGGTTAAACCCAATGAACACCAAATTGATGAAGTGTTTGAGTTGGCTAAAGAATACGGAGTAGATGAGGTGAAGTTAAAAACAGCACAAGTATACGAGTATGAAAATGGGAATGAATTGATTCCTGAAAACGACAAATATTCTCGCTACAGAAAGTTGGATAACGGCAAGTATCAGATTAAAAACTCCTTAGAAAATAACTGTTGGAAGCTGTGGCACTCGTGCGTAATTACTTGGGACGGGAAAGTTATTCCTTGTTGTTTTGACAAAGATGCCAATCACCGCTTGGGGGAACTTGAAAAGGATGATTTTAAGAAAATTTGGTTCAGCGAAAGTTACAATGGCTTTAGGAAACAACTCTTTAAAGGCCGCGAGAATATAGATATCTGTAAAAACTGTTCTGAAGGGACTAAAGTTTGGGCTTAATTTGTTTTAAACTTCGAGATCATTCAAATTAACTTATCGCGTGTTTCGAGGGACGACGAATGTATTAAAGCACAAACAATAAAAAGCCTCTTAATAAGTAAGGGGTCACACTTAGCTCAAATACCTTCCGACTATTGGCATTCTCCTTCCCATTCCAAATGCTTTTGAAGAAACTCTTAGAATTGGTGGTGTTTGGTGGCGTTTGTATTCGTTCATGTTCACCAACTTTAATATGCGTTTAACAAGTTTTTCATCAAACCCCTTCTCAATTAAATTTGCAGGACTCTGGCGGTTTTCAATGTATTCGAAAAGAATAGTATCTAAGATCTCATAATCTGGTAAGGAGTCAGAATCAAACTGATCCGGTCTTAATTCGGCAGAAGGAGGTTTGGTAATAATATTATCAGGAATAATTTCAGCATCTCGGTTGATAAAATGGCATAAGTCAAAAACTTCAGTTTTATAAACATCCCCAATCACGGAAAGGCCGCCGGCCATATCACCGTACAAGGTTCCATAACCTACTGCCAATTCACTTTTATTCGAAGTATTGAGTAGAATTGACCCAAACTTATTGCTTTGAGCCATTAATAACGTTCCTCGTATTCGAGACTGTATGTTCTCTTCAGCAATGCCAAATGTTGTTCCTTCGAATAAGTTTGTTAGCTGCTTATCAAATGATTGGTAAATATTTTCAATCTCAATGATGTGGTAGTTGCAACCTAGATTTTTACACAATTCTAACGAATCAGAAATGCTGTGTTCTGAAGAAAACTGAGAAGGCATTAGAATGGGGCATACATTTTCCTTGCCCAATGCTTTTACAGCAAGCGCAAGCGTTAATGCAGAGTCAATACCGCCACTTAAGCCTAGTGTTGCAGTTTTGAAGTTTAATTTTTTGAAATAATCTTTAATTCCTAACACAAGCGCAGCTTCAATTTTTTCGTATTTCGAAGGAATAGAAGTCTCCTTTTGCTTGCTTAATGCTTGAGTGTCAAATATGGAAAAATACTCTTCAAAGAATGGAAGTTGAGAAATTAATTCTCCATTTTGATTATAGACACAAGAGCCACCATCAAAAATTAACTCAGTTTGTGCACCAACATGGTTTACGTAAAAAACAGGTAAGTTGTATTTTTTTGTGTTCCATTTTAATACCTCATCTCTGTTGTTGGTTTGACTCACCGCAAATGGCGAGGCGGCAATATTGATCATAAAATCGGGTGATTCTAAACTCAACTTTTCCATTGGAGAGTTAGGGTAGAGCTCTTTTCCATCAATGTTCCACAAGTCTTCACAAATAGTTAAAGCAAATTTTTCGCCTAAATATTCGATGCATTGCACCTCTTCTGCTGGTTCAAAATAGCGGTACTCATCAAAGACATCATACGTGGGAAGCAACTGTTTATAGTGCGTAGAAATAACTTTACCTTCAGCTAAGAAAAAGGCAGTGTTGTATAGTTTTTTCCCACTATTCAAGGCATTCCAAGAGGGGCCCCCAACTATTGCTGCAATGCCAACACATTTGGAGGCGATTCGATTTACTGCGTTGAGGCAAAGGTTAATAAAGTTCTCGAACTCTAAAAAGTCTCTTGGTGGATAGCCGCAAACTGCTAGTTCAGAAAATACAACTAAGTCAACATTTTCAGCTTTTGCTTTTTGAAGATTAGTTAAAATCTTTGCTTCGTTGGCTTCAAAATTTCCAATGTGGTAATTGAGCTGAGCTAGCGCTATTTTCATGTGAAGAGATGCTTAGAAAAGTAGACCAATGTTTAAAACAATCATGTTGTTAATTGATTTGGCACTTTTAGATCTACCTGGTTCAGGCTCTCCAGCTGCAGGGACCTCAACATTTCCTGCGCCGTTTGCAGAATAAACATCCTTACTGAAAATATTGGTAAACCCATTATTAAAGGTAACTCCGGCGACTAAAGAAGTACTTCCAGATAGATTGTATTCGACTCCAGCACCAATAATTAATGCTGCTCTGAATAAGTTGATTTCGTCGTTGTAGTCTACTTCTTCGTTAGAAATTGGTTGGCTAGAGTTTCCATTTGCAGGCACATAGGTGAATTTCTCATCTGCCAATGCTCTATAATTTGCAGCCAATCCAAGACCAACTTGTGCGTAGTACTTCATGTAGCCTACTTCGTTGGTTCTTAATTTTAAGGTTAATGGTACCTCTATGTAATTTAAACGTACATCTGCAACAGTAGACCCGTAACCGTTTTCTAAGTCCCCTTGTGTATTGGTAACTTCCTGCACGTCCGGTTTAATTGCAGTGAACCCTGTATTCACAAGTTGAATACCTGTAGAAAAAATGTAGTTGTCAGAAATGTTAAAGTCCCCAATAACACCAAAAGTATAGCCTATCTTAGCACCATCGGCTTCAATATTATCACCGACTGGTTTCAACCAGCCAATGCTTGGAGAAAACTGCAATCCTAGTTGAAAGTCTTTTTGTGCGAAACTTCCAATTACAAGTGCTAAAAGGACGGCGAGCAACGTAGTCTTTTTCATAATTTTGTTTGTATTATTTATTACAAAGCTAAGTTGTTTTTTCAAATGAAGTTAAAAACCGTTATTTCAATTTATTTACTCAGCACTCTCGCCTTGTCTTCATGCGATTCAAATAGGTTTGAAGTAGCAATTGAAAAAATTACGATAGGTCAGGATTATCGTAGGTTTGACCTAGATGTGATGGATGTTAAAAAGGACGGAGCGAGCCAAGAGGAATGGGGCTTGTTGAATGAAAAATATTCTAACTTTTTTCCGCTATATGTAGAAGGGATTATGGGTTTTGGCAGAATGAATGACCCGTTAATTATAAATATTTTTAATCAGTACTTGAACAACAAAGACATTGTAGAGGTGTTAGATCAGGTAAAAGAAATGTATCCCGAGGGTTCTTTGAAGCCTGAATTTGCAGATTTGGAGGATGCTTTTAAACGATACCATTATTATTTTCCTGAAAGAATTGTTCCCGATGTGGTAACCATGACAGCTGCGTTTAACTATGCAACTGCAGCAGACGATCAAGTTTTGGCGATTGGCCTTGATATGTATTTGGGTGGCAACTTTGAAATTTACCCTAAGATTGGGATTCCAAAATATAAGTTTCAAAACTTTGATCGCTTATACATAGTTCCTGATGCTATGAAAGCGTGGTTGCTTACTGAATTTGAAACTGCAGGAGGTCAAGACTTTTTAGAGCAAATGGTCTATTATGGTAAGGTTGCCTATTTATTGGAAGCGTTTTTACCCAACCAGGAAAAACATTTGTTTTTTAACTATTCGCCAGAAGATTTGGCCTGGTGTGAAGACAATGAAGGTTCAATTTGGTTTCATTTCATTGACTTGGAATTGCTTTTTTCTACAGAAAACCATCAAATAAGGAAATACATGGGCGATGCGCCATTTGTTGCAGGCTTTCCTCAAGGTTCTCCCGGTAGAGTAGGTCAATGGGTAGGATACCAATTGGTTAAATCTTTTATGGAAAATAACCAAGATGTTGGCTTGGAAGAGTTAATGGAAATTCAAGACGCCAATAGAATATTAAGAATGTCGAATTATAAACCACAACGATAATGTCAAGAGAATCAGAAATTAATTTCAAGATAAAATTAGATGAAAACCAAGTTCCGGAATCCATCGAGTGGACAGCAGAAGGCTCTGAAAAGGAGAAATTAAACCTTAGTAAAGCCATTAATTTGGCAATTTGGGACGAAGAAGAAAACAATACGCTGCGTATTGACTTGTGGACCAAAGGAATGATGGTTGATGAGATGAAAAAATTCGCTGCGCAAAACATCATTACCATGGCAGATTCTTTTGAGCGATCTACGGGAGAGAAAGACATTGCAGAGGAGATTCGGGAGTTTGGAAAGAAGATTGCGGTAAAAATGGGTGTTCTGAAATAAATCATACTTGTATATGATGCGGCTAAATTCTAATTTAGCACAATTCTAAAAGCTATGGCAAAACAAGAAAGTCAGAAATCAGCAATTAAGGTAAGAACCTCATACGTTTCTACCATTATCAGTATTTCGTTGGTTTTGTTCATGTTGGGCATGCTGGGCATTATTTTGTTAAATGCCAAACAGATCTCTGATCATGTAAAAGAAAACATAGGGTTCTCATTGTACCTGAAGGAAAACTTATCTGAAACAGATATTTCGCGCTTGAAACAAGTTCTAGAGGCAAAGGAATACACTAACAGAATAGAATATATCGATAAAGAACAGGCTGCTGAAATAATGAAAAAGGAGCTAGGTGAGGATTTTGTTGAATTTTTAGATTTCAACCCACTTTCCGGTAGCATTGATTTGTACTTAAACGCCAAGTTCGCGGAAGAGGGAAGTGCAGCATTAATTGAAAAAGAACTGAAACGCTTGCCGGCTGTAAGAATGGTAGATTACCAAATGGATTTGATTGCGGCGGTGAATAAAAATGTCCAAAAAATTGGACTGGTTTTATTGGGATTCAGTTTATTACTTTTAATTGTTGTGATTGCATTGATAAATAATACGATTCGATTGGCTATTTATTCTAAACGCTTCTTAATTAAAACAATGCAGTTGGTAGGGGCAACCGGAGGATTTATTCGAAGACCATTTGTTGCTCGTGGAGTGCTAAATGGTTTCCTAAGTGGTTTGATTGCTGTTGCCTTACTATCAGGAGTGATGTATAGTATCAAGAGTAACTTGCCTGAATTTTTTGAATTACAAAACTTTAACTTTTACGGAATTCTGTTTGGTTTGGTAGTAACATTAGGAATCTTAATTTCGTGGGTGTCAACCTCTCTTGCAGTGCGCAAATTTTTAAGAATGCAAAGCGGAGATTTATATTAAAATTATGAGTGAATCAACAAAAAACGAACTCGCCTTTGGCAAAGAGAATTACAAATTGTTTATAGCAGCAGTTGTTGTAGTCATAATTGGTTATTTATTAATGGTTGGCGGAGGGTCTGATGACCCAACAGTATTCAACGGAGAGGAGTTGTTCTCTCCAATTCGAATTACTGTTGCTCCAATCATAGTTCTTTTAGGCTTCGGAATTGGAATGTATGCCATTATGAAGAAATCGAAAGATTAACTCAAGCATTTTTTCATGCCAAATTTTATTGAAGGGGAAGTTCTCCTGATTGATAAGCCGCTAACCTGGACATCTTTTGATGCAGTGAATAAGCTAAAGTATGCATTGCAGCGATCGACCGGTGTAAAGAAAGTTAAAGTTGGACATGCAGGCACGCTAGATCCTCTAGCTTCTGGATTATTAATCGTTTGCACAGGTAAGAAAACAAAAACCATAGAATCCATTCAAGGATTAAAGAAGGAATATACCGGAATTATACAGTTGGGTGCGACAACACCTTCCTATGATTTGGAAACGGAACCTGATAATTTTCAAGAAACAAGCCACTTAAATGACGCTTATTTGTGCAAAGTTGCGAATGACATGGAAGGTGAAGTAGACCAGTTACCTCCTATTTTTTCAGCAAAAAAAATTGACGGTAAAAGAGCTTATAGTTTAGCAAGAGCCGGGAAAATCCCTGAAATGAAAACGAAGCGAATTTCAATTCATTCGTTTGAAATTAAGCAGATAGAAGGCGTAGAAGTACACTTTAGAATTACTTGTTCAAAAGGAACTTACATTCGGTCTATTGCACATGATTTTGGAAAAAAAATAGGTGTTGGAGGTTACCTAAAAGCCCTTCGCCGAACGAAAATAGGGGAGTTTAATGTTGCTACTGCGATGACAATTGATGAAGCCAGTTCTTACATTGAACAGCATTCGTTAGTTTAGTCCATTTTTCGTAACTTCGCACTTCATTTTTTCGGAACGATACTAATCACTCAAGCACAATGAAATTATCAAAGTTCAAATTCGATTTACCTGAAGAATTAATTGCTCAACGACCTACTCCAAACCGAGATGAATCTCGCATGATGGTTGTTAACAGAAAAGAGGGTACCATTGAACATAGAGAGTTCAAAGACATCATGGACTATTTGAACGAAGGGGACGTTATGGTAATGAATGATACCAAGGTTTTTCCGGCTAGGATGTACGGGAATAAAGAAAAAACTGGAGCAAAAATCGAAGTATTCTTATTGCGAGAATTGAACGGGGAAAACTTGCTTTGGGATGTTTTAGTGGATCCTGCCAGAAAAATAAGAATTGGAAACAAGCTATACTTTGGAGACGACGATTTAGTAGCTGAAGTAATTGACAATACAACATCTAGAGGAAGAACATTGCGATTCTTGTTTGATGGAACCCACGATGAATTTAAGGCAATTATTGAAAGATTGGGAGAAACTCCAATTCCAAAATACATTGACCGGCCGGTTGAGCCAGAAGATGAAGATCGTTATCAAACCGTGTACGCTAAAAATGAAGGAGCAGTTGCAGCGCCAACAGCAGGACTACACTTTAGTAAGCACCTTATGAAGAAGTGTGAAATTTTAGGAGTTGAATTTGCACCTGTGACGTTGCATGTAGGTTTAGGAACATTTAGAAGTGTTGAAGTAGAAGATTTAACAAAGCACAAGATGGATTCTGAAGAAATTGAGATTCTTGAGTCAACTTGCGACATGGTTAACAGTGCAAAGAAGAATAAACAGAAGATTTTAGCTGTTGGTACAACTAGTATGCGTTGTTTAGAAACTTCGGTTTCTACCAATGGAGAGTTGAAGCCTTACAAGGGTTGGACAAACAAGTTTATCTTCCCAAAATATAAGTTTAGCATTGCAGACATGATGGTGACCAACTTTCATAGTCCAGAATCTACTTTATTAATGATGACCGCTGCATTCGGAGGGTACGATTTGATTATGAAGGCTTACGAAACCGCAATTAAGGAGAAATATAGATTCTCAAGTTATGGTGATGCGATGTTAATCATCTAAATTTGAAACAATATGTAATCATAGTTGCCGGAGGGAAAGGTTTACGAATGGGAGCAACCATTCCAAAGCAGTTTATTGAAATTAAAGGCAAGGCAATTATCTTACATACATTAGAGAAATTCAAAGAAGCTTTGCCCTTGGCGGAGCTTCTTTTGGTTTTGCCAATATCTGAAATACCACGTTGGCAAGAAATCTCAAACGGCACGGCTTTCGAAAACATAAAAATTGCAAATGGCGGGGATGTAAGGTTTGAATCTGTAAAAGCTGGACTAAGTTTAGTTAAGTCTGAAGGAATTGTTGGCGTGCACGATGCAGTTCGTCCATTTGTATCAATAGCGACAATTCAAAGTGTTTTTGAGGCGGCAGAAAGGTTGGGAGCAGCTATTCCCGTGGTGGGGTTAAAAGAAAGTATTCGAAAAGTGGATGCTGACTATTCAATTGCAGTTGACCGGTGTGCATTTAGGATCGTACAAACACCTCAATGTTTTGACGTTAATTTACTCAAACACGCCTATGAACAAGTGTTCAATACAAGTTTTACAGATGATGCTTCTGTGGTCGAAGCCCATGGTAAAAAGGTTAGTTTGGTAGATGGAAACTACGCCAATATTAAGATTACAACGGTTGAAGATTTAAAGATTGGAGAAGCTCTTTTAGAGTGAAATCTTGGAATTACGAACCATGGAATAGCAGATAAGCAATTTAGCCTTCACCATTTTTTCCTTTTTCGCTCATCCTTGCGAGTATTCTAACATCGTTCATCTTATATCTTAAAATTATTCTGAATTGAAGTATTATTCCTAAGAGGTTAGTAATTATCAACGACCCTTATAGATTCTACTTATATTTGTTAGAGTAAAATAGTAGCATTCATGACAGAAAGAATTGAAGTATTGAAAACATTCAAAATATACATCAACGGAAAATTTCCTAGAACGGAATCAGGTCGTTATTACGTACCTGAGAACCCTAAAAGGCAAGGCCTGGGTAATATTTGTTTGTGTTCTAGAAAAGACGTTAGAAACGCTGTGGTTGCTGCTCGTAAGGCTCAAGAATCTTGGGCTGTTAGATCAGCTTACAACAACAGTCAAATTTTATACAGAATTGCAGAAAATTTGGAAAGCAGAAAATCTGAGTTTGTTGAATTGGTGGTTAAAGAAGAAGCGATTTCATCCAATAAAGCAAGTGCGATTGTAGAATCATCTATTGATCGTTTAATCTATTTTGCAGGCTGGAGCGATAAGTTTCAGCAATTGTTTAGTAGTGTAAATCCAGTAGCCAGCAGCCACTTTAACTTTTCTATGGCGGAACCAACAGGGGTTGTTACTTCTATTTGTGGAAAGGGAGTTATGTTTAAAGGGTTGGTTTCTGCCGTTGCTGCCACTATATGTGGAGGGAATACTATTGTTATTTTAGCCAATGAAAATGGTCCTTTATCGGCTATTAGTTTTGCTGAGGTACTGCAACATTCGGATGTTCCTGCAGGGGTAGTTAATATTTTAACAGGTAAAAGTGCGGAATTAGAAAGTCATATGGCTTCGCACATGGATGTGAACGCCTTACTTTTGTTGGGTTATTCAACGAAAGAAGCCATTCAGCTTGAAGCGTTAGCAACCGAAAATTTAAAAAGAGTTCGCTCTTGGTCTGCAGAGAAGGTAAACTCCGATGAAGTGGAAAATCCATATTCGATACAAGACTTTTTAGAAACGAAGACTACTTGGCATCCAGTGGAGCAAATTGGTGGTGCAACTGCGGGATATTAAATGTTAACTACTCCGGTAATACTGCTCCTAGCAACAATTGTGTTTTTATTGTCAGCCCTCTATTTGGAGTGGTTTAAACCTACAGTTTCTTTTTTTATAGCTATTCTAGTTTTCATATTTGGAGGAATATTAACTCCAGCGGAAGCTTTACATGGTTTTGCAAATGAGCAGCTAGCAGTTATTGTATTGCTATTAATCATTAGTGATATTTTTAAGAAGTCGTCCGTTGTGAATGTTCTGTTTCAACGTCTTTTTGGTAGAAGTGAGAATGTAAGTTCCTTTAAGTTGGGCATGATGACCGTGGTAGCTTCATTTTCAGCCTTTTTTAATAACACCCCTTTGGTAGCTATGATGATGCCATATACCAATAATTGGGCAATTAAAAATAAAGTGGCGCCCTCTAAACTACTCATCCCATTGTCTTACGCAGCAATTTTGGGAGGTTGTGCAACCTTAGTCGGAACAAGCACTAATCTAATTGTAAATGGGTTAGCGATAGATGCAGGTTTCGAGTCGCTTTCGATTTTTGATTTTACGGCTGTTGGTTTACCAATGATGGTGGTTGGAATTATTTACCTGCTATTGTTTGGAAATAAATTATTGCCGGACACCCGTTCTGCTGAAGTGACTGGTACTAAAGCGAATCGAGAATTTTTTGTTGAAACGCAAATTAAATCTAATTCTAAGCTTATTAATCAAACGGTAGAATCTTCTGGATTTAGAGCACTTAAAGGACTGTACTTAGTAGAAGTTGTGAGAAACGAATTGAGCTTTAGTCCGGTTGCTCCTAATTTTGTTTTACAAGAAGACGACGCTTTGTTTTTTGCTGGAGAGACAAAAGCTTTGGAAGAAATAAAAGAGGGCAGTCTAGGCTTAACACTTCCTAAAATTGTCGATCGTTTGTTAGGAGGGAAGTCGAGCACCAATGAAGTCGTGGTTTCATTTAACTCATTTTTGATTGGTAAGAAGGTGAAAGAAACAGATTTTAGGGCTCGATTTGATGCTGCTATTGTTGCCATTCATAGAAACGGAGAACGATTGTCTGGCAAAATTGGTGACATGGAATTAAAAGCTGGAGATGTGTTACTAGTTTTTAGCGGGAGTAATTTTGTTTCAAGGGCAAAGAACAATAGATCTTTCTATATTTTGAGTCACACAGAGGAGCCTAAAGATATTAATGTTATAAAAGTAACATTGGTCTTTTCTGCCTTGGTCTTTTCTGTTATACTTTCTGCTTTCTCCTCAGTATCATTATTACTTTGCTTGGCGTGTGTATTGCTTTTGGGGATTTTGCTTAAAATAATGCCGTTGAATGAGATTCGTAAGGGGTTAGATTTTGATTTAATTATTTTAATTGCGTTTGGTTTAGCTTTCGGAAAAGCAATGAATAATTCAGGAGCATCAAATTATTTGGCCAAAGGGTTTTTGCTTTTACAGAACTACCTTAGTCCAACTTTATTCCTGATGCTTATTTTCATTATCACTAACATTTTGGCCGCATATATAACCAACAAAGCAGCTGTTGCAATTCTTTTCCCTATTTCGGTTTCTATCGCCATGCAATTGAGTTTAAACCCAATTCCATTTATTTTAATCGTTTCGTTTGGAGCTGCCGCTAACTTTATCACGCCAATTGGGTATCAGACTAACTTAATGGTATATGGCTCTGGAGGCTATAACTTTAAAGACTTTATGAGAGTAGGGTGGCCGCTGACGTTGATCTATATGGTAGTCAGTGCTTTAATATTAGAAACTGTTTACTTTTAAGTTGAAGAACATAATTAAATAGGCTTCAGTGCTTAGCATAATATAATTTGTATAAAGCGCCAATTTTTACTAAATACGAATTAGTCCTTTTTTAAAAGTACATCATAAAAAAAGGGCTTCAACAGATGTCAAAGCCCTTACTATTTTAATGAATTGTTTTATTACAGTGTTTGTTTCACTTCCACTTCTTCGTAAGCTTCAATTATGTCTCCTTCTTTAATGTCGTTGAACTTATCAATGTTCAATCCACATTCGTAACCTCTAGCAACCTCTTTCACATCGTCTTTGAATCGTTTTAATGATCCTAACATTCCTGTGAAAACAACAATTCCGTCTCGAATAACTCGAATCTTATTGTTACGATTTATTTTACCATTTGTAACCATACAACCAGCAATAGTACCAACTTTAGATATTTTGAATGTTTCTCTAATTTCGACAGTTGCAGTGACCTGCTCTTCAATTTTAGCTTTTAACATTCCTTCCATTGCAGATTTCAATTCTTCAATTGCATCGTAGATGATAGAATATAATCGAATGTCGATTTCTTCAACTTCAGCAATCTTTCTAGCACTAACTGAAGGTCTAACTTGGAATCCAATAACAATCGCATCAGATGCTGCAGCTAACATAATGTCGGATTCGGAAATTGCTCCTACAGACTTGTGAATAATGTTCACTTGAATTTGTTCTGTAGAAAGTTTCAACAATGAATCGGAAAGTGCCTCAATAGAACCATCCACATCTCCTTTCACTATAACGTTTAACTCTTGGAAATCGCCAATTGCAATTCGTCTTCCAATTTCATCAAGCGTAATGTGTTTCTTAACTCTTGTTCCTTGCTCTCTCTGTAACTGAAGACGTTTAGTAGCTATGATTCTTGCTTCTCTCTCGTCGTTCATAATGTTAAATGTATCACCTGCACTAGGTGCTCCACTTAAGCCAAGAACAGATACAGGAATTGATGGACCTGCTATTTTCACTTCTTGTCCACGTTCGTTAAACATGGCTTTAACCTTACCTGAATGTGGCCCTGCTAAAATAACATCTCCTACTTTCATGGTTCCGCTTTGAACTAATAGCGTAGAAACATAACCTCTACCTTTATCTAATTCAGATTCAATAACTGCACCTTTTGCATTCTTGTTCGGATTTGCTTGTAACTCTAATAATTCGGCCTCAAGTAATACTTTTTCAAGTAATTCTTCGACACCTTGTCCTGTTTTCGCAGAAACCTCTTGCGATTGGAATTTACCACCCCATTCTTCTACTAATATATCCATTTGAGAAAGTTCATTTCTCAAATTATCTGTATTAGCAGCATCTCGATCTACTTTGTTAAATGCAAAAATAATTGGAACGCCTGCTGCTTGAGCGTGGTTAATTGCTTCTTTTGTTTGAGGCATAACGTTATCATCTGCTGCAATAACAACAATAACGACATCGGTTACCTGCGCACCCCTTGCTCTCATCGCTGTAAAGGCTTCGTGACCTGGTGTATCTAAAAAGGTAATTCTTTTACCATTTTTAAGTCCCACGTTGTAGGCTCCAATATGCTGTGTAATTCCTCCAGCTTCACCTGCAATAACATTTGCTTCGCGAATGTAATCCAATAATGATGTTTTACCATGATCTACATGACCCATTACAGTAACAATCGGATAACGCTCAACTAAATCTTCTGGATTATCTGCAACTTCTTTTACATCTTCTTGAAAATCAGCTTTGATAAATTCTAATTCAAAACCAAATTCTTCTGCAACTATAGTTAATGTTTCGGCATCTAGTCGTTGGTTAATCGAAACAAAAAGACCTAGAGACATGCAGGCCGATATTACTTCATTTACGTTAACATCCATCATCGATGCTAATTCGTTTGCAGTAACAAATTCTGTTACTTTAAGAATGCTTTTTTGCAATTCTGCTTCTTCCGCTTCTTGCTGTGCTACATCTGCCGCTGCATCTCTTTTTTGTCTTCTGTATTTGGAACCCTTTGACTTTCCACCTCCACCTGTCAATCTTGCAAGAGTTTCTTTAATTTGCTCTTGAATTTGTTTGTCAGTCAATTCTACGTCCGGCACTTTTTTCTGACCTACGCCGCCACCTTTTCGGTTGCCACCGACACCCGTGCCACCGCCACCACCGCCACGAACAGGTCTTCCGACACCGCCACCGCCTGCAGGCGCAATTCGTTTTCTCTTGCGCTTTGGTTTTTGGGTTTCTTTATTTTGAGATGAAGAAGCAACTGGTTTCTTCTCAACAGGGAGTTCAATTTTTCCAAGAACTTTAATTCCCTCTAATTTGCCTACGGCTGTTTTTATTTCTTGAGGTTTTGCTGCTTCAATTGCTGCAAGTCTCTTTCCCTCTGCTTCTTCAACTGATAGCTTCGCTGCAATCTCCTCTTGTTCCTTCTTTTTAGCTGCTGCTTCTGTACTGGCTAGTTTGTCAGCTTCTTTCTTCGCTTTTTCTTGCTCAGCTTTTGCTAGCTTCTCTGCTTTAGCTTCTGCCTCTTGGTCTTTTTTCGACTTCTTGTCAGGTCGAGTTTTCAGATTCATCGACGACAAATCGATTTTTCCTAAAACTTTTACTTTTCCATCATCCGTATTTTCAGCAGGTAGGATCTCAATTTTATTCGCTTCTTTTTCTTCTATTACCGGTGGTGCTTCAGCAATCTCGTCGGCGGGAATATTCTTAATTAGAATACTTTCGTCTTCATTTTCTGCTGCAGGAGTTTCATCTATATCAGCTTTGTTACCTTCTATAGAAACACTTTCTCTGTCAGTGGATGGCATGCTGACATTCTTAGACTCTTCCTTTGCTCCTTTGTCAGAAGCAAACTCTTGACTAACTATGTCATACACCTCAGCATCCAACTTCGTATTTGGTTTAGCGTCTATGGTTACTCCTTTTGTTTCAAGGAAGTCAACAATAGTGCTAATACCAACGTTGAGCTCTCTGGCAACTTTACTCAGTCTTTGTACGGCCATATAATTTTTACTCTAGTTTACTTGTTATTGTTGAGTTTATTCAAACTCAGACTTAAATATATTTCGAACTTCCTTAATCGTTTCTTCCTCTAAGTCAGTTCTTTTTAATAACTCATCTTCTGATAACTCTAAAACATTTTTTGCGGTGTCGCAACCAATAGCTTTTAATTCATCTATAACCCAAGCTTCAATTTCATCAGCAAATTCATCTAACAAAACATCATCGTCTGGCTCATTTTCAACATTATCACGATACACATCAATTTCGTAACCGGTTAATTTTCCTGCCAACTTAATGTTGTGTCCACCTCTACCGATTGCCAAAGAAACTTGGTCTGGAGAAAGGTAAACTTCCGCTTTTCCATTCTCGTCGTCTAATTTAATAGAAGAAACTTTTGCAGGACTAAGCGCCCTCGTAATGTACAATTGGTTGTTTGAAGTAAAATTGATTACATCGATGTTTTCATTTTTTAATTCACGAACAATTCCATGAATTCTAGAACCTTTCATACCGACACAAGCTCCAACAGGATCAATTCGGTCGTCGTAAGATTCAACAGCCACTTTAGCTCTTTCTCCTGGCTCACGAACGATATTCTTAATGGTAATAAGCCCATCAAAAATCTCAGGAACTTCCATTTCGAATAATCTTTCTAAAAAGACTGTTGATGTTCTTGAAAGCGTAATCAACGGTTTGTTGTTACGCATTTCAACTTGCTTTACAACTGCTCTAATGTTGTCACCTTTTTTGAAATAGTCATTCGGGATTTGTTCTGTTTTTGGTAAAATTAATTCGTTGCTTTCATCGTCTAAAATCAACAGTTCTCTTTTCCAAACTTGGTACACCTCTCCAGTAATAATATCTCCAACTCTATCTTCATATTTCTTGAAAATATTGTCTTTTTCCAACTCTAATACTTTAGAAATAAGATTTTGACGCAATGCTAATACTGCTCTTCTTCCAAAGTCATTTAATTTAACTTCTTCAGATGCCTCTTCTCCAACTTCAAAGTCGGGCTCAATCTTAATTGCCTCAGAAAGTGCAATTTGACTATTCTCGTCTTCTACTTTTCCGTCCTCAACAATTTCTCTGTTTCTCCAAACTTCTAAATCTCCTTTATCAATGTTTAGGATGATGTCAAAATTTTCGTCTGAACCATATTTTTTGATGATCATATTTCTGAAAACACTTTCCAGAATGTTCATCATGGTTGGTCGGTCAATGTCTTTGAATTCTTTAAATTCAGAAAACGATTCGCTTAAATTTATCTTATCCATAGTTCTTATTTGAAAGATATTACCACTTTAGTTTCTTTTACTTGCTCCATGGGAACGGTTTTATTTTCTATTACTATTTGTTTTTTCTTTTTGCCTTCAATTTTCTCCTTTCGCGTAATTTCAAGTACTACGGCGTTCTCATCTGCCGATATTAATATTCCTTTTATTTTATCGCCTTCCGTAGTTTTCATTTCTACTTCTCTACCAACATAACGCTGATATTGGCGTAAAATCTTAAATGGCTGATCCATTCCTGCGGAACTTACAGTAAGCTCAAAGTCGACTTCCTCTCTGTCGTAATTGCCTTCTATGTGACGGCTAATTTGGACGCAGTCATTAATTTTAACTCCTTTATCTCCATCAATTTCAACTCGAATTTGGTTGGACGAACTCACCGAAACATCTACAATGTAGTACTCTGTTCCTTCTATTTCCTCTTCTACTAATTTTACAATCTCAGGCTTTGTAATCATCTCCAACAATTGTTTTATAAAAAGAGGGGACGAATGTCCCCTCCTAATTAATTCCAACTAAATTCTGTGCAAAAGTAGTAAAATTTATACGATTAATCTATGTCTAGGGTTAAATCTTAAAGCTAAGACCAATAGTTATACCTATCATTTCAACATTTTGGTCGTACTCGAAAAATTCGGTAGGGCCTGAACTAGCTCCATTAATAGAATAATTTACAGCGATATTTTTAAATTCATGAGCGGCCCTGAGGTAGTCTATCCCAATGTTAAAGAAGGTAGTTTGGTTTATTTCTGCTACAATGGAAGCGCCTACGATAAAGTTTAGCGAGTTTGTAGTAGAGCTGCTTTGACTAAGAATTTCAGTAGTTCTGCCGTCAGTTAACGTTATGGTAAAGCTGGGAGCACTCAAATTTTGAACTCCTAAACCAAACTTGGTAAGAAAGTACGTTTTTGCATCAATAGCTGTTCTAGTTCCTACTGCTGCATTTAAAGTTTTACCATTCCAATTTTTGCTTGTCGCAGAAACCCTTACGAATGCAGGTACTGCATTCGTAAGGGGAAGTAGTAATTCATCTTCGTCAACTGGATTAGAAGAATATCCACCTTCAATAAGTAAGTAAAAGCTTTCTGTAAAAAGATATTGTAAATTAGCATTTAACTGAATTCCTGCCTTTGCAAGACCTGCTTTTTCGTTATTAACATCAATTTCACCAAATTCGCCAATAGGAATAGTGGGTCCTATCTTAAAACCGAATAGAAGCTTAGAACCTGAAAAGCTTTTGAATGCTTCGTTATCAGGAAGGCCTTTATTTTCTCTACTTTGGCTTATTCCAAATTGACATAAGAGAAGAAATAATAGGAGGGCTGTTAGATTTTTTTTCATCCTTTATTAATTGTCATCTGCATTACTAATCTTTTGACCTTTCTTGTATTTTACGATTTGCTTTATTTTTCCAGCTTGCTTTTCATAAAAAGTAAAATTACCATGGGGGATTCCGTTAACGTAATTTTTTTCACTCTCTAAGGTGCCTATGTCATAATAACTCGTCACCTTTCCGTTGATTCTCCCTTTGTCATAGTTAGTTTCCATCATTTTCTGACCATTATCGTGATAGTAAATCCATAACCCGTCTTGCTTGCCTTCCGAGTAATTTCCTTCATCTCTTAAATTGCGATTACCATACCAGCTTTTTCTAATACCATGTAATAACCCATTTTTATAAGATTCTTCTAGTTCTTTTGTCCCGTTGTCGTTCCAGTAGGTCCAAGTCCCGTCTTTTTTGTTGGCTAAATACGCACCAATGTAACGTTGATTGCCATTTGGAAACCACCCTTTCCAGGATCCAGACATTTCTCCGTTAATATAGAAGCCATCATCTTGAGCACTTTTGTCAGAAAAGTAAGTGTTCCATTTACCATCTTCCAGCCCATTATTGTACTTCCCTGTGATGATTAGTGTTCCATTTTCATGAAAGATATTCCAAAGGCCATCTTTTTTATCGCTTAGGAAACTTCCATTTTTCCATTCTTCTCCAGTTTCATAATAGTATAACCAAACTCCATTACGTTTTCCATTTTCAAAGTTCCCGACTGATAAAATCTGGTCTTTATTGGCATAATAGTACTCCCACTTCCCATCTTGTGTATCTTCTTTGAATTCACCTTTCATATCAGCTAATCCATTTTCGTGATACCACTCCCATTCGCCAGTTTTCTTGCCATTTAAAAATGCGCCTTTTTCAGCTAGCATACCCTCGTTAAACCATGCGGTATATTTTCCGGTAAGCATTCCCTCGTTATAGGTTTTTTCAGCTTTTTTATTTCCGTTTTCATAATAGTCTTCCCAAATACCATGCTTTTGACCAAGTTTGTAATTTCTTACTTGACTTAATTTTCCATTTTCTTGGTAGTATTTCCAAGTTCCATCTTCTTTTCCTTTTGTATAGTGGATTTCTGATGTCAACAGACCATTATCATAATACTCTTTCCAAGTGCCATGTTTTCGGCCTTCAGTGCACTCTCCTGTGGCTTTTACTTTTTTATTGTCATAATATTCAGACCACTTTCCTTCGCCATTTTTCACTAAAAATTTACCGGCTGAATTATAGAAATTAAGAACTCTTTCTCCTTCATTGTAATTCACAACTTTTTTCAATTGCCCGCTGGCATACCAATACTTCCAATCATTAACTCTAACATCGGTATTGTATGTCCCTTCATATTCTTTAGTGCCATTTTCATGGAAACTGGTCCACAAACTATCTTGGTATCCGTTGTTATAAAAGCCAGTCATGGCTGGTTTTCCATTTTCGAAATAAGTTTGGAAGCTACCGTCTCTTTTGGCATCTCTAAAATTTCCCTTTTCACTTAGTTTTCCATTGTCAAAATAGTGCTCATAATTCCCGTCAATTGTACCAAAACTGTAGTTTACTTTTTGAGTTAAGATCCCTTCCTGATTATAGTAGTTCCACTCACCTTCTTCAATGCCCCCTTGCACTAGACGACCTTTGGCTTTGGTTTTTCCATTTTCCCAAGTATAAGTAGTGAACTCTTGGGCATTAAGTGTAATTTGAAAGGAAAGGAGACTTATTATAAAAAGAATTAGTTTCATTTTTTCTTGCTATTTACAGCAAACTTATAGCTAATATTCAGTGAAATTTGGGAAGCAGGGGTTGAATTATAAACATTGAATTCTTATCGCTTTTTCTGTGACAAGAGAATAAAATTTATATTTACCGAACGTGAAAAATAGACCACTCATCATCGCCCACAGAGGTGCTTCTGGCTTAGTGCCTGAGAATACTTTAGTTGCTTTCGAAAAAGCAATTGAGATAGGAGTGGACCGAATTGAAATGGATTTGCGTCAGACGTTAGACGGGGTAGTTATAGTTTTGCACGATAAAACATTAAAACGGACCACAAATGGTTGGGGGAGTGCACGTAAAATGTCGATGACAAAAATTCGACGCTATTCTGCAGGATCATGGTTTCATTATAACTTTAGCAGCGAAAAGGTTCCAACATTTCGTCAAGTGCTCGAATTAGTTAATGGTAGGACAACCTTATTGTTAGAAATTAAAGACGGAAGCCCCTATCATCATGGAATAGAACGGAATGTGATTGATTTGATAAACGAATACAATGCTCAAGATTGGTGCATCGTGCAGTCGTTCAATGATAAAGTGTTGAAAAACTTTAGAACTCTACCTGGTTTAAATAGTCACGTCCAAAAATTGTTTGAGATTGTTATTCCTGTTGCCCCGTTTATTGGAGGTAGCCAGTTTACTTACAAATCTCTGAGGCATTATGATTTTGCAGAAGAAGTAAACGTGAATTTTAAAAATGTCACCCCTTTGGTCGTTCAAAAAGTTCACAAAATGGGCAAAAAGATCAATGTTTGGACTGTAAACGATGAGTTCGACTTGCGCTTATTTGTAAAAATGGGTGTAGATGGTATCATAACCGATTATCCTGATCGGTTAAAGAGAATCTTGGAGGAGGGCGAAAACTAATTATTTCTCAGGCAACGTTTTCAGTGTTTTAGGTTTCTAATATGTGAACAATAAAACAACTGCCATGAAAACAATTTTACAAAAAAGCTTAGTTGCACTTTTACTGCTATTCGCGGTAAAGTCTTTCTCACAGATAACAACTACAAATAACTGGACCAAATATACAGTCGCAGATGGATTAATAAGTGACAACATATATGAGGTCATGATTCAAGATACTTCTAACATTTGGTTAGCGACAGATTCAGGATTAACTCACTTTGACGGTACAACTTTCTCTAATTACAAACCAAGTGACTTTTTGCCGGTATCTGACATTGTAAGCGGATTGGTATATGCTCAAGGGAAGGTTTGGATGAAAAACTCGTTAATAACTCAGAATGGAAGTTTAATGAGTTTTGACGATACTTCTTTTGTTGTTTATTCAACCGCAAATGGAATGGCACAAAATACAGTTCGCGATATTGTAGCGACAAATTCAGATACATTATGGATAACAAGCGGTAATTCAGGAGTAAGCAAATTTGATGGCACGAGTTTTACTCATTATCCAACTATTCGTTCGATTTCTATTGCCGCCGATAGCGCAAATAGAGTGTATGCATCTTTTATTTTGGGTCGCGGAAACATAGATTCAGTAGCTGTTTATGAGAATGGGATTTGGACGAATTTTTTCCCTGCGGGATTTTCTTCGAAGACTCCAATAGGGTTGTTTATTTTGAAAGCATCTGCTGAAGGAGAAATATTTGCCTTTCCTAGAAATACTACAGATAAATACTATTATAAGGTTAGTTATCCACTTAACTTGGAGTTGAAGTCGATAGAAATTCGAGGAGTACCTTCAAGTAGCAATGCCGGCCCTACAGTAGGATCAATTAATAAACTCAATAATAAAACATGGTTTTTAGCATCACGTTCAACTATGATAGCTTGCTCAACAATGGACTCAATAGCTGATCCGCACTTTGGTAATGACCCAGGAGAGACTAGCATAAATGTAGACCTAATTGACCAATTTGTAGCAATTGCTACGACAAAAGGTTTGTATATCTCTTCTTCTTCTGTGAAGCCTTCATCTGCAGAACAAACCATCTTCGATGTAAATACCTTTAGAACTGGGGTAAGAATCTCAGATCCTCTTTTTGAAGAGATTTATAGTGCAACTGCTAATTTAGAGTTTCCAAAGAATAGTGGGAACCACGTTGTTTATGCGGCAAACTTTATTGTAGCGGCGAAAAAGCAAAACGCTTCTAATTTTAATGTTTTTCCTCTTGATGGGTTTCAAACTGCTTTTGCACCGGGACCTATCTCAAATACAGGTGGTTTAGTTGGAGATTTTATACTTAAAATCACGAAACAAGAAATTACTACTCATCAAGCAAGTGCTGGTCAACCAAATTATAACATGCCAGATGCAATCAAAAATTGGCCAGCGTTTGGCGACTCAACTTTAGGAGTTGCTACTGATCTAGCTCCTTTTTTCGATGCTAACTCAAACGGTTGTTATGATCCGCATAATGGAGACTATCCAATTATTAAAGGAGATCAGGCTATTTACTGGATTAATCACCCACTTGAGAAGAGTTTAGAGCTGGAGTATCACTGGATGATGTATGGGTTTAGCGCTCCAGGAACTGCGTTAGATTCCTGTCTATTTGTACAATATACAATAGTAAATAGAGCGCAGGTTGCTTACGATTCAGTTCAAGTAGGGCTTTTTCTGGACACAGATTTAGGGAATGCCGTTGACGATTACGTAGGTTGTGATAGTATCAATAATGTAATGTATTCATATAATGGAACTTTATTTGATGCAGGGCAAGGTTCAAGTCCAGGTTATGGGAATAGTACTCCAGCTGTAGGAGTTAAGTTCTTAAGTGATTCCATGTCGAGTTTAATTTACTACAACATTGGACCAAGTTCAAATGGAGATCCTGCCACAGCTCAAGACTGGTTAAATTACATGAATGCCCGTTGGAAAAATGGAATGAATGTGAGGTACGGAGGAAATGGATTTAACTCATCGGGCACCTCAACTTTCAGCACTACTCACATGTTTACGGGAGATCCAGTCGCTTTAACTGGTTGGACGGAATTAACACCAGGTGGCGGAGTACCTCAAAATGCAACAGGCGACCGTAGGCTTTTTGGAGCCATGCCTTTCTTTTCTTTGCAGCCAAATGAGCGGAAAACAATTGAGATTGTTGTGGGCGTGGGTAAAACTCCCGGGTCAAATACGGTAATCGGGCAAAACATTAATGCGATGGTATCATCATTAAATAAGGCAAAGCAATTTAACGACAGTTTAGCGATACCAGCCTTATCTTTCGCTAGTACGGATACCTGTAGTGCCGTTTCTGTAAATGAAATTTTGGCTAGTCAACAAAACAGTCTATCAGTGTTTCCAGTGCCAAGTTCGGGAGATTTGACGATTGAAGCTGATGGACAAATGAGGTTAATTGAAGTATATGATATGAAAGGTGCTAGAGTAATGTCAATGCCTACTCGTCAAAATCGAGTTCAATTATCGTTAAGTGAATACCGAAATGGGTTTTACCTCATCAGAGTGCAATTGCAAGATGACACCTGGATGATGAAGAAAATCATTAAGCAATAAAGCTATTTGTTAGAATCAAAGATAGGGCGCAGTAATTTTAATTACTGCGCCTTTTTTTCTCAATGCTTTTGGTTGAAACAGAAGTGAAATGACTTTTAAGTTTGTATTTTAGAGCTATGATTGAACGAATACAAAATGAATTCGCTGAATGGTGGGATAATATATTAGCAATTTCTCCTTCTATTATTTTCGGCACTATATTATTAGTCACTTTCATTATTCTAGGAAAGTTTGCTCGTAATGTTTTTGTTAAACGTTTTGGTTCAAAAACGGATGACTTGCTCTTAACTAACTTCTTAGGAAGAATTATTTTTTGAATTTTTGTAACCATAGGGCTGTCTTTTTTCTTGAATAAAATTGGATTAGGTGATGCAGTTGCTGGGTTATTAGCGGGTGCTGGAGTAACTGCCATTGTATTAGGTTTTGCATTCAAAGACATTGGTGAGAATTTACTTGCAG
The DNA here is from genome assembly GCA_047627915.1 of Vicingaceae bacterium. Taxonomy (GTDB): domain Bacteria; phylum Bacteroidota; class Bacteroidia; order Flavobacteriales_E; family Vicingaceae; genus NORP294. The sequence continues at coordinate 27,316 of JBLHTZ010000009.1, forward strand.
GAATAATGCTCGCTTTTAATCGACCGTTTAACATCGGGAATGTGATAGAAATTGATGGCTTTGTAGGAACAGTAAAAGCACTTCAATTGAGAAGTACTCATCTGAGAACATTTAATGGCAGAGACATTTACATTCCAAACTCTAGTCTAATAAAAAACCCACTTATTAATTATACCCAAGATGGCTTGTTGAGACATGATTTTATTATTGGCCTAGATTATGGTGAATCGATTAAGGATGTAATGCAAGAGATTGATTCAACTTTATCGGGAATAACTGAAATTGTACATACCGAAGATTTGGCGCCCTTTGTGACAATTAGCGAGTTTGGAACGAGTACGGTAAACGTAATAATCCATTTTTGGATAAACTCAAAAGACTTTATTGGCTCTACGTTAGTTTTAAAGTCGGAAGTGATGAGAAAAGTGATCGTAGCCTTGCTCGACAAAAATGTTGGAATGCCCGCAGATATTTTGGAACTAAAAATTTATCAAGAAGACAAACCTATTCAGATTACATTGAAGAAAGATGCATAGTTGAGGTATTACATCAACCTCGCCGCCTCTTTAGCATGATAGGTAAGAATAATATCAGCTCCAGCTCGTTTCATGGAGATGAGTTTCTCCATCATTACTTTTTCTCCATCAATCCAGCCGTTTTGAGCGGCAGCTTTCAACATGGCGTACTCTCCACTTACATTATAGGCAGCCAATGGCAAATCGTGGGTGTCTTTTAATTCTCTTATTATGTCCAAATAAGAAAGTGCAGGTTTTACCATTAAAATGTCTGCTCCTTCCGCCACATCCAATGCTGCTTCTTTCAATGCTTCAATCCGGTTTGCTGGATCCATTTGATAGGTTTTCCGATCGCCTAAACTTGGCGTAGAATCCGCTGCATCTCTAAACGGTCCGTAAAAGGCAGAAGCGTATTTAACAGCGTATGACATAATTGGAACGTCTGCATAGTTATTCAAATCCAAAGCATCTCTCATGGTTGCAATCATGCCATCCATCATGCCAGATGGAGCCAATAAATCAGCTCCAGCCTTCGCCATCGATAAGCTTTGCTTTTCAAGGTTGTTTAAAGTTTGGTCGTTGTCCACATCCATTCCATCCTTTGCACCATGAGAGGGTACTAAAATGCCACAATGACCGTGGCTTGTATATTCACAAAAACACACATCGGCAATGACATAAAGTTGAGGGTAATTCTTTTTGATGTATCGAATAGCTGTTTGCACCACCGCTTCATCGTTCCAAGATTCACTGCCTATTTCATCTTTGTGTTTTGGTATACCAAAAAGCATGATGGAAGGGATTCCCAATTCTACAATTTCTTTTAATTCTGCGTCCAACTGATCTAAAGAGTATCGAAAAACACCCGGCATTGTTGCGATTTCCTTTTTAATATTTTCACCTTCTTCAACAAAAAGTGGATAAATAAAATCGGTAACATTCAAGTGATTCTCTCTAATCATAGAGCGAATCATTTCATTTTTTCGAAGTCTTCTAGGTCTAAACATGTTCTTCTAATTTTTCAATGGCATTTATCATTCCTTCTGTTGTATGCGGCTCAGCAATGGCTGAAACATCAAAGCTTTTTTGCTTCACAACATTTGCGGTGCTTGGTCCAATGCAAATAATTTTTTCAAAGTTCAAGTCAACCTTCGCTTGTAGCCAATTTTGATAAAATGCATCAAAGGTTGAACCACTTGTAAAAGTAAGGTAATCGATTTTTTGGCTCATCACGGTTTCGAAGTCTGAAACGGTATAAGTTACAGGAAGGGTTTCGTAGATGGTTGCCGGTATTGGTATGGCACCTCTCTTCTCAAAAACTTTGAAGTATTCCTTGCTCGCTAAATTGGATTGTGGGATTAAAATTCTTTTTCCTTCAATATTTTCATCCATGTTTTCAGCAAGAATTTCTGCGGTATATTGAATGGGTACGAAGTTGGTTCTGTAACCTAGTTGCTCCAACTTTAACTTTGTTTTTTCTCCAACGGTAGCAATTTTTAAAGCTGGGTAGTAATAAAACTTGATTCCCTTAGTTTCTGCAATTTGGAAAAAGTACTCAACCGTTTTGGCTGAGGTGAAAACAATCCAATCAATTGTTTCTAATTGCTCAAGCTGTTGATGAATAACTGTTAAATTTTGCGCTAATTCGAACCGAATCATAGGTGCTTCAATTACTTCAGCTCCTTTCTTCTCTAGTTGTTCTTTGAAATCTTTATTGTCTTCCGCCGATCGAGTAATCAGTACTTTTTTACCTTTCATCGTATTATTTAGAAGTTGTTTCTGTGGCCAATCTTCTGTCTCTAACTCTCTGCATTAAGTTACGTGCCAATTGTTCTGCCAACCTATTGGCCCCATTCTTATGTCCCTGTATAGTGTCAATTTCAACAACCGTTCCGTCTCCGGAAGCATACAACCCTTTAATGTGAATTGAATTACCATCTATTTTAGCAAAAGCAGCTAAAGGGAAGTTACAGCCACCTCCGCATGCGGTTAAGAAGCTTCTCTCGGCATCGGTTGCTACGTGGACGTCCTTGTCGTCTATTTTTCCTACTAAACCTGCTGTTACTTCATCATCTTCTCTAATTTCAAGTGCTAAAGCCCCTTGACAAACAGCTGGAATCATTTCATCCTCCGTTAAAAATTCTGTTACCACGTCCAACATTCCTAAACGCTTCAACCCCGCAACAGCTAATATAATGGCATCGTATCCACCATCTTTCATTTTTTTAATTCTACCGTCTAAATTCCCTTGAATAAACTTCACCTCAAGGTCTGGTCTAATTTGGTTAATCTGAATTTGTCTTCTTAAACTTCCTGTACCAACAACAGCTCCTTCAGGTAATTCTCTTATCGATTTCCCTGAATTAGAAATAAATGCATCTCTTACATCTTCTCTTTCAGAGATTGCCGAAATCATTAACCCTGGTACTTGTTCTATCGGTAAATCTTTGTAGCTGTGCACAGCTATATCGACTGTCTTGTTTAACAGTGCGCGCTGAATGGCAGATGTAAAAGCTCCCATCACCTCTATGTTCCCATCGTCACCGCTGGTGCGAATAACTTTGGTGACATACTCTATCTGAGGATCTAATAGTTTTAATTGCTCAATAATGTGAGTGGTCTGCGTTAAGGCGAGTTTACTGCCCCTGGTGCCAACGATAACTCTTCGCTTCGGCACAAATAATTCTACTTTATCCAAATCAAAAACTTTTTTTACGGTGTTAATTGGATTGTCTGTGAAATGCAGATTTTGAGCCATCTTTTGAACTTGCTCAATTGGCTTTTTGGAAATTTTTCGAATCATTCGATGCGCAAACTTCTCAATAAGTCTCTTTTGCTCGTCAGTCACCTCTCCCATTTTAGGCATTAGCCATTTTAGTTCGTCGTCTTTCGTTTCATTTAGGCCATTCCAAAACGCTTCAATAACTGGAGCCGCTTTCCTTTGATAATAAGCTTCAGTGAACTTTGTAACCTCTTCTTTTATTATTTCTTTAACCTGTGGGATTTCATTGTGGCGTTTCAAAAGCCCTTCGAAGGTCATTTTCTTTATGTCATCCAAATCATACAGATGGATATTGTCTAACTTTTTTAGATTCGGATTAAAATTTCGAGGCAAGCCGAAGTCGATTAACAGTTTCGGTTTTTGAGGAGATGCCGCAAATTGTGCTCTTGTGCATTTAGAGTTTTCAATTTCTTTCTCGGCCAATAAATTTACCTCGCCTTGAGTTCCGCCAATAATGATATCTACTTCTGCTAACAATTGTGGGAGTTTACTGACATGAACAGCCTCGCCATTCCATTCGGCGGCCATCTCATTCGCTCTTTCTAAATTATGACTTGCAATAAATAGTTTGTTGATTGAAGATCGGTCTAAAACAGTATTGACCAGGTTGGCCATATTTCCTGTACCTATAACTAATAAGTTACATTCTTTTAAATCGAAATTGTGCTTGTTAATCAATTCAAAACCTACAGTTGCAAGTGAGGCAGAATGTTTTCCAATGTTCGTTTCTAACCTAGTTCTCTTACCAACATGCACTGCTTGTCGAATAAATTCGTCTAAAATGGGGCCAATTGTTTTGTTTTTTCTGGCTAGATCAAGGGCATCTCTAATTTGACCAACAATTTGATGTTCGCCAATGGCTTGAGATTCTAAACCTGCAGCGGTCGAGAAAAGATTTTGAACGGCAATTTTTGTGTCAGGAAGTACGGTTAGGTATTGACTGTATTTTCCAAAGCGTTCTAAATACTCTTCCAGGTGAAGGTAACTATCTCCGAAAGCATATAGCGACAATCTATTGCAAGTAGATATGATAAAGACTTCTTGATAGACCTTCTTTAATTCCTGCAGTGCTTGTTCGGTTTGTTCTGAATTTAATGCCAGTTGTTCTCGTACTTCTATTGGAGCATAGCGGTGACTCAATTCAATGCCTACAATTCTATTCATTCAAGCTTTTTAAAAGAGAAGCAAATTTACCCAATAAAGGTTCGCATATAATGATAATAGTCACGTTTAACTTTAGAGAGATTAGTTAAAGATTTGAGAAATTGTGTTAACATTAGTTTTACATACAAAAATGCCTTGCCAAAAGTTCAATTGTTGAAAAAAAAAGTAAAAAAAGGCTTGAACAAGCGATGAAATCTAAGGTGAAAATTTTGTTGGGTTTGTTAATAAAACAAAATGTTCTTTCTTGTAAAAGGTCACACTTGAATCTACTTTAGTCAAAGTTAATCGTGCATTAACAATCTCTTTATTAATAAACGCCAATTAATTGAAAATGAAAGAAAAAGCCACTAATGTAGCAGCCGACCAAGCGACCACTTCTGTTGGAGACAGCCAGCAAAATGCACCCAAAAGACCAACCTACACTTACGACGATGTAATTCAAAGTACCACGAAATATTTTAGTGGAGATGAATTAGCAGCCAGTGTATGGTTAAACAAATATGCATTGAAAGATTCAGCAGGGAATTTGTACGAAAGAACTCCTGATGACATGCATAAAAGGTTAGCTTCAGAAATTGCTAGAGTGGAATCGAAATATTCAAACTCATTGACGGAAAGTGAAGTTTATGACTTACTGAAAGATTTTAAATACATTGTTCCTCAAGGTGGACCGATGACAGGAATTGGAAATCCTTTCCAAATTGCTTCATTGTCTAACTGTTTCGTAATTGGTAATAAGGGTGTGGCTGACTCTTATGGGGGTGTTATGAAAATTGACGAGGAACAAGTTCAATTGATGAAGAGAAGAGGTGGAGTTGGACATGATTTATCTCACATTAGACCAAAAGGAAGTCCTGTTATGAACAGTGCTTTAACTTCAACAGGCATCGTTCCATTTATGGAGCGTTATTCAAACTCAACAAGAGAAGTTGCTCAAGATGGACGAAGAGGTGCTTTGATGTTAAGCGTTTCTGTGAAGCATCCAGATGCGGAACACTTTGTTGATGCAAAAATGGATGGAACAAAAGTTACCGGAGCTAATGTTTCTGTAAAAATTACAGATGACTTTATGAAAGCTGTGAAGGAAAATAAAAATTTCCCTCAGCAATATCCAATTGAAAGTGTAAATCCGACCTATACCTCTGAAACGAGCGCAACCAAACTGTGGAATAAAATCATTCACAATGCATGGAAATCAGCTGAGCCAGGAATTTTATTCTGGGATACTGTAATTAACGAATCTATTGCGGACTGTTATGCAGACTTAGGATTTAAGACAGTATCAACTAATCCATGTGGTGAAATTCCATTGTGTCCATATGATTCTTGTCGTTTATTGGCTATCAATTTATTCAGTTATGTAGAAAATCCATTTACACCTGAGGCTACTTTCAACATGCAATTATTCAAGAAGCATGCAGCTTATGCTCAAAGAATAATGGATGATATCGTTGATCTAGAAATGGAGAAAATAGATGCCATTATCAAGAAAATCGAGGATGATCCAGAAGGTTTAGATGTTAAGAGAACAGAGTTAACACTTTGGAAAAAAATCAAGCAAAAGTGTATTGAAGGTAGAAGAACTGGAGTGGGTATTACTGCAGAAGGTGATATGTTAGCTGCCTTGAATAAAAAATACGGAACAGACGAGGCATTAGACTTCTCAGTAAAAGTTCACAAGACACTTGCATTGGAAGCTTACCGTTCTTCTGTTGAATTAGCAAAGGATAGAGGTTCTTTCCCGATATACGATTCAATTCGAGAGGAGAAGAATCCAATGGTGAATAGAATTAAAGAAGCGGATCCTGCTTTGTACGAGGATATGGTGAAATATGGTAGAAGAAACATCGCCTTATTAACGATTGCTCCAACAGGAACAACTTCTATTATGACGCAAACTTCTTCAGGTATTGAACCAGTATTTATGGTTTCTTACAAAAGAAGAAAGAAAATTAATCCAAACGATCGAAATTCTAGAATTGATTTTGTTGATGAGGTAGGTGATTCTTGGGAAGAGTATAATGTATTTCACCACCACTTTAAAACATGGTTAACTGCAAACGGTTATGATGCGAACGAAGTTTCAACTTATGGTCAAGAGGAGTTAGATAAAATAATTGCAAAAACACCTTACTACGGAGCTACAGCAAACGATGTGGATTGGGTAAATAAAGTGAAAATGCAAGGAGCTATTCAGAAATGGGTAGATCACTCGATCTCTGTTACCGTGAACATACCAGAAGAAACCACAGAAGAAATGGTTTCTAAAATTTACATGACTGGATGGGAAAGTGGTTGTAAGGGGATTACAGTATATAGAGATGGGTCTCGTTCAGGAGTTTTAGTAAGCAACGACGATAAGGGTAAAAAAGACGAGGCTGCAGCAGGAGCGTTCATGGAGACTCAGGCGCCACCAAGACCAAAAGTATTGGAGGCAGATATCGTTAAATTCAACAACAATCACGAAAAGTGGGTTGCCATTGTAGGAACAATTGACGGAAGACCTTACGAGATTTTTACAGGTAGAGCAGAGGATTCGTTCTCAATTTTAAGTCACGTAGATAAAGGGTGGGTAATCAGAAATAAATCTCAAGACGGGCGTGCTCGTTATGATTTCCAGTATGAAGACAATGACGGTTACAAAACGACCATTGAAGGACTTTCAAGAACCTTTAACCAAGAATATTGGAACTACGCAAAATTGATTTCAGGAGTATTGAGACACGGTATGCCAATCGCATTCGTAGTTGAAATGGTTGCGAATCTTCACTTAAGTGATGAAAGCTTGAATACTTGGAAAAACGGAGTTCAAAGAGCATTGAAGCGATATATTCCTGACGGTACTAAAGTTGACGGAAAGGCTTGTCCTGAATGTTCTTCTGAGGAAGGTTTGATGTTCAAAGAAGGTTGTTTGACTTGTGTTGACTGCGGTTACAGCAAGTGTGGATAATTAAATTAAAGAATATTTGATAAAAAAGCCTCAACAATATTGTTGAGGCTTTTTTAGTTTATCAAAGAAGTACTGTCTAACTTTGAATATGCGAATACGTCAATTTGTAACTTTTATAATTATTTTGGCAAGCCTTGTGGCTTGCAAAACCAACGGGACAGTGTCGCATAAAAAAAGCAAAACCAAGTTTAAAAGCAAAAAGAAATGTGATTGCCCTACTTTTGGATACCTACAACAAATTACACCTACAAAAAATTTTGAAAAGCATTATTTCTTTAGCTAAATGAGCTTTTTTAACGTTACCTTTGCTATTTAGATTTAATCTAAATAATAACCATGAAGAGCAGCTTAGCAGACTATAAAGTTGGGGATAAAGTCATCTTAAAAGATGTGTTAGACGCACAGTTGACTATTCAGCTGTATAGCATGGGTTGTGTATTAGGAGAAGAGTTGTTAATTGAGCGAAAAGCACCTTTTGGAGATCCTATTATCATCAGTGTAGAAGATAGTTTTATCAGCTTACGAAAAGATGACGCTCGAAAAATGCAAGTAGAACTAAGTGAATAGATTTGGAGAAGAAAGCATTTAAAGTAGAAGATAAACTTCGATTAGTCCTAGTTGGAAATCCAAATTCAGGGAAGTCCACACTTTTTAATTCCCTAACAGGTTTAAACCAACGAATAGGAAATTTTCCAGGCGTTACAGTAGAAAAAAAAATAGGTTCTGTTCGAATTAATGATAAGGTAGTTGCTGAGGTAATTGACCTTCCCGGGACCTATAGTCTAAGTCCTCGTTCAGAGGATGAAAGAGTTACGTTTGACTACCTGAACGACAGTAAGAGAACTGATTTACCAGAATTAATAGTAGTGGTGGCTGACGCTTCCAATTTAAAACGAAACTTGCTGCTTGCAACACAGTTAATTGATTCGGAACAACCAACTATTTTAGTTTTAAATATGATGGATGTTGTAGAACGCAACAAACAAAGTATTGACATTGATACGCTGCAAAAGCGGTTGGGAATACCAGTGGTTCCGATGAATGCCCGTTTGGGTAAGGGGACGAAAGAGCTAAAATCGGTAATAGGAAACTATCAATATAAAAAGGCAAATAAATTCATTGAAGATCATGAGTCGAAAGATGCTTTAGAAAACACCATTAGTCGGTTTGAAAAGATAAAGGGCATTATTGCTGAGACCTTGACGAAGAGTGGAGAGTCCAGAACAGCCACAATTACCCGAAAGATTGATAGTGTATTCACTCACCCAATATGGGGTTTTTCAATTTTCTTATTTATTTTATTCCTCATTTTTCAGGCCATCTTCTCTTGGTCTTCATATCCAATGGAATGGATTGAAGGAGGGTTCTTAGTGTTCGGAAATTGGCTATCTGAAACCTTGCCGCAAGGAGTATTAAACGACTTATTGGTTGATGGAGTATTGGCTGGGTTGGGTGGAATAATCATTTTCATTCCGCAAATTGCTATGTTGTTTATGTTCATAGCAATTTTGGAAGATACGGGCTACTTGTCTCGCGTCAGCTTCTTAACAGATGCTTTGCTGAAACGATTTGGATTAAATGGCAGGTCTATCATTCCTTTGTTAGGAGGTGCTGCATGTGCTGTGCCTGCAATAATGAGTGCCCGAACTATTGCGAATAAAAAAGAAAGGTTAATAACCATCTTTGTTACTCCCCTAATAAGTTGTTCCGCCAGAATACCGGTTTATACGTTATTGATTGCTTTGGTTATACCAGCAGACAAACAATTTCTAAGCTTTAATTTACAAGGAATTGTGATGATGGGTTTGTACTTATTAGGATTCGCGGCCGCCATGGCTACTGCGTTTATAATGAAATATGTTGTAAAAACTGAAGAGAGAAGCCATTTTGTAATGGAATTGCCAATTTATCGAACTCCACGTTGGACTAATATTGGAATGACAATTTTGAATAAAACAAAGTTGTTTTTGTTTGAAGCAGGAAAAATTATCATTGCCGTATCCATTGTACTTTGGGTGCTTTCTTCTTATGGACCTGGTGATAAAATGGCAACTGTTGACGTAAAATATAAAACTGAACTGGCTGATTCAAATGCTGACTTAACTGCTGTTAATGAGAAGATAGCTACGGATAAATTAGAAGTTTCTTACGCAGGTCATATTGGGAAATTTATCGAGCCTGCCATCCGACCACTAGGTTTTGATTGGAAAATAGGAATAGCAATTATCACTTCATTCGCTGCTCGTGAAGTTTTTGTTGGAACTATGGCTACCTTATATACTGTAGGAGATGAAGAAAATACGGAAGGAATAAAAGCAAAAATGCAACGTGCTACTTTTTCAAACACAGGAGAGAAGGTCTATACTAGAGCAACCGGATATTCATTATTGATTTTTTATGCGTTTGCCTTGCAGTGCATGGCCACAGTTGCTATCGTTGTAAAAGAAACTGGAGGGTGGAAATGGCCCATTATTCAGTTGGTTTATATGGGCGCATTGGCGTACTTCTCAAGTTTGTTGATTTATCAAATTTTCTCTTAAACCTTGTCGAAGGTACTTTTAAAATACATTCCACAGGAAGCAATGCCATTGATTCAGCAGTGGTATGGCCAACTTCCTTTTCATTTAAGAATAACCAAAGCTAGAAAGACAAAATTTGGTGATTTTCGCCCTGCTTTTCAAGGAAGGCCAAATCGAGTTTCGGTAAATGGAAACTTAAATCAATATCATTTTCTGATTACGTTAACGCATGAAATTGCTCATGTGGCATGTTGGGAGGAATTTAAAGGAAGAGTAAATCCGCATGGCGCAGAATGGAAGACGATTTATTCTGACATGCTAAAACAACTAATGGCGAAAGCGGACTTTCCTAATGATATTGAAATAGCACTAAGGAAACATTTGAAACGACCAAAAGCATCTAGCTGTTCAGATCCCGAACTTTTCAAAATATTGAAACGATACGACCCTCATTCGCCGACGGTTTTTTTAGATTCATTAGCCGAAGGAGATGAATTCATATTTCAAGAACGGGTTTTTAAAAGAGGAAGTAAACGAAGAACAAGGATAGAATGCACGGAATTAAAAAGTGGTAGAATCTATTTAATAAGTGGACATGCTGAAGTAGAAAAATTTGTGATTTCTAAGGATTAATTCAGCTGCAGAGCGGAAAAGCAGAGTCCTTGAATTAAGTACATTTGTAAATGAAGAAGAAAATAGATGAAAAAAGAAAATAACTATTGCGTAATCATGGCAGGAGGTATCGGGAGCCGATTTTGGCCTATGAGTAGAACTGTCTTTCCAAAGCAATTCATAGACATATTAGGAACAGGACAAACCTTGATTCAACAAACATTTGATAGGTTATTAAAGTTGGCACCAAAAGAGAACATTTTCATCGTTACGAACGATTTGTACAAAGACTTAGTGCTAGAGCAATTGGATGTTACAGAAGAACAAGTTTTGTGCGAGCCTAGCAGGAGAAATACTGCACCTTGTATTGCTTATGCAAATTATAAGATTGGTACTAAGAATCCAAACGCTAATATTATTGTAGCGCCTGCAGATCATTTGATTTTGAAAGAAGATAAGTTTGTGGAAGTAATGACTACTGCATTAAATTACACAGCAGCGAACAATGCTTTAGTTACTTTGGGAATTAAACCCAGTAGACCTGATACTGGTTATGGTTACATTCAATTTGATGACAGTGGAGACTCGGAATTGAAAAAAGTTAAAACGTTTACAGAAAAACCGGATTTAATATTGGCAAAACAGTTTTTAGATAGTGGTGACTTTAGTTGGAATTCCGGAATGTTTATTTGGAGTTTATCTTCTATAAATGAATCTTTTGAAAAGTTATTGCCAGAAATGGATGCTCTTTTTAAAGAGCAAAAGGACGCTTTCGGAACAGATCAAGAGGCCCAGGCTATTGATTCCATTTATTCTGAATGTAAAAGTGTTAGTATCGATTATGGCATTATGGAAAAAGCAAAGAATGTATTTGTTTTATCCGCCGATATAGGTTGGTCTGATTTAGGAACTTGGGGATCAATTTATACTCATTTGGACCACGATGAAAATCACAATGCGATAGTGGGCAAGAATGTAATGTTGTACGATTCTGAGGATTGTATTGTTAGCGTTCCTAAAAACAAATTAGTGGTGTTGCAAGGTTTGAAAGACTATATTGTTGTTGAGTCGAATGATACATTACTAGTTTGTAAGAAAGAAGATGAGCAGAAAATCAAACAGTTTGTAACAGATATTAAAATCGAGAAAGGCGACAAGTTCGTTTAGAGTGCTACTCACAAGAAGTAAATTAATTTAAGAAGATGGTTTTCGATAGATCGAAAGTCACCTTCTTTCGTTAATAATCAGCAGTGTCATAATTCGTATCACTTCTTATGATCACCTTAATGTCTCGGTCAATTGCAGAGTTTTTTCTAAAATTATCAATGATTTCATACACGTCATAGTCAACTCGCACTGATTTGCGAATATCAATTGTTACCTCTGTGCCGTTGGGTAAGTTGTTTAACTCTTGTAGAATGGCGCCCTTATTCAAGAAGGTAACTTCTTCTGAAAGTGTCATTTCTACTTTATGGCACTCTTCATCGGTTTCTTTAATGTGCATAAAGTGTGAGTTGCTGTAATTGTTTTTTACAATAAAGAAAATAGCCACACCAACTCCCAAGGCTATACCGGTCAATAGATCGGTAAAAACAATTCCAACCAACGTTATAACAAACGGTAAAAACTGTTTTGGACCAAGTTTATACATTGCCTTAAAAAGGCTAGGTTTTGCCAATTTATAACCGACCACGAGCAATATACTAGCGAGCACGGCTAAAGGAATTTGATTTAATATTTTGGGAACTACAATTACACTGACGAGTAATAGTATTCCGTGTAAAATTCCAGAAAGTTTGGTCTTTCCTCCGGATTGAATATTCGCAGAACTACGCACAATCACTTGGGTAATTGGAAGACCGCCAATCATACCTGAAATAACGTTTCCAGTTCCTTGGGCAATTAGTTCACGATTGGTCGGAGTAACTCTCTTTTTAGGGTCTAATTTGTCAGTCGCTTCAACGCTTAACAATGTTTCTAAACTTGCCACAACTGCCATGGTTAATGCAATAACATAAAGATTGTAGTTTCCGATTTGAGAAAAGTCTGGGGTGCTAAATTGACCTATAAAACTCGAAAAATTATCTGCTACAGGCACACTTACAAGGTGCTCGCTCGAAATACTCCAGTTGGGTAAAAAGGCATTGGTGAGTAGTTCGAAAGAGATTCCAAAGGCAACGGCTACTAAGGGACCCGGAATGAGTGAAAACATTTTCGATTTTTTAGAAAGCACCTTATCCCAAAGCAATAATATGACCAATGAAACAATGGCAACCGTCAAAGCTGGAGTAGAAATGTTATCGAATATATTCAGTAGTTCAGAAAACGTATTTTCTCCATCAGCCTGAATAAAGTCCATATCTCCTTCATAGTCGGCATCGTAACCAAAGGCGTGGGGGATTTGTTTCAGGATAATGATGATACCAATTCCTGATAGCATTCCTTTAATAACGGAGGATGGAAAGTAATACCCGATGAAACCTGCTTTTAATAGACCTAGAATTAGTTGGAAAACACCAGTAAAAACGACAGCTAGTAAGAATGATTCATAGGAACCTAACTCTTGTATGGAAGTTAATACAATAACAGCTAGTCCGGCTGCAGGTCCGCTAACGCCAAGCGATGAACCACTTAAAGAGCCTACGATGATTCCGCCTACAATTCCTGCAATAACGCCTGAAAATAGAGGAGCCCCAGATGCTAATGCAATTCCTAGGCATAAAGGAAGGGCAACAAAGAATACGATTACACTTGCGGGTAAATCGCTTTTCAGTTCTTTGAAAAGGCTCATTAGGTTTGGGTTTAGTGGCTTTTATCTACTCTATGAAAGTACTTAAATTCAATCAATCTTCTAACTGAAAATCGAACAAAAAGATTTCTCCTTTGCCATTTGCTCCAATAGCTTTAGTTGTTTGTGGTAGAAACCGTAAGGTGTTAATGTCTTGGCACGAAAACTTAGTCCAATTAACGCCGTCATCGGTGCTCATTTCTAAGCCATTTGTGCCACCGGTAACCCAAAAATTCCCTTGTTTAGAATAATTAATAATCGAACGGTATCCATCCACTTTCCCTTTCGCTTTTATCCAGCTCTTTCCATCATTCATGGAAATGATGGGAAAGTGACTAGAATCAATTTCTGTATAATCACCACCTACAGCCATAATTTTTCCAGTACCGCATGCGTGTATGGAATAAATCCCAGAAGAAGGCTCTCCATGAACTAGAGGAGTTGTCTTCGCTTTCCACTTATACCCATTAATTGAACTAAATATTCTTGCTTGTTCACCACCCAAACCAATAAAAAATCTACCAGATTTGCTCACAGTGATGCAAGTTCCGCTAGCGGCAAAGCCATTTTCAACAGCTAATGGTTTTGGAACATCAGCAGAATCTATTCGTTGCCAAGTAACGCCTCCGTTGCCGGTTCTTAATAGTAAGTGTCTTCCATTAATCTGATCGCCGATAATAATCCCTTCACGCTCATTTTTAAAGACAATTGAATTCATAAAGGCTAAAGAATCTTTGTTTTCATAAACCAGGCTCCAGCTAGTTCCTGCGTCGTTTGTTTTGTACGCCCTTGCTGGAAAACCTGCGCTTACCACAATTGCCGAGCTCTTTGAAAAAGCATGTACAGAGCGAAAGTCAAGAGAGTCTGCGTCTGGGGTAGTTATTGTTTCCCAACTCTCTCCTTGGTCAACACTTCGAAGAATGGTTTCATTTGCCCCGCTTAGCCAAACCGTATTGGAGTCTACTACAGACATTCCTCTAATGCTGTTGAACCCAGGGTTAGTTAATTTACGTATTGTGATTTTAATTTTATCGAATGAAGATTCTGTTTGTGGTGCACCGCCACAACTAGACAAAAAAATAGAAATGCTCAGAATTATTGAAAGTTTACGAAGTCTCATAGCCATTTTCTTGTAGAGCTTGTAATTGCTCATTTAGGTTAGGTTTGTCTGTAAAGCTAACCACTCTTACCTTACCATTAGTTAACTTAAAGCTTATACTTTTGGCTATAGAGTTCCATTTCCATGAAATGGACTTTAAAAGTGAACGGTTAATTTTGGATTGATAAGTACGTTTAAAAAGGAAGTAAAATAAGGCAAGAATTGAAAAAATGCCGATAACTAACCACAAAATGTTGAGCCAAGAGGTTAGTGGGTGATCTGAACCAGCTAGGAATATAATCGGATTGAAAATATTGATGCAAAGTAAGAAGGTGATTAAAAAGCGCTGTTGTTTAGCGGAATCCTTAATTACAATAGAATTATTTCCAAAAATAAGCTCAACCATAAAATAAAAATAAAAAAAAGCCGATTAACAATTTGCTAATCGGCTTTAACTGTGTTGTTGTGTTTGTCTTTACAAACTTCCTATCATCTTACTCGGGTCAACCCACGCATCAAACTCTTCAGCAGTTAAATAACCTAAGTTAATAGACTCTTCTTTCAGCGTAGTACCATTTTCATGAGCGGTCTTTGCAATTTTAGAAGCTTTGTCGTAACCAATGTGAGTATTTAAAGCCGTTACCAACATTAAGGAATTGTTCAAGTTTTGCTTAATATTCGATTCATTCGGTTCAATTCCAACAGCGCAATTGTCGTTGAAAGAAACGCAAGCATCGCCAATTAAACGAGCAGACTCTAATAAGTTTTGCGCCATCATTGGTTTAAAAACATTTAATTCAAAATGCCCGCTCATTCCGCCAGCAGTAACCGCCATGTCGTTTCCAACTACTTGAGCGCAAACCATGGTTAAAGCTTCAGCTTGTGTCGGGTTTACTTTACCCGGCATAATGGAAGACCCTGGTTCGTTTGCCGGAATGTTCAATTCTCCAATTCCACATCGTGGTCCAGAAGCTAACAAACGAATGTCATTTCCTATCTTCATTAGACTTACTGCCAACTGCTTCAATGCTCCATGTGTTTCAACAATGGCATCATGCGCTGCTAATGCTTCGAATTTATTCTCAGCAGTAATAAATGGCAATTTGGTAAATTCAGCAATTTTCTTCGCTACCAATTCAGAATATCCTTTTGGAGTATTAATTCCTGTTCCAACTGCAGTTCCGCCTAAAGCTAACTCAGAAAGATGATCTAGTGTATTTCTGAGTGCTTTTAAACCATGATCTAATTGAGAGATATAACCTGAAAATTCTTGTCCAACGGTAAGTGGAGTAGCATCCATTAAGTGCGTTCTCCCAATTTTTACAACACCCATATACTTTTCAGCTTTCGCTTTCAAAGTATCTCTTAATTTTTCAACTCCTGGAATGGTTGTTTCAACCACCATTTTATAGCAAGCAATGTGCATTCCTGTTGGGAATGTATCGTTAGAAGACTGCGACTTGTTTACATCATCGTTCGGGTGAATTGCCGTTTTGCCTTCTCCTAAAATGTTGCCTGTAAGCACATGGGCCCTATTGGCAATAACTTCATTGGTGTTCATGTTACTTTGGGTTCCTGATCCTGTTTGCCAAATCACTAATGGAAATTGATCGTCCAACTTCCCTTCTAAAATTTCATCACAAACGGCAGAAATAGCATCTCTTTTTTCAGTTGCTAAAACACCCAATTCACAGTTAGTGTGCGCTGCTGCTTTTTTCAAATAAGCAAAGCCATATATTATCTCAAGGGGCATTTGTTGTTTGCTTCCACCAATTTTAAAATTGTTTCTAGAGCGCTCAGTTTGTGCTCCCCAATACTTGTCAGCAGGAACTTTAACATCGCCCATGGTATCCTTCTCAATTCTATATTCCATGTTATTTTTGTTTTATAATTTTATCTAATCGGCTAAATTTTGCGTAAAATTGCAAAGAATTTTATTTAGAAACTATGTATACAGCGGGTTTTTTATTGTTTATTGGTATTTTTTCTTTGGCGTTTTGGGTATTAATCTTTCTTTCTGCCTTCGCTTTACCTTACGCAATAACCATGTATGTCATTGAAATGCTGAAAGGTAAAAAGGCAGATAAAGCAGCTGATTCAGAATAAGTCTTTCACGTTTTCAGGTGGTCTTCCTAGAACTGCCTTATTTCCTCTTACCACTATAGGCCTCTCAATTAACTTAGGATTTTCAAGCATTATTTGAATTAATTCCTCGTCTCCAAAACTCTTGCCTTTTATTATTTTTCTGTAGGCAGTTTCTCCCTTTCTTAAAATATCAGCAGGTTTTAAGTTCAACTTCATTAAAATGTCCAACAGTTCTTCTTTGGAAGGAACTTGATCTAAATATTTAATAATTTCCGGTTGAATTCCTGCTTCTTCAATTAATGCTAGCGTTTGTCTGCTTTTGGTGCAGCGTGGGTTGTGATATATTTTCATGTGCATTTTATTTAAACCAACTTGAATACGTTAAATAATTGTCAGCTATTCGTTCAATTTCTCCGGTTTTTAAATCTTCACTTAACGCTTTGATTTTTTTAGCAGGCGTGCCTGCATAGATAAACCCGGATTCTAATCGACTGTTTTGGGTTACAACAGCTCCTGCTGCAACAATTACATTACTTTCAACTACAACATTGTCCATTATAATTGAACCCATACCAATTAGCACATTGTCATGAATTTCGCAGCCATGAACAATTGCATTATGTCCAACAGAAACGTTATTGCCTATGATTGTTTTTGATTTTTTATAGGTACAGTGAATGACTGCTCCATCTTGAATGTTAACCTTATTTCCCAATGAAATAGTATTTACATCTCCGCGAACAACAGCGCTATACCAAATGCTACAATCGTCTCCTGTTGTAACATCTCCGATGAGGGTAGCATTTTCCGCTAAAAAGCAATTTTTTCCCATTTTAGGGGTAAAACCACGAACAGTTTTTATCAATGCCATGTTATAATAATTAGTATTCTATTTGGCAAAGCTAATGATGATTTGTTGAGTAATTTTGACCTATGGAAAAAACAATAGCACCACACAATATATACGCAGAAAGCACACCAAATCCAGCTACGATGAAGTTCGTTTCGAACCGCTATATGGTGGTTGATGGACAGATTTATGAGTACGGATTAGATGACGATGCCGACAATTCTCCTATGGCAGTGAAGTTGCTGAACTTCCCTTTTATTTCGAAAGTTTTTATCGCAAGTAATTTTGTTGCAATTACAAAAACCGACATCATTGAATGGGAGGATGTAATTCACCAATTGAGAGATTTTCTTGGTGATTATTTGAATAACGATGGAGTAGTAGTGAAAATTTCATCACTTGAAATGGATCAGGTGGAAGAAAAGAAAGAAACAGTTGCTACGCGAAAACGAACTGATTTAGAGGGTATAGATGCAAAAATTGCAGATATTTTAGATGAGTACATACGACCTGCAGTAGAAAGCGACGGCGGAGCCATTGACTTTCATTCTTTTGAAGAAGGCAAGGTGAACGTTGTGCTAAGAGGTGCGTGTAGTGGGTGTCCTTCCTCAACCATGACGTTGAAAGCAGGAATTGAAAGTATGCTTAAAGAAATGCTACCCAATCAAATTACAGAGGTTGTTGCGATTAATGGTTAATTTTAGTTGTTAAAACCAACACTAAAATGAAAAAGCTACTATTCGCGCTAAGCCTATCGCTTACTTTTCATTCGTATTCCCAAATTACCATAACAAGCGCTAACATGCCTGTTTCAGGAGATACATTGAGGTTTAGTGCAGCTATTCTTGATACTGCTGTATTATTAAATTATCAAAGAAATGGGGCGAACCAAACTTGGAACTTTAATTCGTTGCGACCTATTGGTCAGACTGTTCAGAACTTTGTGAGCTCTTCTCAGACTCCATACAATACGGTTCCAACCAGTAGAATTGGACTGTTGTTTGCAGATACGTTGTCTTTAGGGCCAAATTCCGTAACTAACGTTTACAACTTTGTAAACTCTACTTCAACTGATTTTTCGATCGACTGGAGAGCTGCGACTTTGCCATTTTTGGGCAGTGCTATTCCAATTCAGATTCCCTTTCAAGATAGAGATGAGGTTTTTCAATTTCCATTAGATTACCTGGATCGAGACAGTTCCGTTTACAACTTTGTTTTTAATAATGTTTTCCCTCCACTTTACTATGGTTCTTCAGGCTATAGGATAAATGAAGTAGATGGTTGGGGAACAGTGAGCACGCCTTATGGAAGATTTAATACATTGAGGATAATCACTGATATGGTTTCAATGGATACGATTAGCTTTTCCGGACAAAATATTTCTATTCCTAGTCATGTAAGAACGTACCAGTGGATCGCAAATGGTGAACGTATTCCGGTAATGACTGTTAATGGCTTAGTAATAGCAGGAGCATTTGTTCCCAATTCAGTTGAATTTAGAGATAGCGCAAGAGTGATTACTCCTCTAATACCATCGATAGCAATTTTTACAGCGGATACCACAGTGGTAGATTTGAACGATACCCTTGGTTTTACTAACCTTTCTATTGGAGGACTTGGACTAACCCACGAATGGAGTTTTAATCCGAATAATGTAGTATATAGAAGCGGAAATTCTGCGAGTAGAAATATCGAAGTGAGTTTTACAGATACAGGTTTCTATGATGTGCAATTAATTGTTTCGGCAGGAACTTCTAAAGATACGTTGCTAAGAGAAAACTACATAAAAGTTTTAGGTTCCAATGGAATACAATCAGTGAATAACGAGTTGTTGAACAGAATATTATTATCTCCTAACCCTGCGAAACTCGGGGATGATTTGGTTTTACGGGTTGAAAACGAGATTGACTTGATCGGCTATGAAGTAGTCGATGTACAGGGGAAAGTAATTGAACGGATGAAAGTGATGAATAAAAGGTCTGTAGGTTTGAAAGCTCCAATTACAAGTGGTATTTATTTCTACAAAGTCATAACACGACAAGGTTCAATTGTGAAAAAAATCATCGTTGAGTAAACTCGGTTACGTATTTCTTCTTTCTTCGATTTTTTTAGCTTCGACTTTCTTTGCTCAAAACGAAGCTCTTTTTCTCCAAAATAAAACGTTTACATATGCTGATTTAATTCAAACGTATCAGCGTTTGTCTGCCAATAGTCCTTTCGTAAATCTATCAGAAGCAGGGAGGTCTGATATAGGAAAACCAATTCACTTGGTCGTAATTGCTAAGGATGGAGATTTTTCTTTTGAAAAAACAAGAAAAAATGGGAAGTCGATTTTGCTGATTAATAATGGCATTCATGCCGGAGAAGCCTGTGGGATAGATGCTTCAGTCGAGTTGGCCAAAAAATTAGCCAACCCGAATCACGAATTGCATAAAATGTTAGACTCTGTGGTTGTGCTAATTATTCCGGTGTACAATGTTGGGGGTATGCTAAATCGAGGATCGTTTTCAAGAGCCAATCAAAATGGGCCTGAGGAGCACGGCTTTCGTGGGAACGCTAAAAATTTGGATTTAAATCGCGATTTTATAAAGTTGGACTCAAGAAATGCAAAGACTTTTACGAAACTATTTAGAGCGTGGGATCCCGATATTTTTGTTGATACGCATACGACGAACGGTTCAGACCACCAGTATACACTGACGTTAATTAATACACAAAAAGACAAGTTAAACCCTGTTTTATCTCAATTTGCCGAGCAAGAGATGGTACCAGCCTTTTATCAACAAATGCGAGAGAAAGGTATGGATATGATTCCCTATGTTTATAACTTTAAGTCATCTCCTGACCAAGGGATTAAAGCATTTTTGGAGACCCCACGTTACTCTTCTGGCTATGCTTCTTTATTCGATTGTTTTAGTTTTATAACCGAAGCACATGTATATAAGCCATTTTCCCAGAGGGTAAAACATACGCTAGGCTTTTTAGAAACGGTCGTTTCCTATGCTGCTGAAAATTCAAACGCGATTCAGCAAAAGAGAGATGCTGCGAAGGAACACACTAAAAGTCAAAAGCAATTTCCCATTGAATGGGAACTAGACACACTTAGGTTTGAGGAAATTCCATTCAACGGGTACAATACGATTTTTCGAAAAAGCGAGCTTATCAATCAGGAGATGATGTTTTACAATAGGGAGAAGTCTTTTAGCAAAGAAATTCGATATTACAATTCTTTTAAACCGAAAAAGGTAGTTGAAAAACCTATTTTTTACGCTGTTCCTCAAGCATATGAAGGAGTAATTGAACGAATGCTCTTGAATAATGTTAAAATAATAGCTCTTAAAAATGATACGTTAGTAGATCTTCAAGTTTATTACATTGATGAATACAATTCACCAAAAACACCTTATGAAGGTCATTTCTTGCATTCTGAGATTGAGGTAGAAAAACATTTGGAGCGAATTCAGTTGTACGAAGGGGACTACTTAATTGAGGTAAATCAAGAAGCCAACAGATACATTGTAGAAACGCTAGAGCCGCAATCTGTAGATGGGTTTTTTGCATGGAATTTCTTCGAAGGTATTTTACAACAAAAGGAGTGGTTTTCTGATTATGCTTTTGAACCCAAGGCCATACAATTTTTGGAAGATAATCCTCAAATCAAAAAAGAGTTTGAAAATAAAAAAGCAGTTGATGAGGGTTTTGCTAAAAACACATGGGCACAATTGTATTTTATTTATAAAAAGTCACCTTATTACGAAAAAACAGTTAACCGTTATCCGGTATATAGAATTGAATGAAGCATAAGAAAAGAAACGAAAATCTAGTAGAACAGTTCGTAACTGAGCGCAGTTATCCGATTGATAAGTTGCTTCAGCCGATGGATAATTTGTTGAGAAATAAGCCTGTATCTGGCATTTTGTTATTTCTAGCGGTAATTGTTGCAATGGTATGGGTCAACTCTCCTTGGAGAGAAACCTATCATCACCTATGGGAAACACCATTTACCATTGGGTTTGGAGAAAACAACATCAGTAAAGACCTCCATCACTGGATTAATGATGGGTTGATGGCGGTGTTCTTTTTTGTGGTTGGACTAGAGATTAAACGAGAAGTAATGGCAGGAGATTTATCTACCTGGAAGAAAGCTTCTTTACCTGCCGCTGCAGCTTTAGGTGGTATGATATTGCCAGCTATAATTTTTTCTATTTTCAATTTGGGAACACCAACAGAAGGAGGATGGGGCGTTCCTATGGCAACTGATATAGCTTTTACCTTAGGTGTTTTATCGCTTTTAGGAAATCGAATCCCACTTAGCTTAAAGCTGTTTTTAACCGCACTGGCAATCGTTGATGACTTAGGCGCAGTGTTGGTGATTGCATTCTTTTATACGGATAACTTATTACTTCTTTACTTAGAGTATGGCGCAGGGTTTTTAGCATTTCTGTTGTTAATGAATTATTTAGGAGTTCGAAAAACAAGAATATATGCCATTGTTGGAATTTGTGGTTTGTGGTATGCTTTTTTGATGTCAGGAGTTCATGCCACCATAGCTGGAGTGTTATTGGCCTTTACAATTCCGGCCAAGACCAGAATTAATAAAAGAGGGTTTATTAATCATGTTAAGCAGCTTTTGAATAAACTACAACGAACGAAATCGATTGATGGTCAATATTTGAGTGACGAGCAACATGAAATTATTGAAGACATTAAAGAACAGCGAGAAAAAATTGAGACACCGTTACAAAAGTTGGAGTATAATTTGAATCCAATTGTTTCTTTTTTTATACTGCCCTTATTTGCCTTGGCGAATGCAGGGATCGAAATTCAGCCGGAGTCATGGAGTGGTTTGCTAGAGCCGGTTTCAATAGGAATAGTGACGGGATTAATTGTTGGGAAATGTATTGGAATACTTAGTTTTTCAGCTTTATTTGTAAAGTTGGGAATATCTGAATTACCTAGGAATACCAATTGGGGCACTATGACGGGAGCAGCAATTATGGCTGGCATTGGTTTTACGATGTCTATTTTTATATCTGAACTCGCTTTCGAAGACCCTGCAGTCAAAGCCCAAGCGAAACTTGCAATCTTAATTGCTTCAACCATTGCTGGAATAGTTGGTATGGTGGTGATTAAAGCTTTTGTTGGGAAGAAGGTATGAACTCAACTATTCTATAATAATTAAACATAAAAGTTACTCAATTAGGATAAGAACAGCTAAAACCCCCAATTCAAAATGGGTAACTTTCTTTTCTCGTTTACATTCCACAAGCCAAATTGAAAACCCTTCAATTCTGTAGTGAGGTTGATTAACCCAATTTGTAACCCATTCACCTTTCCAGCTTCGTTAAGAAGGCCAAGTTCTATTCCATTGACATATAGATATTGGTTGCGTAAAATATTTAGAGCAACTCCATTTACTTTATCTCCCATACCTGCTATAGGAGAAAGGGTTATGCCATTTATTTTGGTACTTAATGCGCCCAAAGGAGAAACTAACACTCCGTTATGAATTGCACGTAACAGATCTTGATTTTGTAAACTGTCCAAAGGTGTTGGGTTTTTTACTTCTTTACCCATGTGCGAATAACTGTCAAATGGACTAAACATTAAAAATATACCTTGTCCTATTAGTTGTATTCCAAGGCCATTACTTTTCTTGTAATATGGATAGCCACAAATTGATTCTGAACCTATTGGCCCAATTATTAATCCGGAACTTACAGCTGCTCTAGTTGGTGTAAATACGATTCCGTACCGCTTTTGCTTGACGGAATCTTTAAGAGGTTGTCCACTTAAAAAGAATGGGAAAATAAAGAAGAGAATGATTGTTGCTTTCTTCATGAAGATAAGTTTAACCGGCGCTATATGTAAACGTATAGCGCCGGAAATATTGATATGGTTTGATTAGTTGGTTGTAATATCAACAATTATATCACCTTCAGGATTTGAATCAAAATCGACAACATAAACGCCTTCTTGTATTACTAAAGAATTAAATCCAAATTCTACAGCTACATCAGGGCCTAAGTCTTCATTGCTGTTAAATTCAATTTGTCCGTCTATAATTAAATCTGTGTTATCAGTCAAACTTAATAACATTTGATTCGCAGAAATTTCTTCTAGAATTAATAAAGAATTATTGTCGGTAATGTCTTGTGGTGTAAGGGTGTAGCTCACATCTAATGGAATTGGATTAGATGTGCCACCTATGAATCGAATACAAATCCCTGCGCAAGGACCACAAGGCAAAGAATACGGACAATTTCCCCATCTACTTGACGGTCTTCCTGAGCGAATTTTAATTTTTTTTCGAGTAGCTTTTGAATTTATTATTTTTTCTTTCGATACTGTTGTTTCGATTACTTCATCCGAAGTTGTCGTTACATTAGAAGTAACTTCTTCTTTTTCACATGCGACGAAAGAAATTGCTACAACAAATAATATTCCTAAGAATAGTTTTAAATTTTTCATAATTTGTTTTTTAAAGTTAATAATTAATATTATCCTTTAACTAACCTATTATATGAACTTTTCTGTTTGGAAGGCTCTAGTTTTAGTGTTTCCTAAAATGTGCCTTGCTGTTGGGTTTAAAAGCAGTGTAAAATTGGTAGTAGCCAAGAATAATTCAAATATACTAGATGTGTTGTCAGTCATTTAGCTATTTAGAGTCTAAATTATGACAAATTATGTCTAATTTAGACTCTAAAAATTAGTAAATGAAAGTAGGAGTTAACCTTCGCAAGGTAAGAGAGCTAAAAGGCTTCACACAAGAATACATGGCTTCAGAGTTAGAAATTAGCCAAAGAAATTACAGCAGGCTTGAAAAAGACGAGGTAGAATTAACCTTGTCACGTCTTTCGAAAATTAGTGAAATATTAGAAGTTACCCCAAGTCAGATTTTGGGTTTTGATGAGAAGTTTTTCTTTTCAAATTGTGATAATGCTTATGGAGCTACCAATCAAAACAATTACTCTTTTTCTGAAAAAGAAAGAGAACAATATGAAAGTCAGATTAATCATTTAAATGGGGAAGTCGTTTTTCTACGAAATCAATTGGAAGAATTGATAAAGAAATAGAAACTTTAACTAATCTTCAAATACGCTTCCAACCCGTGCATTCCGCCTTCTCGTCCAAAGCCGCTTTCTTTGAACCCGCCAAAAGGTGAGGTAGGGTCGAATTTGTTAAATGTATTTGCCCAAATAACACCCGCTTTTAACTGAGCTGCCATGTTGAACGCCTTTGAGCCTTTGTCGGTCCAAATGCCAGCAGAAAGCCCATAAGGCGTATTGTTGGCTTTTTCAATGGCTTCGTCCACTGTTCTAAAGGTTTGGATGGCTAATACTGGTCCAAAAATTTCTTCTTGCGAAAGACGACTACTTTGAGCAACATCAAAAAATAAGGTTGGAGCACAGAAGTACCCTTTCTTAGGAACCGCTGCATTCGCTTGGAATTTTTCTAACCCTTCTTGTTCTCCTATTTTAATATAGTCGTGAATGGTTTTTAATTGCTCTTTTGAGTTGATCGCTCCTATGTCTGTATTCTTATCCATTGGGTCTCCGACAATTAAAGTCTCCAAACGAATCTTTAATTTTTGAATCACTTCGTTTTTGATTGACTCTTGAATAAACAATCTAGAACCGGCGCAACAAACGTTACCTTGGTTAAAGAAAATTCCATTAATCACCCCTTCAACAGCTTGGTCAATTGGAGCGTCTTCAAAAATGATATTTGCTGCTTTCCCTCCTAGTTCTAATGTTGTTTTTTTACCTGTTCCGGCTATCGCTTTTTGAATAATTTTTCCAACTTCAGTAGACCCTGTAAAAGCAATTTTGTTAACGTCAGGATGGTTCACAATGGCCGCTCCAGTCGCTCCAGCCCCTGTTACTATATTTACCACACCTGCAGGTAATCCAGCATCCTGAATTAGTTCAGCTAATTTCATGGCTGTAACAGAAGTTGTTTCAGCAGGTTTTAGCACCACACAATTGCCACAAGCTAAGGCTGGAGCAATTTTCCAGGCTGCCATCAAAAGTGGAAAGTTCCAAGGTATAATTTGACCTGCTACGCCTAAAGGTTCCACCTTTCTATTCGGAAAAGCATACTCTAATTTATCGGCCCAACCCGCGTAGTAAAAAAAATGAGCTGCTGCTAGCGGAATATCTATGTCTCTCGACTCTCTAATTGGTTTCCCTCCGTCAATCGATTCAATTACAGAAAACTCTCTAGCTCTTTCTTGAATTAAACGAGCGATTCTATAAATGTATTTCCCTCGTTCTTTGGCAGGTAATTTCGACCATGCAGGGAAGGCCTTTCGAGCTGCTTGTACAGCCGAATCAACATCCTTTTCATTTGCTTCTGCTAATTCACAAATTACTTCTTCCGTAGCAGGGTTAATGCTGTCGAAGTATTTTTTTGAGTTTGGTTTTACAAACTTTCCTCCAATAAACAGATCATACTGCTTTTTAATTTCAACATGATCCGCGCTTTCAGGGGCAGGAGCGTACTTCCAATCCGTGTCAAATTTTAATGAAAAGCTATTTTCTTTTGCCATTTCTTTTGAATATTAAATGTTTAATGAGGAATGTTAAATGTTTGGTGTCTCGACTTCATTTTACATTTGAGAATTTCACATTTCACATTAGATTTTAGTCTTTCGAGAAATAATCCCCAGACTGGTAAATACCTGTTTCTTGTTTTTTAAGTTGCAAAAGGATGTCATTTGTTAATCGACTAGCTCCAAATCGGAACCATTCGTTTGTCATCCAATCGTTGCCTAACGTCTCTCTAAGCATTACCAAAAATTGAAGAGCTGTTTTTGAGTCAGAAATTCCACCTGCAGGTTTCATTCCTACCATTTTGCCCGTTTTGAGGTAATGGTCTTTAATCGCTTCTAACATTAATAGCGTGACTGGCATGGTGGCGGCAGGAGAAATTTTTCCCGTTGATGTCTTAATAAAGTCAGCACCTGCCCAAATAGCAATATCACTTGCTCTGCGAACATTGTCTGCTGTTCCCAATTCTCCAGTTTCTAAAATCACTTTTAATCTTGCTTTTCCGCAGGCTTCTTTTATCGTTGCAATTTCATCGTAAACAAATTGATATTCTCCTTGATGAAACTTTCCTCTGGAAATGACCATGTCAATTTCGTCTGCACCAGCATCAACAGCTATTTTAGTATCTTCTAATTTAACTTTTAGATTACTATTTCCGCTTGGAAATGCAGTAGCAACCGAAGCTACTTTCACTCCAGATTTCCCAAGTGCTTTTTTCGCGGTAGCTACGTGGTTTGGGTAAACACAGATTGCAGCCACTGTAGGAATGTCCAAACTATCATCTGGGTGCATGCCTTTATAGCACAATTGTTTGACTTTACCTTCAGTATCTTTGCCCTCTAATGTAGTGAGGTCAATCATGTTTAAGGCTAACTTAAGACCTTGAATTTTAGCCTCCTTCTTAATGCTTCTTGTTTTGAAACGATCGGCTCTTTCAACTAAACCTACCTGGTCAATTTTTTGGGTGTTTTTAAAATCCAACTCCATAGTTTTTTGATACAGTTTCAAAGGTAAGAGATTTGAAAAGAAGAAGCGTAGAACAAACTAAAATCAATGTGACAAAGGCAATCTAAATTTGTAAATTTGGCAATTCAAATGAAAAACGAGGGCAATAATATTTATTCTGTGTTTGATGAAATTCTTCCAAAAGAAGAAAAAGAAAAAATGCTCAATCAAAAAGCAAAAGTTTTATGGTTAACTGGCTTGAGCGGCTCTGGGAAAACGACAATAGCAAAGGTTCTGGAGAAAGAGTTACATCTACAAGGTTTTTTAACTCAATTATTGGATGGTGATAATATTAGAGCAGGAATAAACAATAACTTGGGTTTTTCGGAAGAAGATAGGACAGAGAACATTCGCAGAATTGCTGAGGTTTCTAAGTTATTTCTCAATTGCGGAGTTATTACTATTAATTGTTTTGTGAGCCCCACAGAGCAAATTCGAAATCAAGCTAAAGCCATAATTGGCGAAGAAAATTTCATAGAAATATTTATAAATACTCCTTTGGAAGTTTGTGAAGCTAGAGACACGAAAGGACTTTATGCAAAAGCCAGGAGAGGAGAAGTAAAGAACTTTACAGGTATTAGTGCGCCATTCGAGGATCCTCAAACCCCAAGTATTAAAGTAGAGACAGAAAATCAAACGTTAGAAGAGTCAGCCAATGAAGTTTTAGTGCACATTCTACCACTTATAAAAGCATAAATGAACAGTTATAATTTAAATCACCTAAAGGAACTAGAATCTGAGGCTATCTATATAGTTAGAGAGGTAGCAGCTCAGTTCGAAAACCCAGTTTTACTTTTTTCAGGAGGTAAAGATTCCATCGTTTGCGCACACATTGCCAAAAAAGCTTTTTATCCTGCAAAGGTTCCTTTTCCACTAATGCATATAGACACCGGACATAACTTTCCAGAGACGATTGAATTTAGAGATAAGTTTGTAAAAGAGATGGGGGCAAATTTAATTGTTGCGTCGGTTCAGGATGCGATTGATCAAGGTTTGGCAGTAGAAGAAAAAGGATTTAATGCAAGTCGCAATGGCATCCAAACAGTAGCGCTCCTTAAAGGTATTGAGGATAATAAATTTGACGCCGCTATGGGTGGTGCTCGGCGGGATGAAGAAAAAGCCAGAGCTAAAGAAAGGTTTTTTTCTCACAGAGATGAATTTGGACAATGGGATCCTAAAAATCAGAGAGCTGAGTTGTGGAACATCTTTAATGGAATGAAGCATTTCGGTGAAAACTTTAGGGTATTCCCTATATCGAATTGGACCGAGATGGACGTTTGGCAATATATTTTAGCGGAAGGAATTGAACTGCCTTCGCTTTATTTTTCGCACCAAAGAGAATGTTTTATTAGAGATGGTGTGGTAATGTTTGCTTCCGACGTAATGGATAGGAAATCTGACGAGAAGGTCGAAAAAATGACGGTTCGTTTTAGAACGATTGGCGATATGACTTGCACAGGAGCAGTGTATTCAGAAGCTGATGATTTGGAGAAGATTATTGAAGAAGTTGCAGCAACTAGAACAACGGAAAGGGGAACGCGGTCAGACGATAAGCGATCTGAAGCGGCGATGGAAGATAGAAAAAAACAAGGGTACTTTTAACTGATTGTCGAATGACAATTGGTAAATAACAATTAAGAAAATGAGTGGTAAATCATACCTAGATATGGAGTTGTTGAGGTTTTCAACAGCTGGAAGCGTAGATGACGGGAAGAGCACATTGATTGGTAGAATGCTATACGATAGCAAATCTATATTTCAAGATCAGTATGAAGCAATAGAAGCTAGTAGCAAGAAGAAAGGTGAGGCGACTGTGAATTTGGCTCTTTTAACCGATGGATTGCGTTCTGAAAGAGAGCAAGGAATTACGATTGATGTTGCCTACCGATATTTCGCAACTCCCAAAAGGAAGTTTATTATTGCTGATACTCCAGGGCACATTCAGTATACTCGAAATATGGTTACTGGTGCATCAACGTCAAACCTTTCAATAATTTTGATTGATGCTAGAAAGGGAATTATTGAGCAAACCTATCGCCACACTTTTATTGCATCTTTACTTGGTATTCCACACGTTGTGTTCTGTATTAATAAAATGGATTTAGTTGATTACAGCGAAGAAGTTTTTGAGGGAATTAAAAAAGACACCGAAGCGTTCGTTTCTAAATTGGGAATTCAGGACATTAATTTTATTCCAATCTCGGCATTGAATGGAGATAATGTGGTAAATAAATCCGAAAACATGGACTGGTACCAAGGTGGTACACTGTTGTATTTATTGGAAAACATTCACATTGGTAGTGACCATAACCATGTAGATTGCCGTTTTCCAGTTCAATATGTAATACGGCCTCAAACAGACGAATTTCACGACTATCGAGGGTATGCTGGAAGAATAGCAGGAGGTGTATTTAAGCCGGGAGATAAAGTAGTTGCTTTACCATCAGGATTTAGTTCTACCATAAAATCTATTGACACAATGGATGGGCCGGTAGAAGAAGCTTTCGCTCCAATGTCAGTTACGTTAACATTAGAGGATGAAATCGATATCAGTAGAGGTGATATGATTGTGCGAGAAAATAATCAGCCGAATGTTACTCAAGATGTTGATTTGATGGTGTGTTGGTTAAACGAAAGACCGTTGCAAGTAAGAGGAAAATACGCCATTAAGCACACTTCGAACGACGTGAGATGTATCGTGAAAGAAGTAAAATACAAGGTGGACATCAATACTCTTCATCGGATGGAGGACGATAAAGAAATTAAGATGAATGATATAGGGAGGATTTCTATTAGAACGACTAAAGCACTTTTTACGGATGAATACAAACGAAATCGAAATACCGGAAGCCTAATCATTATTGATGAAGCAACAAATGAGACAGTAGGTGCAGGAATGATTTTGTAAAAAAATTAGTTCGCTGCTTTTATTGCCTTATTCAGTTTTTTGATGATAAGTTTGAAGTCATACACCTTCATTTCATCTATACGAAACACTTCGTATGCGATATTATTTTCCATGTCGAAAATGAAATATTCGAAAACAACTAGCTCGTTATCAGGAGGTTGATTCATTAAATGGTCGTATTTGTATACACTGCTTTGCAATACATACTTATAGCCAGCCTGAGCTAGGGAGAAATAGGTTGAAGGGGTTGTAATTGCATATTCAAAAGGGTACTCTAAGGCTGCACCTTTCAGCTTTCTATTGGACTCTTTTAAGACATTGTTATGATTTTCTTGTCTTTGTAAGATGTATTTAGTAGACTTTGTTTTCTCCTCAAACTGGCTCAACTTAATTGGCTCATGTTCTAGAAATATGATTTTTTCTTTATCCAAGTCATCTGGACTACCTTTTTTAAAAGTAGGTTGTTGCGCTAAAGTAACAACTGGGACAAAGAGTAGCAGAAACAGTAGTTTTTTCATGATATAATTTTATGCGAATTTACTTCATATAATTTTTTAATAGAATTCTATTTATTCGTGAGAAAAGTCTTGTAAAACTTTTCGATATGCATTGAATAATTTTGATTTTGAAACAAACCCAACATACTTGCCGTCATCAATAACAGGTAAATTCCATGCTCCAGTGTTGTTGAATTTTTCCATAACCCGATCCATGCGATCATTTGATGAGATGGACGCAGGGAAGTCTCGCATGATTTCGTTTATAAACACTTTATCATACTGTTCAGGTTGGAACATAATTTGACGGATGTCATCTAGTAATACAACACCTTCTAACTCAAAATTCTCGTTGACTACTGGGAAGATGTTACGTTTAGATTTAGAAACTGTTTTTACTAGGCTGCGCAAACTATCTTTTGGTGAAACAGTGCTAAAATCTTTTTCTACTTCAGCTTGTAAGTTCATTAAAGTGAGTACTGCTTTGTCCTTATCGTGAGTAATTAATTCTCCACGTTTAGCCAACTGCATGGTATAAAGCGAGTGGGGATTAAAATACTTAGATGTCATAAATGCAAAACCAGCAGTAATCATCAATGGAATAATTAATTCATAACCTCTGGTTATTTCTGCAATTAAAAACAATCCAGTTAGTGGAGCATGTATTACTCCTGCAATCAGCCCCGCCATTCCAACTAAGGTGAAATTCCGTTCAGAAATTCCAATAAAATTCAAATGGTTAACCACTTTTGAAAACACAAATCCAGTGATAGATCCTAAAAATAATGAGGGAGCAAAAATTCCTCCAATCCCTCCTGCACCAAATGTAATTGAGGTTGCAATTACTTTAGCTAAAACCACTAAAATTAAAAATGCAATTACTACCCAAAAACTATCTTTAAAGTCATTTAAGTAAGTGCCATTAAGGGCCTCACTTGCATTGTCGCCCAACAATAACTTTATTACCCCAAATCCTTCACCATAAAGTGGTGGAATAAAGAAGATAAGCACACCTAAGAATATAGAGCCTATCAGCATCCGTTTATAGATTCCATTAATTGCTTCAAATCTATTTTCAATCGACCAATACATTTTGCTAAAATAGACAGACACTAAACCAGTAAGTCCTCCGAGAAGCATGTAAAATGGAACATCTGCTAAGGTGAATCCTTCTAATACTTTTACATTAAATAAAACTTCATCCCCTAAAATAAATGCAGAGGTTAATGCGGCTGACACAGATGCCATAAGCAGCGGAATAAGTGAAACTGCCGTAAGGTCAAGCATTATTACTTCCAAGGCAAATACTATTGCTGCAATGGGGGCATTAAATATCCCTGACATGGCACCAGTTGCACCACAGCCTAGCATCAAGGTGGTGATTTTGTAGTTTGACCTTGACAATCTAGCAAAATTCGAACCTATGGCACTACTTGTTCCAACTGTTGGTCCTTCAAGTCCAACTGATCCTCCAAATCCAACAGTAATTATACTTGTAATGATGGAAGAGTAGGTAGATTTCTTACTCATCTGAGACCGTTTTTTTGAAATGGCATAGAGTGTAGCTGGAATTCCATGACCTACTTTTTCCTTGACTACATATTTTACTATGAGCACAGTTAGGGCGATTCCGACTCCAGGGTAAATAAAATAGAGGTAGTTTTCATAATCGGCTACGTGTTCAGATTTTAACAAAAACTGAATAAAATGTACCATGTTTTTAAGCACCACAGCAACAATTCCAGCTGAAAACCCAATAAATATACTGAGTAATAATATAAATTGACGCTCACTAATGTGTTTGTGTCGCCATACTAAAAATTGGCGGTGCGCAACTTTGCCCTTCGCTGGCAAAGAATGATAGAATCGTATGATTGAATAAATCAAACTCTTCATACTACAATTATTCTTTAGCTGTAAGTTGTACTTCCGAACTTCTCAAATGTAAATCTCTCTGTGGGAAAGGAATAGTCACATTGTGTTCTCTAAATTTTTTGTCAATAGCAAAACGCATTCTGCTCTTTATGAACTCAATTCGCCAAACCTCTTTTGACCAAAAATGTATTTCAAAATCTAATGATGAATCGCCAAAGTCAAGAAAACGTACAAAGGGCTTAATTTTCATATTTACTGCGTCATCTTCTTTGGCTACTTCTGTTAATATTTTTTCTACTAATTCGGTATCAGAACCATAGGCAACTCCAACTGCTACATGAAACCGGGTTAAAACATTGCTATTGGTCCAATTGATTACTCGATTGTTGGTCAACTGAGAATTTGGAACAAAAATTACGATTCCGTCTCTTGTCCGAACCTTTGAAGTTCGAAGTTTAATTTCTTTAACAGTAGCTAAAATGCCATTTTCAAATTCTATGATATCGCCAATCACCACGTCGCCTTCAAACAACAGAATAAGGCCTGAAATAAAATCTTTAAAAGCATCTTGTAACCCAAATCCTAGACCAATAAAAAGAGCTGAAGAACCTAAAAGGATAGGCGTGATGTTAAATCCTATACTTCTAATAGCTAGCAAAACAGCTAATAGGTAAATCACATATTTACCTATTTGAATTAAAGCAAGTGCTTTTCCATCAAAAGGGTCTTCGTTTTGGGTAATTCGTTTTCGGAGGTACTTTGCTAAATTAGATGTGATTAGTCTAGCGATAACTAGAATGAGTACAACTACAATGATGTTATAAATTGAAAGATGATATTCACCAAGTTCTATAACTTGAAACTCCAATACTTCTTGAATACTTTTCCAAATGCTTTTTGCTTCTTCTTCAATCATTAGTGTAGAATAATTCGGCCTAATTCGTGGGCCAATTTTTTCTTAGCTTCCATTAATTTCATAATATCACCTAAGATTACGTCGTAATTTACATCTTTTCCCTTTAGTTGCTGTTGTTTTTCCCCAATTAACTGTTCAACTCTATTTAACCTCCACGAGCAAATTCCTTTGTGAATCTTCTTGGGTAGAACTAAGTCTTCGGTCAACGTTAAAATTTTGTGCTTCTCCTCCCAATTCAAACTTAGTGTATACTTCTCCATGAGGCACTCAATGGTGAAACTGCTAATTTCCTTGTCTGTATTCGTAACTAAATGACGTTCTTCAACCTGATTTTCAGCTTCAACAGCATCTTTAAATAGCAGGTAAATCTTTCGAAAAACCGGATTATTAAAATGCAGTTCGTCTTTCTCAATTTCGAATACTAAATATTCTGCAACACTCGCTTTTATAGATTCTGCCTCCCCTTCAACTTTGCTGTCCGTAGGTATCTCAATTTCAATACCTCCGTACTTAACAAAGGTTCTAATAATATCGCTTTCCTGCTCTGCAAGTACATCTACCTTCGCGCTCTTTTCTTGAATTTCAGGATTGTCAATTTCATGAAAAAAGTCAGGTGGAGGGCCTTCATCTCTTTCTTGATTTCGCTCTTGTTGTTGAATCCGCTTGGTTAGCTTATTCCGCCTTACTTTATTTAATTCACTTAATAAAGCTTGTTCGCCGATATCCATTAAGTTGCTGCATTCTTGCAAATAAACGGAACGGGCAATGGGGTCAGGAATGAGGGCTATACTGCTAACGATTTCTTTGATTAACCCTGCTCTCTTAATGGGGTCATCACCTGTCTCTTTTAATAAAAGATTAGTTTTGAATCGAATAAAATCGAATGATTCTTTGTCAAGGAAGTCAGTAATTTCAGATGTACTACGACTCTTGGCGAAAGAGTCTGGATCTTCTCCTTCTGCAAAGGCCAATACCCGAACATTAAGGCCTTCTTCCAGAATCATATCGATTCCTCGAAATGCTGCTTTTATTCCGGCTGTATCGCCATCAAAAAGGATGGTTATGTTTTGTGTGTAGCGTTTAATTAGCCTAATTTGGTCCACTGTAAGCGATGTCCCAGAGCTTGAAACAACATTTTCAACACCATTCTGATGCAGTGAAATAACATCTGTATAGCCTTCAACCAGAAAACATCTATCTTCAGAAATAATGGACTTCTTTGCCAAATTTAACCCGTAGAGAACTCGGCTTTTATGGTAAATGTCAGACTCCGGTGAATTCAGATACTTTGCTGTTTTTTTATCTGCAGAAAGAGTTCTTCCACCAAAGCCAATTACCCTGCCTGAAATATTCTGAATTGGAAACATGACTCGACCCTTAAAGCGATCGAATTTTTTTTCTTCTTTGACAATTGTTAGTCCTGTTTTATCTAAAAACTCTAGGTTATAACCCTTGGCTAGAGCGGCATCTGTAAAGTTGGTCCATTCGTCATGGCTGTAGCCCAATTTGAATTTCTCTATCGTTTCTTCTCTAAACCCCCGTTCTTTGAAATAACTTAAACCAATGGCTCTTCCGTTCTCTGAGTTTAAAAGTTGCTCGTTAAAATAAGCAGCAGCAAAGTCGCTTACAATAAATAAACTTTCTTTCGCATTTGCCTCTAAGACTTGTTCAGTAGATTGCTCTTCTTCTTCAATTTCTATGTTGTACTTGTTAGCTAAGTATTTTAATGCTTCAGGATATGAATATTGCTCATGGGCCATCACAAAATTCACAGATCCTCCCGCTTCACCGCAACCAAAACATTTATAGATTCCTTTCGCAGGAGAGACGGTAAACGACGGAGTCTTTTCGTTATGAAAAGGACATAAGCCAAGCATGTTGGCACCCCTTTTCTTAAGGTTTACCCACTCTCCAACTACTTCGTCAATTCGAGCAGTTTCAATAATTTGGTTTACGGTCTCTTTAGGTATCAATTTTGCTATTTTTTAGCAGGCTTAAGTTCCAGTTTCAATGAGTCTGCAGAGTTAAGCATCTGGTCCAAGTCGATCACTTTGTTTAACGATCCATCCGGATTCCACAACTTCCATTTTCCAACTTTTAAATCTTTCTCATAAGACCCTTCCATTTGTTTTTTCCCAGTGTTGTAATAAATTATAGAATAACCTTTGCGCTCACCGTGCCAAAACTCGCCTTCACTCCACAAAAATCCATTAGCATAGTAGTATTTCCACAAGCCATGTCTTTTGCCATTCACTTTTTCACCTTCCACTTTTTTAATCCCATTGGAGTAATGTTCAATAACTTGCTCAACAGCTCGCTCAAAGGCTTCCTCTTTCTCTTTTACAGTATCATTACAAGCAAACAAGGCAAGGGTTAACACTAAAAAAATAATTTTTCTCATGTTCTATTTTGTTCGTTCTGTGGTATATAAAACTAAATTTTTCAATGACTCTTTGGCTTCATTGTTTTCAAATTCAGAAAGAATGGCTAAAGCTTCATCTCTGTATTCTAACATTCTTTTTGTGGCGTATTCTAACCCACCTGAATCGATAACAAAATCAATTACTTCCTTTATTTTTTTCTCATTGTTATTGTTTTGCTTAACAATGTTGATGATTTGTCTCCGTTTGGATTGATCCGCTTTCCGAAGTGCATAAATCAAAGGTAGAGTCATCTTCTTTTCCTTGATATCAATTCCTGTTGGCTTACCTAAGTTTTCGCCACTTCCATAATCAAACAAGTCATCTTTAATTTGAAAACTGATACCAACTTTCTCTCCGAAGAGTCTCATTTTTTCAACAATTTCATCACTTTGCTTTGCAGACTTTGCTCCCGTAGCGCAACATGAGGCAATTAAGGTTGCCGTTTTTTTAGTGATAATGTCAAAATAAACAACTTCTTCGATGTCTAGTTTTCGAGCCTTTTCGATTTGCAAAAGCTCTCCTTCACTCATTAGCTTTACTGAGGTGGAAACTATTTTTAGCAAATCAAACTCTTCATTTTCAACAGAAAGTAATAATCCTCTAGAAAGTAAATAGTCTCCAACTAAAACCGCAATTTTATTTTTCCAGAGTGCGTTTATGCTAAAAAACCCTCTTCTTTTGTAAGATTCATCTACTACATCATCGTGCACCAAGGTGGCGGTGTGTAGAAGCTCTATGAGTGATGCAGCGCGATAGGTAGACGAGTTAATGTTGTGGAATAGTTTTGCGGACAAAAAAACAAAAAGTGGTCGCATTTGCTTGCCTTTTCGTTTTACGATGTAGTGGGTAATCTTGTCCAATAAGGGAACAGTGCTTCTCATGCTTTCTTTGAAGTGCGCTTCAAATTCTTGCATTTCTTTCGCCACTGGAGCTTTTATGTCTTTTACGCTAACCTTGCTCATTTACCTTTCAAATTTACACTAACTAGACAGCAATTGCACCGTTTTTGTTGGCCAATTGTCCGCAGGCAGCGTCAATATCTTTTCCACGGCTTCTTCGAATGTTTACAATCAAATTTCTATTCTCTAAAAAGGCAGCAAAAGCATCTACTTTTTTTGTACTAGCTTGCTGAAATTCAGCGTCATCAATCGGGTTGTATTCAATGATATTAATTTTACAAGGAATATGTTTACAGAATTCTGCTAGCTCTTGAGCATCTTGAATTTCATCGTTAAAATCTTTGAAAATAATATATTCAAAAGTTACTCTTGTTTCTGTTCTTTCGTAAAAATACTTCAACGCTTCGGCCAAAATCTCCAAATTATTTTGGTCGTTAATCGGCATTATTTTACTCCGCTTTTCGTCATTCGCCGCATGTAAAGAAACGGCCAAATTAAATTTCACTTGGTCATCACCAAGTCGCTTGATTAATTTTGCAATGCCTGCTGTAGAAACAGTAATTCTTTTTGGCGACATGCCAAGTCCATCTTCAGCTGTAATTCGTTCAATAGATTTTAAAACTTGACTATAATTAAGCAAAGGCTCACCCATGCCCATATATACGATGTTCGAAAGAGGTCTGCTGTAGTGCTTTTCAGCTTGTTCTTTTATGATTGCCACTTGGTCGTAAATCTCGTCAAACTGAATGTTGCGCATCAATTTCAACTTCCCAGTCGCACAAAATTTGCATGTTAAGCTACAGCCAACTTGAGAGGATATACAAGCGGTTACTCTTTTGGGGGTAGGGATTAATACTCCTTCTGTTATTTTTCCATCTGCTAAACGGAAAGCATTTTTAATGGTTTGGTCCTCGCTAATTTGCTCTTCAGCAACAGTTACCGCAGGAATTTCAAATTCCTCTTGTAATTTGTCTCGAAGACCAATTGAAAGGTTTGTCATTTCATCGAAAGAGCGTGCAGATTTTTTCCACAACCATTCGTACAACTGTTTGGCTCTAAATGCTTTCTCTCCTTTTTCTACAAAAAGAGTTTTCATTTCTTCCAAACTTAAGTTTCGTATGTTTTGCTTTGTTGATTTCATAGCCGCTGCAAAGGTAACACGAATCCATGAACTCAGCCACCATCTCAATAATCTATATTTTTGTGCTTTATTAAACTACTTTATTTTGATTCAGCGACTTCTCAAAACAGACAAATTATATATCGGCAACGGAGATTTTTTAATGAACGGGATGTTGGCAATCGATGACAATAACAAGATTGCTGAAGTTGGTCAAAATTTATTTGCTGATGGGGTGAATGTCGAGTATTTTGCAGGAGCCCTTTGCCCAGGCTTTATTAATACCCATTGTCACTTAGAGCTTTCTCATTTAAAAGATAAAGTGAGTGAAAAAACAGGAATTCATAATTTCATTGTTGAATTGCAAAAAATTCGAAATGCGAGTGAAGAGGAGAAGCTAGAAGCAATTAAACTGGGCAATTCTGAAATGCAGGCTGCTGGTATTATTGCAGTTGGTGACATATCAAACGGAGATACTACCCTCAATACAAAACTAACATCTACTATTTTTTACCACACTTTCGTGGAGTTGTTTGGTTTTAGAACTCATCTTGCCGATTCCATATTTGAGCAAGGTCAGCAACTAAAAATTACTTTTACTCACGCGGGACTTCACAGCTCTATCGTTCCCCATAGTCCGTATTCGGTTTCTGAAAAGCTTTTTGAAAATATTGCTAAAGCAAAAAATAACACACCTATATGCATTCATAATCAAGAGTCGAAGGCGGAGAACGACATGTTTGAGAATGGCAATGGTCATTTAATGGAAATGATGAAAGATTTTGGGAATGATATGTCAGGGTTTGAAAAAACCGGCAAATCCTCACTTAAAAGCCACTTGAAGAGGTTGGCAAAGAACACTCCATTATTGTTGGTTCACAATACATTTACAACAGAACAAGACATTCGCGCAGCAGAAAAAGAACACGATAATTTGTATTGGTGTTTTTGTCCCAAAGCGAATCTCTACATAGAAGGACAATTGCCAAATATCCCTCTATTTATAGAAAAAGGAGTAAAGTGCACGCTAGGAACCGATAGTTTAGCCTCTAACGACACCTTAAGTATTTGGGAGGAAATTCAAACCATTCAGCATCACTTTCCGCAAATCCCTCTGGAAACCCTAGTTAAATGGGGAACCTTAAATGGAGCCGAATTTTTAGGTATAGAAAATGAGTTTGGCAGTTTTGAGAAAGGGAAAACAGCGGCAATAAATTGGATTAAGGGTAGTAAACTTACTTCTCTAGAATCCTAATCTCAACTCTTCGGTTTGCTGTTTTTTCTTCTTCAGTTCTCTCATAAGGGAAGAGAGGATTGCTCCTAGCAAATCCTTCGTAGGAAAGCCTGCTCGCTGCAATGCCATCGTAAATCAAAAGATCATAAATATACTTTGCTCTTGCCTCAGAAAGATTAAACTTATTAGTCGCTAAATCAAGCCCATCTTCATTGTCAATTTTACAGCAAATGTGGCCTTCTATTTTAACTCTCAACTTAGGGTTTTGATTCATTGTTTGAAACAGTTCATTGTAAGAGGTTAAACTTTCCGCAGTTAAAAAATGCTGACCTGGTAAAAAAAGCATGTTGCTCAATACTAACTGATCTCCAACACTAGCCGAATCTATTTGAGATTTTAGTTGAACCTTTTTAACTACTGTTGGTATTTTTCTATGTACCGTATCTGTTTCCTCGTTTGTTGAGATTTTTGGATTTGTTCTAGAAATTACAATGTCTGTCCTTCTATTTGTTTTAATCCCTTCTACGGTATTTAATGTTTCTCCTGCAATTCCTCTTCCTTCAACAATTCCAAGAGTAGCAGTATTTAAGCCATACTCGACTAATCGGGCCCTTACTTCTCGAGACCGATCCATAGACAGCCTATTGTTTAACTTTTCGGTGCCTAAATAGTCCGTATAGGATATAATTTCAACTTTTTGCCAATCGGATTTGTCAACTTGCAATTTTCGTAACTCTTCAGAACTGACCTCAAATTTTCCAATCTCGAAGTAGAGTTTGATAGTGTCAGTTTGAGCTATCACCTGAAAATTTGCAAATAGTAATAGATAAAACAATCGTTTCATAGGACAAAAGAAAGCAAACTACATTAAATAAGAAATGGTATAAAGTAAAAAAGCTCATTTCGAAAAACGAAATGAGCTCTGTACCCAGGGCCGGGCTCGAACCGGCACGTCCGAAGACATTGGTGTTTGAGACCAACGCGTCTACCAATTCCGCCACCTGGGCATTTGAATTGGGTTGCCAAAATTATGTATTTTTTTTACTCTAATAAATAGTTTCTATTTTTATTCAGTCAAATCTATTTTATTCACTTGTGTGCACTGATAATAATTGATATTTTTGCATCCCTTTTTACGTTAGGAAATTATGCCAAACGAAGTAAAAATATTTTCAGGTTCTAGTAACAATCAATTAGCACTTAGTATCGCCAAAAGTTTTGGTGTGGAACTAGGAAAAACCTCATTGAACAGATTTTCGGATGGAGAGTTTCAGCCGGCATTTGAAGAGTCAGTAAGAGGTTGTGATGTATTTATAGTACAATCAACAAACCCTCCGACAGAAAATATCTTTGAATTGTTGTTAATGATTGATGCTGCCAAAAGGGCTTCAGCAAGAAGGATTGTAGCAGTAATTCCTTATTTTGGTTTTGCTCGTCAAGATAGAAAGGATGCACCAAGAGTTCCAATTGGGTCTAAGTTAATTGCTAATATGCTAACAGCTGCGGGTGTTACTAGGGTAATGACAATGGATTTACATGCAGATCAAATACAAGGATTTTTCGAAGTACCGGTAGATCATCTGTACGCTTCGGCAGTTTTTTCTGAAGCTATTCGGGAATTGAAATTAGGTAATCTAGTGATGGCTTCTCCAGATATGGGCGGTTCTAAAAGAGCATATGCTTATGCAAAGCATTTAGAAACAGAAGTTGTAGTATGTTACAAGCAACGAAAAAAGGCCAATAACATTGATAAAATGTTTTTGATTGGCGAAGTAGAGGGGAAAGATGTTATTCTAATAGATGACATGGTTGACACAGCTGGAACATTAACAAAGGCTGCAGATATTATGATGGAAAAGGGAGCAAATTCTGTCCGAGCAATTTGCACCCACCCAATATTATCAGGTGAGGCATACAGTAGAATTGAGAAATCTAGAATTACAGAGTTAATAGTAACGGACACTATTCCACTTAAGCAACAAAGTGAAAAAATCAGAGTAATTTCTGTAGCTGATTTGTTTGCAAAAGTGATTTACAAAGTACACAATTATGAGTCAATAAGCTCATACTTTATATTTTAAATAATTAAACCTTAAAAGATAGATAATATGAAATCTGTTCAATTAGAAGCTACAAGCCGAAGTGAAGTGCGTAAAAAATCTGCACTTAATGCACTAAGAAAGGAGGGTAGAATTCCAGCCGTTTTATATGGTGGCAAAGACAATGTAAATTTCCATGTAGGAGAAATCGCTTTTTCAAAGCTAATCACTACACATGAAGTATTTTTTATTGAGTTAAATTTTGGTGATAAAACAACCAAAGTAGTCATAAGCGATGTTCAGTTTCATCCAGTAACGGATAGACCAATTCACATTGACTTCATGGAAGTTTTTGAAGATAAAATGGTGACAATTGGCGT
Source organism: Vicingaceae bacterium (assembly GCA_047627915.1). Classification (GTDB taxonomy): domain Bacteria; phylum Bacteroidota; class Bacteroidia; order Flavobacteriales_E; family Vicingaceae; genus NORP294. The sequence goes on from JBLHTZ010000009.1 coordinate 68,528, forward strand.
TCCTGTAGCTTTTACAGGAGTTTCAAGAGGCGTATTGAATGGAGGTAAGAAAAGAGAGAAGCTAAGAAAATTGATCTGTAAGGCTTTCCCAAAAGATGTGCCTGAGACTGTTGCAATTGATATCACTGACGTTAGAATTGGTCAATCAATTAAAGTGAGAGATATTTCAATTGAAAATGTAGAGTTGTTGGATAACCCTAACTCTGTTATTATGGCTGTTAAAACTTCTAGAGTTGCTGTTGATGGTGATGAAGTAGAAGAAGGTGAAGTAGCAGAAGAAGGTGCAACTGAAGAGGCTGCAGCAGAATAATTTAACAAATGAAATGTTTGATTGTAGGTCTTGGTAACATCGGTGCTGACTACGAAAATACAAGACACAATATTGGATTTAAAACATTGGATGCCCTAGTTAAGGCATCCAATGTTGTTTTTACCCCAAACCGTTTAGGGGATACAGCTGAGGTGAAACATAAGGGACGTAAACTTTTGTTACTAAAGCCATCCACTTATATGAATCTTAGTGGGAAGGCTGTAAACTATTGGATGCAGGCTGAAAAAATTCCTATAGAACGAGTCTTAATCGTAACTGATGATTTGGCTTTGCCTTTTGGTGCGCTAAGGTTAAAGGGAAAAGGTAGTGATGGAGGCCATAACGGACTTAAAAGTATTAATGAAGTATTGGGTTCCCAAAACTATGCTCGTTTGCGTTTTGGAGTTGGAAATGAATTCGCAAAAGGCAAGCAGGTTGACTATGTTTTGGGCGATTGGTCCGATGAGGAGAACGCCAAGATAGAAGAGCGTCTAGATAAATGTTGCCAGATTATTAAAGCATTTTCTGTAAATACTTTAGGTAGAGTAATGAGCGATTTTAACGGGAAGTAAGTTATTTCAACTCCAACTCATCTGCATCCTCTAAAACTGGAAACTTTTTTCTAAAGTCATTTAAAGACGGTTCTTAAGAGAGACTTGTTTGGATGAGGATAGTTTCTAGATTATGCATGAAATTCAGTAAATTAAGATGCTATCTTAAAGATTGTTTAATAAACTTGGCAATTCGTTTAGAAGCTTTAAGAATCGCTTCATCTTCTTTTTCGGTATTTAAACTTAAAATGATAGGGCAGTAGTCGTTTTTATCTAGATTAAACTCTCCGGATATTTCATATTTACGACAAATTGGCAATCCTTTGGCAAATACAGTCAACTTCACTTTTCCTCTAGGAATAGATTTAAACTTAATGATCGTTGATGCAGTTATGCTATTGTTCTCATTGAATGCAATTGAAGCGTTTATTCTTTAAATCTGTTACTATTTTATTTGCTAAATTTTTATTGTAATTATTTTCAACAAATGAATTAGATGTATCCATTAAAATTGTAATTTCTTCAGATGATTCAGGTAAATTGATATCCCATTTTGTTAGCCAGTAACTTCCGTGAGAGAATAAATGGAATTCTTGGGAATACATATTTTGAGATACGATAAGAGAAAAGAATAAATAGGCAAATAAGTTCTTCATTATAAATTTAATAAACACCAATTCTTTTTAGGATTGAATTTTGAACTCATCGGCATCCTCTAAAACTGGAAACTTATTTCGAAAATCATTTAAATCTTTTAAAGAAAGCTGAGTTGTTTTAGTCTCTTCTTTTTGATTCGTAGCCTTCCAAAGTAGACCTCCCTTTGGGTCAATAAGCATAGAGTTTCCAATACAATTTACTCCTTCACCGTCAATTCCTATTCTGTTTACTGCTGCCACGTAGCATTGGTTTTCAATAGCCCGAGCATACAATAGTTTCTCCCAAGCTGCAATTCTTACTTCAGGCCAATTGGCAACGTAAATTAAAAGGTCGTAAGGATTTTTACTATTATTTCTACTCCAAACCGGGAAACGCAAATCGTAACAAATTTGTGGACAGATTTTCCAACCATTTAATTTTACAATAAGGTTCTCCTGTCCTTTGGTGTAATAGTTGTCTTCGTTGCCCATGGTGAACAAATGACGCTTGTCGTACTTTTCAAAAGTACCATCAGGGCGCATCCAAAGGAAGCGGTTATAAATTTTGCCGCCTTCTTCAAGAATTAAACTTCCTGCAATAACGGCATTGGACTGTTTTGCCATATCCGTCATCCAGCTCATTGTTAAACCGTCCATTGGCTCAGCTAACTTCGCTGAATTCATACTAAAACCTGTGCTGAAAGTTTCAGGTAGAATGATTAGGTCCGTAGCTTCAATAGAATGGATTGTTGTAGTAAATGCTTCGAGGTTGGCTTTGGCGTTTTCCCAAACAAGGTTTGCTTGGATGAGGGTTATAGAAAGATTATCCATAACTCAAATTTAAACTTTAAATGGAGTTTATAATCTCAGCTGCTTGTAATAGTGTTTCATCTTTTTTTGCAAAACAAAATCGAAGTACGTGTTGGTCTACTTTTCTACCGTAAAAAACAGAGGTTGGGATAGATGCGATTTTGTACTCTTTTGTTAAGCGTTCGGCAAACACGATATCGTGTTCTTCTGAAATGTTGGAGTAGTCTAATAGTTGAAAGTAGCTACCTGCAGTCTCGCCTACTAAAAAACGTGAATTTTTGATTGAATTTTTAAATAAATCTCGTTTGTATTGATAGAATTCTTTTAATTCTAAATGATCGTTTGATTCGCTTAGATATTCGGCATAAGCTTGTTGAGAGGGAGTGTGAACAGTAAACACATTGTATTGATGTGCTTTTCTAAACTCTTTCATCAATTCAGCAGGAGCAAGGCAATAACCAATTTTCCAACCTGTTGTGTGGTATGTTTTTCCAAAGGAAGAGACGATGAAGCTTCTCTCTGCTAGTTTCGGGAAGCGAGCAACACTTTGGTGGTCGTAACCATCAAATATAATGTGTTCATATACTTCGTCGCTTAAAACCAAGATATCGGAGCCGTGCAGCAGTTTCTCTAGCTTTTGCATGTCTTGCGCAGTCATGATAGTTCCTGTCGGGTTGTGCGGAGTATTTATGATAATCATCCGCGTACGCTGATTGATTACCTTTTTTACCTGTTCCCAATCAATTCTGTACTCTGGCCCTTGTAATTCTATGTGAACTGCCTTCGCTCCAACTAAGTCGATGGCTGGTTCGTAACAGTCGTAGGCAGGGGAGAAAATTATGACCTCGTCTTCTTCAGAAACAGTGGCTAGAATAGCAGTAAAAATAGCCTGAGTTGCCCCAGAAGTTACTGTAATTTCAGTTTCTGGATGATATATTCCGGTGTATAAATCTTCTGTTTTTTTAGCAATAGCTTCCCTTAAACTCAATAATCCAGGCATTGGGGCATATTGATTCATTCCGGAGTACATCGCTTTTGTTACAAGCTCTATGAG
>JBLHTZ010000010.1:0-65046 GCA_047627915.1 Vicingaceae bacterium
CACAATTCAGGCGTTCATGCTGCCTTGCACACTCAAAGCACAAGAACATCGGGTGGTTGTTTCGCCGGTGGTGGCATGGATGACCGTTTTGACTTTATTCTAGCATCTGACGAAATCATAAACAACACCTATAAAATGAGGTACATTCCCAATACCTACCAAGCTGTTGGACAAGATGGGAATCGTTTTAATGGAACTATTATTTCACCTACCAATAATTCTGTTCCTACAGTTGTTTCGCAAGCGTTGTTTAATCTGAGTGATCATTTACCGGTAATCATGGATGTAGAAATTACCTTGCCTTCTACAACCTCAATTCAAGAATCGGCCAATTTGGAAAAACTAAAATTTCAAAACCCAACAACCGGTAATTTATTGATTGATTTCTCCAATCAAAATCAAAAAATAAACGTGGTTCAAATTTTAGATTTAACAGGGAAAGTTTTATTTGAAAAGCATTTAAATTCAGACACCTATGTTCAATTTGATGTGTCTGAATTGAATTCTGGAGCCTATTTAATTCGAGCCACTTCGTCAAGTTATCAACAAATCGTCGAAAAGTTAATAAAGATTTAACATTTCTGACCGTAGAATTAACTGAGTCTTGTTCAATTTTGCATTGTAAAGTCTAGGCACCTATTCTCGAATATTTCGGAATTGATAAACGGCAGACTGGTCAATTATTCTAAATAAGAATTTTGAACGAATGTTGCCAATGAGAATTTATCTTACTATAGCTCTTTTAATACTGTCGGTTTTTATTAACGCTCAGTCGTTTGAGGAAAAAAACACTTCGGTTTCTAACGTTAAAATTGCAGTTACTAACGTTGGTACTTTTGGAAATGCTTTCAGAGGGTATCGTGACGGCTCAGCAACAACCTCTTGTGAATTTCCTGCAGGTTCAGGTGTAGAGCACCTGTTCGAATCGGGCATTTGGATTGGTGGAATTAGAAACGGTCAGGAGTTGGTGACCACTGCAGCAGTTGATGCTACACAAGGTTACATTACTGGAGGTTCTGGATTTGAATTTAGTGCTGTGCCAGGTACAGAATTGACAGAACGTTCTAGCTTTAAAGACAGTCCATTTTATACCCCACAGGCAGTTTCGCATCAAGATTACGTAGCTACTTTTTCCGATCGCTTTGTAATTGTTCCCAATACGAACATTCAAATTCAAAATCACACTCCCATGTTTTTAGATGTGGAGTTAAGAACCTACAATTTCAACTTCGCTTTTAGCGATTTTGTTGTTTTTGTTGACATGAACATTGTCAACAGAGGTGATGCAAATGGAGGAGAGAACTTAATTGATAGTTTGCACATTGGACTTTGGGCCAATACTGTGGTAAGAAACTTAAATATTACTCCTGTAGGTTCTGGTGGAGCAGCCTTTTATGATAAAGGTGGTAACGGCTACATCGACAGTCTTCAAATGGCCTTTTGTTACGATCACAGCGGCGATGTTGGTTTTACCAACTCTTACATTGGACAAAAGTTTTTAGGTGCTTCCGATAAATTTGGATTTCACCATCCGTTTGTTGATAGTACATTTTATGACAATTACAATTCATGGATTTTTAATAATCCTGGAACTGGAACTTTTCAAGCACCCTCGGGCGAAGCGCAGCGTTACGATAAGTTGACTCGAGGTTTAGACGACGAAACCTGTTGGAAAAAAGACAGTGCCTGCGGAGGAGGAGGAACCTTTCAACAGCAATTAAATACTGCCGGAAACCGATCAGACCTAGTTTCTGTTGGTCCATTTAGAGATTTTAGAAAGGGTGATACCGTTAAAATTTCTTTTGCATTCGTTTTGGCTCCAAAGTTAGATGACGGACAGCCATACACCAATAACACAAGAGCACAGCAAGCTCAATTTAGATTAAACGCTCAACGAGCTCAAACGGCATTTAACGGTGAGGACGTTAACTTTAATGGTATTTTAGATGATGGAGAAGATGCTGATAGGAATGGAGAAATTACCCGATTTATTTTACCCTCTCCACCAGACATTCCGAAAACAAAAATTATTGCAGAAGACAATAAGGTAACACTTTATTGGTCGAACAATTCAGAAGCATCAATTGACCCCATTTCTCAATCCAAAGATTTTGAAGGCTACCGAGTTTTTCTTACCAAATTAGGTTTTGATGTTACGGGAGTGCCTAATTTACTAAGAGATTTAAAGCCTTTGGCAGAGTATGATGTGTTGGGTAACCAAATTGCCAATGAAATTGGGTTGGAAGATATTACGTTAGATAGTCCAATACAATTTGAGGGGGATACAACAAAGTACTATTACAAGTATGAAATCAACAACCTATTGAATGGGTGGCAATATGCCGTTGGTGTTTCTGCTTTCGATACAGGAGATGAAGAGCAGAATTTAGAGTCGTTAGAATCATCCTTATTGGCAAACAACTTTAGGGTTTTTCCAGGAAAAAAGGCTAACGATGATATGGAAGAGAACGAGCCTTATGCTTATCCGAACCCTTATTATTTTGGAGCATCTTGGGAAGGACAAAGTAACTTTCAGGAGCAAAGCAGAAAATTGGTCTTCGCCAATTTACCGAAGAAGTGCGTGATTCGGGTTTTTACACCTGCCGGAGATTTAATCGATGAGATTTACCACGATGAAAACTACAAAGGAGAAGACATTCGATGGTTCCAAACATTTGGATCCGACGATACGGATAAGAATAAATTCTCAGGCGGAGAGCATGCTTGGGATTTGCTGTCCAACTTCACACAAATCATTAGCCGAGGGGTATATGTTTTTGCGGTTGAAGACTTGGAAACAGGAGAAGTAAAAAAAGGAAAATTTGCAATCATTAAATAAAAGTTCACGAATAACAATCAATTCATATTAAGTTAAATTAAAATCAAAAAAAATGAAAAAACTATTACTATCGATCGTAGGAATCTTTGCAGCAGGCGCAGCTTTTGCTCAAACATATCCCTATGTGGACGTTAATCAAATTAGTTTTGTAAGTCAGGCAAACTTGCAAAATTGTAATGACTCTTCTGCTTATTTAGGAGATACTGTTAGAACAAGAGGAGTTGTAATCATGGATGGAAATTTAAGTGAAGTTTCATCTGGTAGTGTAACCGGAGGAAGCAGACCTTTTATTCACATTGCAGATACTTCAAACGGTGGAGCTCAAGGTCCATTTAGTTCTATCAATTTGATGGGAGTAAATGCAGGAACGAGTAACCCAAATAACAACATTGAGAATGCTTTGGCAGGAGATATTATAGATGTCATTTGTATTGTAAGTGAATTTGCAGGCGGTATTCAATTGCAACCATTAAGTTCTACTTCAGTAACAATTGTTGGAGTTGGTAATGCTCCAGCACCAGTTGTTGTTCCTGTAGGAGATTTGCAAGACAATCAAAGAGTTAACCAATTGACTACTGGTGAGCAGTGGGAAGGAGCTTATGTTGAAATTCAAAATGTTACAGTAACAGGGGTTTCAACCTTTAGTGGTGGAAACAGAACTGAAATTACTGTTGAAGATGCAAATGGCAATAGAATCTTAGTTGCAGATCGTTATTTAGGAATGAGAATGGCAGGAGTACCTACTGTTAACCCAAACTCACCTGATACCATTGGTAATTTCGTTGTTCCAGCTGTTGGAACAGTGTACAACTACATCAGAGGTGTAATTGTACAAGATGAAAATGGCCCATGTTACCCAGGTTCTAGCGGCTTTGCAGGTGGTTATGAAATAAACCCACTTGACTCTAACGATTTTGATAAGGCTGCATCGCCAGCAATTATTTCAAATGTATCAAGAAGTATTTTAGTTCCAAATGCAACACAGTCAGTAAATGTTACCGCAGATATAATTGACTTTGATGGTGTAGTAACTTCTGCTACTTTGTTTTACACAGCTGATCAAGCTGCTCCGGCTAACTTGTTTCAGTCTGTTGCAATGACGAACACATCAGGAAGTATCTACAATGCAACTATTCCTGCAAATCCATTGGATTCAGTAGTTCGTTATTTTATTGTTGCTATCGATGATAGCTCTAATGTTACAAGCAGTCCTTCAAGTTCTATTACTGGTCCTTTGAATACTTACTTTTATACGGTTCGTCCAAATGGCGCAACAATCATGGATATTCAATTTAATCCTAGTCCTTCAAGTGATGCTTCTCCTTTAGAAAATGATACAGTAACAGTAACAGGTATTGTAACTGCCTCATTCGCAACAGGAGACTTAGGGTTCTTATACATTCAAGATGCAACTGCTACAGAAAACGCAGGTATTTTTGTAAACGGTGGACCTGTTAGTGTTTTTGGATTAAACAGAGGTGATGAGGTTACAGTTCAAGGTGTTGTTGAGGAAGCTTTTGGCTTTACTCGTTTAAATGCATTAACAGTAACGGCAACTTCTAATACAGGAACCATTACTCCAATTGTGATTGATCCTTCTGACGCAGCTCTTTTCGGAACGAGTGCTTCAGCAGACTTAGAAAAATACGAAAGTATGTTGTTGAGATATGAGAATCCAATGATGGCTGGTAGTGTTAATGTTACTAATCCTAACTTAGGTTTTGGTGAATTTGAAGTTGCTTCAGGTGCAACAGCAACTGTAGGAGCAAGAGTTTTAACTGCAAGACAAGTATTAGGTCAGGCACAAGGTTCAATTGATGTTTCTTACACTTCTGATACTGCACAGTACGGTGCAGGATTGAATGTAACTCCTATTCAATTGACTACAAACTATACGTTTGATGCTTTAGAAGGAATTTTATTCTACGCTTTTGGAAACTACAAGTTAACTCCAAGAAACAATGCTGACTTTGTGAACGTAATTGTTGGAATTAAGTCGTTAACCTCAAACGAAGTTGAAACTGCTATTTATCCAAACCCAGCAGAAAATCAAGTAAACATTAGAATTGATGAGTCTTATAATTTTAATAATTTGAATGTTCAAGTTGTTGATTTAACAGGACGAGTTGTTTTAGATACTCAGATTAATTCTGCAATGAGCACGTTAAGTGTTGATGGTTTAGAAAAAGGTATTTACTTAGTTAGAATTGCTAACGGAAGTGAAACAATCCATGCTTCTAAATTGATTTTAAAATAATTGATTAAAACTCGTCCCGGAACTGTTTCGGGACGAGTTTATTTTTTACTATGAGAAAGAACTTATACTATTTACTAGGAGCGCTAGTTCTCTTCTTTGTTGCTTGCGACAAGGGCGAAGAGCTAGGCAATGAAGCACCTAACACTCAGTTTTCGCTAAAAGCGATTAACTTAAGTGGGGAGAATCGTTTGAATAGTATTGTGAGTTTATCATGGTCTGGAAACGATCCTGATGGATACGTGAAAGGATTTGAATTATCGAGAGATGGTATTCAATGGACTTTTACCACCGTTCAAGATTCAACTTTTAGATTTAGTTTAACTGCCGGTTCTGATACGGCAGACATTCAACTTTTTGTTCGAGCTATAGACAATGAAAATTTAGCAGATCCTACTCCGGATCGTTTGAATGTTCCTATTCGGAATACACCTCCAACCGCTGAGTTTGGAGAAGATTTAAGTATCCCAGATACAGCATATTTAGTGGCAACCACCGAATGGAAAGCTACTGATATTGATGGTGATGCAACCATTACACAAGTATTGCTAAGTATTAACGGAAAGGAATGGTATCCTTTAAACCGTACAAAAAATATTATATCCATTGTTCCGTTGGACGCTACAGCGAATGATTCTGTAGACGCTTTAATTTATTACGGAACAGAGTCAACACCGCAAAGTCAAGTTGTAAAGGGCTTAGTGATGAATGACACCAATCGATTGTTTATTAAATCAATTGATCAAGCAGGGTCAGAAAGTAGTATCGATACTTCTTCTACCTTTTTTATGAAAGGAAAGTCAAATGACTTTTTAGTTGTTGGGGGAGTTCCAGCAGCCAATGATGACTATAAAGATATATTGCAAAATGGAATTAATTTAGATTTTGACTTTATTGATTTGGCAATAAACAGTGGAGAGAATCAACCAAAAATTTGGAACATTACATTTAGGTTACAACTTCGTCAGTTTTCAAAGTTATTCCTGTACAGTGACGAGTCGCTATTTGACAATACATACACGAATCAAAAAAGCTTTATTTTAGAATTTGCAGCAGCCTCTTTACTAGATTTTGCAAACCAAGGGGGCAAGTATTTCATATCAACTTCTTTTAACCACAATACCAACATTGATGCTTTTACCGGGGTTTTACCAATTAGCTCGGTTTCCACAAGGAATTTTGGTTCAGCCAGACTTTGGGGGGCCGCTCGTGGAGACTCCGCTTTAATTTCAAACCTTCCGAACTTTCCGAACCTTACCACACAACAGTTTGCAATTACAGGGGTTGGGGTTTTTAATATCGATTCTACAGATACTGAAGTATTATACGAAGGACAATTGTCTGATGGCTCAAATCGTAATGAATGGCCGGATACGAAGATTGTTGCTTCAGGAAGAAGATTGAATGGGAAATTGAATCAAGTATTCTTTAATGTTCAACTTTTTGAATTAAAAGGAAACCCAGCCAACTTGAATGCCTTGTTCAACCAAATTTTAAACGTAGAATTTAATTGATGAGAAAGATATTTAACATCTTATTGGTCATTCTAATTGGATTTTCTGCATCTGCGCAGGAAGTGGGAGGTACTTTAACAGGAGTAATCACTGACGCTGAAACGGGTGAAACATTAATCGGAGCTAACGTTATAATTGTTGGAACGTATAAAGCGGTGAGTTCGGATTTTAATGGAAAATATACCTTAGACAAAGTTAAAGCTGGCGATTATTCAATTAAGTTCAGTTACATCGGCTACGCTGATAAAATTTACAACGGTATTTCTTTTAAGGAAGGCAAGACCATGACGATTGATGTGGCGTTAACCACAAAAACAAATGCAATTGAAGAGGTAGAAATTGTTGGTGCCAAGAGCTTGGTGAACCTTGAAGAAGCAAAGTCTTCTGTAACAATTTCTCAAAAAGACATTGCCGATATGAACGTAAGAGACGTTCAAGAAGTAGCAGCCATGCAGTCAGGTATCAATAAGACTCCTGATGGGCTGCAAATTAGAGGTGCTCGAGTTTATGAAACCCAATACATTGTTGACGGTATTTCTGCTCAAGATCCATTAGCCGGGACAGGTTTTGGGGTGAATGTAGCCTCAAGTTCAGTCGGAAGTGTTGATATTGTTACCGGTGGTGTAGGTGCAGAATTTGGAGATGGATCCTCAGGATTGATCAATACCACAATTCGTGAAGGTGGAGATAAGATGGAATACGCCGGAAGTTGGCAACGAGACAACTTAGGGGTGAATAAGAATCAAGGAACTGCTTGGAATACTGATATCGTTGAGTTTTCTGCGGGAGGGCCAGTGCCTTTCACAAACAAGAAAATGTCCTTCTTTACCAACTTTACTACTCGGTTAACAGATACTTATTTTGGTGAAGAGGCAGATCAATTGAGGAGTTCGCTCTTTCCTGATAATAATGCCTATTGGGCGCCACGACAAGACAATAATTTTACCAATACCTTTAAATTATCGTATGACTTCGGGAAAGGAACAAAGCTGACTTTAACGAATCAGCATAGTTTGAGTATCAATCAGAATACAAGAACACTACAAATTGTAGGTTTTGATGCAATTCTTCAACCGGGATACCAATTTGAAAGAAGTCTAAATTTAGATAACGCAACCACTTACACGCATCACTCCAACTTAACTGCTTTAAATTTTAAGAAAATTATCAATGACAATTGGTGGTTCAATGTTTCCGCAGGTCGTTTGTTCACCAATTTAAGAGCAGATGCGAATGCAAGGCCATTTAGGGAAGAAACGATTGATCAAATTTATGATGAGCGCTCGATAGTAACTGATCCAGTAGCGATCTTTAATCCTGGTGATGATGTTCAATTTGTTTTACCTGGCCCAGGGTTAGTAAACAATGGAGGAATTAGTAACGTTTGGCACGATCACTATGCTAGAGAATACACCTTGAAAGCAAAGTTTACAAGGTATTCTACTTCACAAAAGAGTAAATTAAGTTTTGGTGTGGAGCACAAAAGTACCGAGTATCAGTGGGTAGATGTAAGCAGCCCTTGGATAGGTGCACCAATTCAAATTAACGATTCTCTAACTTCACCTTCCACTAGTGTTGGTTCTTCAAACGACATTTGGAAAGTGAATCCTTTTAACGGAGGAATTTTTGTAAGTGATGAAATTCGTTACCGTGGTATCATTGCTACCTTGGGCGCAAGACTAAACTACTGGGCACCGGGTAAATTTGCTGACGATGCAGTTGCAGATCCAAACTCTCCGGTATTAGACCAAGTTCGTGAAGACTACATGGATAAAACCACTGGTGTTTTTGGAAGAAGAATTAAAGCGAGAATTTTACCGCGAATCAACGTTTCCTTTCCGGTAACGGAAAACAATGTATTGTACTTCAACTACAGTCACCAAATGCGTTTACCGCACCCTCGATTTGTTTATGCTGGGTTAGATGAAGAATTTCAAGATCGTTCATTCTTATCCAATTTAGGTAACCCAGACATTAACCCTGAGGTAAATATTTCATACGAAGTAGGGTACAAGACGCAAATTACCAAAGACATCGGCCTGACCTTAGCTGCATTTAACAACAACCGTTTTGATTACATTGTGCAACGTAGGGTAATTGTGCAAGATCAAACTGGAAGACCGGTAACAAAGAGAATGTACATTAACCAAGATTACGCTAGAATTTTTGGTTTAGAAGGAGGACTCTCTGTTCGGTATGCAAAGTATTTTAGATCCTTTTTAAACATGACGTATCAAGTTGCGAGAGGAAAATCGAATTCAGCGAGAGAGTCTGGTTTACAGATTGAACAAACTGGAGCAATTGCTTTATCTTCAGAGCAATATTTAGCATTTGACAGGCCATGGGACGTAACACTTGGAATTGTTTTTAGTACCGATTCTACTTTTAAAATTCGTGGAAAAGCGATACCAGGGTTAAGAATCTTTGCATCGTTTAATTACGTTTCTGGATTTAGATACACTCCACTTCGTCAAGAAGGTGTGAACAGCATTGGTCGACCACAATTTATAACGCTTGATGATCAATATCTACAAGGACAAGCAAACCCTTGGTTCAACTCAGATTTAAAGATTAGCAAAAACATTTGGTTGTCGAAAGAAAAGAAAGCAGGGTTGATAGTTAGTGTTGAGGTTCGTAATTTATTGAATATTCAGAATGCTCAAATTGTTAATCCGGTTACTGGAAGAGCGTACGAGCCAGGTGATGATGTTCCTAACGAATGGAGAGATCCTAGATTTGTAGGTCCAGAAGAAAGTGGGACACCACCAAACGACCCTTCAAGATATCAAGCTCCTAGACAAATTTTATATGGCATATCATTTAAGTTTTAAGATGAGAGATATGAAGAATATAACGACCATTTTTATTTGTCTTGTGCTTTTAGTGTCTAGTGCTTCAGCTCAGCTAATTCCTAACTTTGGAGCTCAAAGAGCAGGTTTGTCAACACTTTCATTTTTGAAAAATGATTTAAACCCTCGATCAACGGCAATGAGTGGTGCAAGTGTTTCGTTAGCTGCTGATGCCTTTTCATCGTACACAAATCCTGCTGCTACTGCAGACTTAAAAAGCTTTCACGGTGCGTTGAGTAACGTATCTATTGGGGCTGGAATCCAACAATCTTATTTATCAGTATCTATTCCTAGAAAAAATAATTTCTCAACGTTTGGGTTTTCACTAAACATGTTGAATTCCGGAGCGATGGAGAAACGGACCGAATTTCAACCCGAAGGAACTGGAGAAAAGTTTTACGTGACCAATATGGCTTTGGGTGGAACCTATGCTCAACAATTGAGTGATATGTTCTCAGCGGGAATTACCATGAAGTTTATTTACGAGCAGATTGATACCTATACCAATGCTACCGTTGCTGCCGATGTTAGCTTTTTGTACAAAACAGATTATAAAGATTTAAACTTTGCAGTGATGATTCAAAACTTTGGAGGAAGCTCTTCCATCAATGGAGATGATTTGCCGGAAGACTTTAACCGCAATTTGAACCCATCAGCAGATGATTACTCTGTGCCAACTGTTTTTAGCTTGGGGGCCTCAATGGTGCCGTGGAAAAGAGAGAAACAATCGCTGTTAGTAGCATTGCAATTGAATCACCCATCAGATAATGCTGAAAACTATCGAATTGGCTTAGAATACGAGTACATGAAATTACTTTACATTAGGGCTGGGTATATGTTAAATGTTGCAAGTCAAAGTTTACCAACCTTCGGGTTCGGACTAAGACATAGAATAGGGGCACACCCGTTGTTCATCAATTATGCCGCAAACCCTACAGACTTTTTAGGAGTTCAACACACGGTTGGTTTGGCTTTTGGAATTAATAAAATGGATCGAGAGAATGAAGAACGTTAGCATAATGACACTTGGTTTTGCAGTGATGATGGTTTTTCTTTCAAGCTGTGAAAGTTATTTTGGAGATAAGACAGATTTGTCTTTTATAGAGCTTCCAGAGCAAAACTTTCGGGAGGTAGCTTATGTTCCAGTACAGCCAATTTTAAACCAATTTGCTTCTCCAACAGATGTTGTTGCAGGTTTTGATGAGTTGATTTACGTAGTGGATAACGGAAGTCAAGAAGTTATTGCTTTAGACCAATCTGGTAGAGAAATTGGGCGGAAATTTATCCAAGGAGCAAAGACTATGGCGCAAGACAGAAGTCTCGATTTATTGGTAATTGGGAGTATCACTGATCCGGTAAATTCAAGTATTGTTCGGAGCTGTATTTATCGTCTTGATTTATCAACTTCAATGGGTTATGGACTACGATTTGCTGAGTTTACAGATACCATAATTCATCCGTTTTACTTTAAATCATCTTCTATTTCAAGTGATCAGGACGTTAGCCTGAACAACATTGCGGTGCTGGAGGATAATTCCTTCTACGTGACTCGAACAGGTCCAAGAACCACTCCTACTAGAGATGATGCTATTTTGTTGTTTGACAATACGGGTAAATTCATTACCCCATTGGAAATAACGGATAGCAGGGGAGCAATTTTTCGTGATTTTTTCAAAGATCCTATTGGGATTACAAGTTTAGTTAAACCACCACAAATTAATGTCGATACTCGAGGCGACTTTATCTTTACTTCTGTTGACCCTAACGGTGTTTTAAAAGTTCAATACATTGAGAAATTAGAATCCATAGATGGAACAGCTTATACTCCAAAAGTGAATTTTAGTGCTGATACAACGCTAGCGAGTAGCTTTATCAATGAGCCTTTTAAATTTGACAGGCCATTGGATGTAGAATTTACCGGTGACGGAACCAATTATATTTTTGTTATTGATGCCGAGAAAGATTCATTGTACCAGTTTACAGCAAATGGATTAGAAGGAGTAGAGCCTCCTCCAGCCTCAGGTCAAACAAAGTTTATCAAGACTTCATTTGGTGGTACTGGAATTGGAGCTTCTCAGTTCAACGAACCTGCAGCAGTTGCTTACAATGATAGAATTCTATATGTAGCTGATAAAGGAAATGGCAGAGTGTTGCGATTCAAACTGACCTTAGACATTCGATAGTTTTTTTACCCTTTAAAACTAGCTGCTACATGTGAACCGTCACAATAGGGCTTGTTTTTTGAAGCTCCACATCTACAAAAGGCGGCCTTGGTTTTAACTTCTTTTTTCCCGTCAGGATGTGTTACTTCAATAGATCCATTCATAATTAATGGGCCATTTTCTGCAACATTTATAGTTGCTGAGGTAACTGTTTCTTCAGTCGGCTTTTCACCTTTCATGTAGTAGCTCAGCGCACCAGAAGGGCATTTGTCAATTTGAGCCTTTAACTCCTCTGTTGAGCCATTTTCAGCTGTAATCCAAGGTTTTTTATTCGGATCGTACACCTTCGGTAACATGGTAACGCAAACTTTCGCATGCATGCATTTTGCAGGTTTCCAAACTACCGTTAACTCTCCGTTTGAATATTCTTTGGTTATTTCTTTTTGACTCATGGGGCTTATGTTTTAACGTTCGGCAAGCACCCTAAACGATAGGAGCATTGCTCTTTCAAATATAAGAGGTGTAACTATATTTTACAACTTGGTTGGCTCCAAATATTTAATCAAGAACAAATTTTAAAAATACAATTCATTTAAAATGTTGGATAACCAATCGCTTCGAAGTCCCAAAGCTCAGGTAAAATAAAGTAAACAATAAAGGTTAAAACAACAATAGAGATCACGTTTAACCATACGCCTGCTCGAATCATGTCAGACATTTTAATGTAACCGGACCCGAATACCAAAGCATTGGGAGCCGTTGCTACTGGCAACATGAAAGCACAAGAAGCAGCAACGGTTGCAGCAGCAAGTAACAAAAACGGGTGAACATCTACCACTACTGCCAAAGCTGCCAAAATGGGAAGAAGGATGGCTGTTGTGGCAAGGTTTGAAGTAATTTCTGTCAAGAAGTTAACAGCGCCAATAATTACAAATACCATTACAAAAAGGGAAACGCCTTGAAGAACACTCAACTGATTGCCAACCCAGCTTGCTAACCCACTTTCCGAGAAACCAATTGCCAAAGCGATACCTCCTCCAAATAGCAGCAAAACGCCCCATGGAAGCTGAACTGCATCGTGCCAAGTCAATAATTTTTCTCCTTTTTTGCTCGAAGGGATAATGAATAGTAATACTGCAGCAATTAGTGCTATAATCGTATCGTCAATGGCTGGAATAAATTGTTTGAGCAAAAAGGAACGAGAAATCCATGCAATAGCTGTCAATAGAAACACAGATAAAACGGTTTTCTCCTCTCGGCTCATTGTGCCAAGTTCATTGAGTTGTTGGGTTATTATTTTTCTGCCGCCTGGGAATTCTTGCCCTTTTAGTTTAAAAGCTACTTTCCCTAGATACGCCCAACAGATAATTAGCAGAATGATGCTAATGGGCAGCCCAAATTTAAACCATTGTAGAAAGGAGATTTCGATGCCATATAACTCTTGTACAACTCCTGCAAATATTAAATTGGGCGGAGTTCCAATTAAGGTTGCCATGCCCCCTATAGAGGCGCTGTAAGCAATGGAGAGCATCAACGCTTTTCCAAAAGGAGTGTCATTTCTAAGAGAGTTTTCTCCGTTTAATTGAGCGATGACCGCCATTCCAATAGGAAGCATCATCACAGTTGTAGCGGTATTGGAGATCCACATGGAGAGCAAAGCCGTACTTAACATGAAGCCCAGCATAATGTTGATTAAGCTCGTGCCTATTATTTTTATGATGTAAAGGGCTATTCTTTTATGAAGTTGCCACTTTTCAATTGCAATGGCCAATATGAATCCACCGACAAATAAAAAAATGAATTTATGACCGTATGCTGCTCCTGTTTCTTTGAGACCCAATGCACCAAAAAGTGGAAATAACACAATGGGTAATAAGGCTGTAACTTCGATTGGAATAGCCTCGGTAATCCACCATATTGCAATCCATGTAGTCACGGCTAATACCGCAACACCTTGCTCCGACAAGCCGTCAGACTTGAACAGGTTCAAAATTATTAAGAACATTAATGGCCCTAAGAATAGTCCAATATTTTTCTTGTTCAGCATGCAGCAGATTAGTTGATGAAAATGGTATTGAAAGCATAATTCCCTGTTACACTAAAGTCGTGACTAACATTTGGCAAGGAAACAAATTGCCAATTGTAGGCTGCTCCAATCCCAGTTGAAATGGAATTACTTTGATTGTAGAAATAATTTGCTCGTGCCAATCGATTGTCTCCTTGGACATCAACAATAGAATTCGTTCTTAATCCTCCTGCGTTAGGGTCATTATCAGCTGACCCAATTAAGACGGTGAGCTGTTTCCCAAAAATAGCAGGTAAGCTACTTGCCAAAATTGGACTTTCTTTTATACCGTATGGAAAGTCAATTTGATCATCGGGCATGGTGTACCAGCCTGATGACGCCGCTACGACTTTGTCAAACCTTGCATTGGGTTTGAAAAATACAAAACGATGCGCAAACTGCCCACCTGCGGAAAAACCAAAAACGTGGTAAGAAGATGAAGCATTAGCGGTTGCTCTTTTCACAAAATCGAATAACGGCTCCACCAAAGAAAAAGCCCACTCTCCCTCATCATTTAATGTTGCAGCAGTTGGGTTATCACCGTCATCAAAAACATTTCCTAGGTTGTATCCATCTCCTCCGGGGAAATTTTGAGATGAAAATTCAGGTACAATTAAAATTTGTTGATTTCGGTCAGCATTCGCGATCAAAGCGTCTCGACTTTCCAAGGCATCTCTTGCTGCACCGTGAAAAACAACAACAATTCTGCTATTTTCAGTTACTCCTGTCGGAATGTGATAATAGATGGTTGTCGGCTTGTTGGCTAATGGTGCAAATGAATCAAACACAAAGGAGTTTGTTCCTTTTAAGGTAATTACAGGATTGTTAGGATCGGTGCTTTCTTCAGGAAAAGTCTCGTTGTTATCGCACGAATTTAGTGTCAGTAAAAGGGTGGAGAACAAGAGAGCTATAGAAAAAGAAGAATACTTCATAATTAACCAAATTATCAATGTCTAAAATAAAATTTTATTCACTCAATAATAGCATACCAAAATAATTCCATTTTGCATACCAATTAAGGAGCTTCCATTTTGTCGTAAATAAGGACCATTTGTGCTATCTTTCCTCTCATCTTCATTTCATTCACAGAAGAATATCCGAAAATAAGCCCTTGTCTTTTGTCTTTTCCAAGGAAACACTTACTGTACGAATGGACTAGTATATTGCTTTTAATAAATGCTTTGAGTAAATTTTCGTTTGCCTTTCCCTCTTTAAATTCAGCTAATAAGTGTAAGCTTCTCGCTGATTTGTTGACTAGCGTAAATGCCTCGGAAAAATGACTTTCAAATAATTCAATGAATAGTTTTTTTCTTTTCTCAGCAACGGTATTTACATTTTTAATGTGGGCGTACAGGTATTTTTTTTCAATGAATTGATTCAAAACAATTTGAATTGAAGGCGGTACAAAACGATGGGAATGTTTCATTAACGCTCCAATTGGCTCTAGTAACGGATACGGAACTACCATGTATCCCAAGCGAATTGAAGGATGCAACAGCCTATTGAAAGTGCCCATAAAAATGGTCCGTCCTTGATTGTCTAAATTGAACAAAGAGGGGGAGGGATGTTTGTAATTGCTTATCTCGTGTTCAAATTCATTTTCAATAAGGTATGAATTGTTCTTATTTGCATAGGCCAATAGATCTATTTTTCGGTTAAGGCTCATCTCTACCCCGGTAGGATAGTGACCTGATGGAGTAACGTGAATGAGTTTTGGTGCTTTCGCTTTAATTTTAGTTACTTGAATACCCTCTTCATCTATTGGCACACCATCAATTTTTGCGTCTAAACTTTTAAAAATGGAGAGCACATTTGGGAATGTTGGGTCTTCCATTACCACAGCTTCTTTAGGATTAAGCAACACACTTCCGGCCAAATAAAGGGACTGTAATGATCCTGAAACTATGATTACTTGTTTGCTGTCACACTTTAAGCCTCTACTGAGGTTTAAGTAGTTCGCAATATTTTCTTTTAATTGCTCATTTCCTGAGGCGGCAGAGTAGGTTAATGCAGAAGACTTAATGTGTCTCCAATAGAGGTTGGTTAAATTCTTCCATTGATTGACGGGGAAAATATCTAACGGAGGCAGTCCGGGCCTAAAAGCAACACTTTTATCATCCGTAGAATTAATAAGCTTTTCATTCTTTAAAAATGATTTACCAAGTCTTGAAAGTTCAGGGTATCTTTTACCCTTTACTAAGTTGAGCGGAATGGGCTTTGCTTCTTGAAACTTCACCTTATGTCCTGATCCAACCTGAGACTCGATATAGCCCTCTAAGTTTAGTAAGTCATAAGCCTTCAAAACGGTGCTTCTAGAAATTTCCAAAACTTTAGACAATTGTCGGGTTGGAGGTAAAACGGTTTCTTCGGGAATATCTAAATCACTAATTGCATCTTTTAGAACGGAGTAAAGGATAAAATAGAGGCGCTTTTCATTTTTATTCCTTTGTAGTAATCGTTGAGTATACAAATTCTGTATACGTGATGAAATAATTGAGTTCAAATTGGTATTATAAATTAAAGATAATTGGTATGCTAAATTTAGGGATTATTGCGGTTAATTTGGTGAAACACTATAAACTTATAATGATATGAAAAAAATCTACTTTTTAGCTTCCTTACTTTTTTGTACATCGATCATGTACGGACAACTAATAATTAACGAGGTTCTTTACGATCCTTCCAATACAGCTTTAGAAGGAGATGCAAATAGAGATAGCATCTACAGTCAAGACGATGACTCCTTTATTGAGTTTTATAATAATAGCGCAAGTGGGTTTAACATAAGCGGTTACGAAATTTGGGATGATACCTCTTCTCTTGGCACTGTTCAATACACTTTTCCGGCTAATACCACCGTACCTGCGCAAGAAGTTGTAGTTGTATTTGGAGGCGGAACGCCAGTGGGACCATTTGGAACGGCCTTGGTTTTAAATGCAACAACTGGATTCAATTTTAACAATTCAGGTGAAGTAATCGGAATCAAAGATGCCAACGGTGCTTGGGTTTTATTTTTCGATTCAGATGCTCTGTCAAATAATCCAAATGAGTCGTATACAAGATTTCCTGATGTAACAGGTCCATTTATTCAGCACGAGGATTCAACGACTTTAAAATTTTCTCCAGGAGCAAGAACGGATGGAAGCGCATTTAATTTAACGACAAGTTTAACTGAGAAGAATGCAACTATTAACCTAGCCGTTTATCCAAATCCGGCAGTTGATGTACTTAAAATTGATTCTGATGTTAAAATTGAGCAATTTCAGATCTTTAGCATTACTGGACAGTTAATGATTGCTGAAAGCACTCAAGGAAATTCCATTAATATTGAAGTACTTACTCCGGGGATTTATTTCTTACGAGTAACAGCAGATTTAAAAACTGCAACCTCACGTTTTATTAAACAGTAACATCACTTGAAAAAGGACAAAAGTTGTAAAGCTTTTGTCCTTTTTAGTTTAACTCATAAAGTAAAATAAATGAAGATTACTCCTCTTTTTGGTGCTGTTTGTGCAGCCGTTATACTCTCATTTAGTTCCTGTGAAACGGACGACGTAAAACCGACTTTGGAACAAAATGTTGATCCCATTATCATTCCTGATGGTGAGCCCATTATTATTAATGAAGTACTGTATGATCCATCTAATTCTGGCTTAGAAGGAGATGCCAATGGAGATGGTATTTATAGTCAAGATGATGACTCCTTCATAGAGTTTGTGAATGCAAGTTTGGCAGATGTTGACCTTGGAGGATATGAAATTTGGGATGATACTACCTCTGGTTCCAATCAATTTACTTTTCCGGCTAATTCAATTTTACCTTCTAAAGGAGTATTGGTTGTTTTTGGTGGTGGAACTCCAACAGGAAATTTTGGAGGAGCTGTAATTCTTAATGCGTCATCAGGACTTAATTTCAATAATACGGGTGAAGTAATTGGGATAAAAGACATGACTGGAGAGTGGGCTTTTACGTTCAATTCAAATGCGTTATCTGGTAATCCAAACGAATCCTATACTCGGAATCCAGATATAACAGGTGAGTTTGTGCAGCATACCGTAGCTACCTTATTAAAATTCTCTCCTGGGACAAGAGTTGACGGAAGTTTATTTTAAGTTAGCATGACGACTATCGGCCCTATTATAGCAATTGTCTTCATCATTATTGTGGCTACTCTTTTATTAAAAAAGTACTACCCACATGCTGTCCTCTTAATTGCAGGCTTGGCGATGCTGATTATTTCTATGGCCCTAGACTTTAAAATGCCTGTATTGCTTAAAAGCACAGGTTGGTCAGGTTTTGACTTATTCCGATTAATAAAAGAATCGTTTGGAAAAACAAACGCAGGTGTTGGCTTAATGATTATGTCCATTGGAGGATTTGTGGCCTACATTGATAAAATTGGAGCTTCAGATGCTTTGGTTCGGATAGCCATGAAGCCATTATCTCTCCTCAAAAAACACCCGTACATTGCAACAACAGCTGTTCTACCAATTGGTCAGCTCTTATTTGTTTGTATTCCCTCTGCAGCCGGCTTGGGGTTGCTTTTAATGGCATCTATTTTTCCCATCCTTATAAAATTAGGAGTAAGTAGACTTTCTGCAGTTTCTGTGATAACCGCTTGCACTGCTTTTGGGATTGGTCCTGCATCTGCAATAACGGCTAGTGCGGTTGGCATTGCAGGAGTTGACTCAATTACTTATTTCTTATCAGATCAATTACCAGTCGTGCTACCGTTGTCTATCGTTTTAATGGTGACCTACTACTTTGTTAATCGTTATTTCGATAAAAAGGAACTCACTGGAATAAAAATAATAGAAGAAGTTAAGGATGAAAGAGAAAAAGCGCCTTCTTATTATGCCATCATACCGGTTTTACCGTTACTGTTGCTGATTGTATTTTCTGAGATTTTCCAACTAACACCGATTCCAATAGCTTTAGACACAACGACTGCTATGTTTATCAGCCTGTTTATTGCGCTCATTTTTGAATTTATTCGCAAGCGCAAATTAAAGGCAGTACTGGAATCCTTAAGTACTTTTTGGAATGGCATGGGCAACATATTTAAGACAGTTGTAACGTTGATTATTGCAGCAGATATCTTTGCAAAAGGTTTAATCTCCTTAGGATTTATTGAAGGTTTAATTAATTCCTCACAAAGTATTGGACTTGGAGCAATTGGAATAAGCATCGTCATGGTAATCATGATTTTCTTAGCATCTATGTTAATGGGAAGTGGAAATGCGGCATTCTTCGCTTTTGCTCCGTTGGTGCCCAAAATAGCCGTCAAATTTGGAATTAAAACGACCTCTATGATTCTGCCGATGAACCTATCAGCATCCATGGGAAGAACCGTTTCTCCCGTTGCAGGAGTTATTATAGCTACTTCAGAAATTGCAGGGGTAAGCCCATTAGACATTGTCAAAAGAAATTTAATTCCATTAATAGTTGCTTTAGTGTTTCTTCTAATTTATCCAATGATATAACTATGTTACTAATCAAAAACGCCCATATCTATTCACCCGAAGACATAGGAGTTAATGACATCCTTGTTGGAGGCGGAAAAATATTGTCCATTCAAAAAAATATTGAATGTAATGTTGAAAGCTTGAAAGTGTGGAATGCAGAAGGTAAAATGGTATTGCCAGGTTTTATTGATCAGCACGTGCATGTGATTGGAGCAGGAGGGAAACACGGATTTTCTTCGATGACGCCCGAAATAAAAATGACGGAATTCATAGCGACAGGAACTACAACTGCTGTGGGCCTGTTAGGGACTGATGGCTCTACCAGAAGCATCAAAACTTTATATGCAAAGGTTAAAAGTTTGGAGACCGAAGGTATGTCGGCCTATATGTTCACGGGCTATTATGGATTAGAACCAACTCATATTATGGATTCGATTCAAGATGAGATGATTTTTATCGATAAGGTGTTGGGTTGTAAAATTGCCATTGCAGACATTCGATCTTCCTACCCTACGGATCTGGAGTTACTTAGAATTGTTAGACAAGTTAGAGTAGGAGGCATGGTTGGTGAGAAAAAAGGCATTATGCACCTTCATTTAGGAAATCATCCTGAGCGGTTGGACTGTTTGTTTCGATTGGTAGAAGAGCATCACTTTCCAATAGAAAACATTTCGCCAACCCACGTAGGTAGAACGGAAGAGTTATTTAAAGATGCCATTCGTTTTGCGAAAATGGGAGGAATGATTGACATTACTACAGGAGCATCTCAATACACAAAACCTTACAAGTCAGTGTTATATGCTTTAGAAAATGGAGTAGATATAGAAACCATGACTTTTAGTAGCGATGGCAATGCAGGCTTAGAGAAGTTGGATGAAAATGGGAAGTTAATTGGTTTTAGAAGAGCCCCCATTGATCAGAATTTTGGTCAGGTTGTAGAATTAGTAAAAAACAGTGAGGTTTCCATTTCGGATGCCTTCAAAATAATTACAACAAATCCAGCAAAAAATTTAGGATTAAAATATAAGGGTCAGATTAAGGAAGGCTTTGATGCAGACTTCTGCTGCTTAACAAAAGACCTTGAGCTTTGTGATGTATTCGCAAAAGGAAAACAAATGATGGATAATTTTAATGTGATTGCTAAAGATAGTTTCTCATGAAAAACACAAAAGTCACCTCTAACCGATTCCAGGGTCTAGTTACTCTCATTATTATTCTATTATTGAGCGCACTGGAACTAAGCGCTCAAAACTCCAAACTGAATAGATACACTTTTGCTGAAGGTTTGACTTTCTCAGGAAATAATGATTACTCGATGAACCTAAGGGGATACGTTCAGCCTTATATCGACGTAAAAAACTTTACCGCAAATGATGAAGCAGATAATTTAACTCGATTTCGACTACGAAGATTTCGTTTACGATTAACCGGTGACGCAGCGAAATATAAAATTGATTATCGCTTTCAAGTTGATTTAAGTGGAAGTGGGGAAGTTGGCGATGAACAATCGGAACTTTTATTAGATGCTTGGGTTCGATACAGCATCACAAAAAGAACTCGAATTACCTTCGGGCAAAGAGCAACTCCTACCGATAACCGAGAATTATACATGGGGTCTCAAACCTTACAATTGGTAGAAAGAAGTCGGTTAACTTCTGCTTTTGCAAGTATTCGTGAGTTTGGAATATTTTTAGAAGGATCTTATAGATTAGGACCAGTAGCTTATTTAAAACCCTCATTTGCTTTAACCAATGGGGATGGGTTAAACGTTTACAGCAGTGACTTTGGAGGTTTAAAGTATGGTGGTAGATTGGACTTTTTACCTTTTGGACTTTTTACTCGATTTGGTCAATTTCGGCAGGTAGATATGGTGCGAGAGAACTCACCTAAACTAGTAGTTGGTGGGACCTATAGTGTAAACAACGGCATGAGCAGTCGAAGAGGAAGAACAAGTGGTTCTATTCTATACTTAGATGATATGAACAATGTCACCTTACCTGACTATACCAAATACGGAGTTGATTTCCTTTTTAAATACAAAGGGTTTTCTATGTTAGGTGAGTTTGCAGGCTCAAGTGCCAATGTCCCTGATAACATTACCCAGCGGGTGAGGAATGATGGGAGTACTTCTAGAGCTTTGGAGGTAGATGGAGTTCAAGACGTCGAAAACTATATAAAAGGTAGAATGATGTTGGGCAAGGCTTTTAACATCCAAGCAGGTTACCTGTTTAAAAACTTATGGTCACTAGATGGCCGCTATACCTATATCGATGCCGACAAACATTCCTTCTTAAACAATGGCACCTTTTACAATCGCCCTGAATATTATACGATTGGAGTATCCAAGTACTTTGATAGAAATTATGGTGTAAAGGTACAGGGTTCTTTTACCTACGTTCAAGCAGAGAAAGGTTCAAATGACCTCAATAGCAACCCTATTAATGGGGACGAATGGATTGGCAGAATAATAACCTCATTGGCTTTTTAAAATGAAAAGAACCACACTACTTATTTTAGTTTTAATTGCCATCAACTGCAAAGCTCAGATGAGCCCGCAATCTAAAAAAGTAACGGAGAAGTTTTTTCCCGACGCTGATATCACGATTAATACTCCTGCTTTTGAAAAAAAGAAAGGATATACCAGTTACGATGAACTCATTCAATTCTTAAATGCACATGTGAGCAAGCATCCAAACTTGATGAGCATGAGCTTTATTGGAACGAGTCAAAAGGGGAAAGAAATTCCAATGGTTCACCTAAACAAGAAAGACGGCAATACTGATAAAGTTAAGGTATGGATTCAAGGTGGTTTACATGGAAATGAAATGGGTAGCACAGAGAGTGTCTTGTACTTGATGGACCAAATCTTGAACAATGCGGAGTACGCCTATTTGTTGGATAAATTAGAAATCAAATTAGTACCCATGGCCAATATTGATGGCTATGAAAAGGAAAGTCGTTATGCGGCCAATGGCTTGGATTTAAATAGAGATCAAACCAAACTCAACATGCAAGAAAGTGTATCCTTAAAGCAGGCATTTAGCGATTTTGGTGCAGAAGTGGCTTTGGATCTCCATGAATACAAACCTTATCGAAAAGATTATACCTACATGAGTACTTATGGTATCACTTCAATTTACGATGCCATGTTTTTGTATTCAGGCAACTTAAATGTTCCTGAAAGTCTTAGAAAATATACCAAAGACCGCTTTGTGACTGCTGCAGAAAAGGTGCTGGATGAACACAATTTAATTCATCACGATTATATGAGTACCACCAAACACCTGGGAGACATTCATTTCAATCAAGGTTCAGAAAACTCACGATCAAGTGCCACATCTTACGCTCTTACGAACTGTGTATCTAGCCTAATAGAAGTTCGAGGAGTTGGAATTGGACGTACATCATTTAAACGAAGAATTCAAACATCCTTCCTTATTTCAATGGCTTATTTGAATACAGCTTTTGACAATTCTGAGGAGGTGAAAAATGAAATTGCCAAGGCCGAATCAGCTAAGCCGGCAGCTACTGTAAAAACTAAGAAAAAAGTGTATAAAGACACGATTCAAGCGATTGACTTAGATAAAAATGAGGCAATTAAATTAGAAGTAACCATTCGCGATGCGTTACAATTAAAATCGTTGCTGGAAAGAACAAGACCTTTCGCTTACTTTATTTTACCGGAAGAAAAAGCAATTGTAGACCGATTAAAAACGCTTGGATTAGAACTTACTCAGTTGGAAGAAGAAAAGCAATTTGAGGTAGAAAGCTACACGGTTACGGAATATGAAAAAGAAGCGGAGAAATACGAAGGAGTGAATCGACAAACGGTAAGCACCGAATTAAAAACTAGTACTAAAAGCTTTCCAATAGGAACATTCGTTGTTAAGATGAATCAATCCAATGCAAACATGGCAATGGAAGTATTAGAACCAGAGGTTAAAAATAGCTTCATCACTTTTGAAGTGATTGAGACCGAAAAAGGAGCAGAGCTTCCCATATATAGACTTATAAAAACAGACCCTTCATTAAGATGAATAAGATGGAAAATAGATTAAAAAGGATTATTTGCTGCACATTTATTTTGGCAACAATTAACTTAAGTGCACAAGTCGATAGTACCGATGTTAATGTAGAAGCTAGCTTTGAATTAGGCAGCGGCTTGAACTTTAGCTTCAACGAAGGCGCTTATCAATTTAAACTCGGTGGAATGATTCAGCCTTACGTCTCTTTTGCAAAAACAGAAGATTTAGATCCGGATTATTTTATGAATGCAAAACGCAGTTATTTTAATATTTCAGGTAAGGCGGTAAAAGAAAAAGTAAGCTTCCTTTTGCAAACGGATTTCAGTTTGAGTAGTCCTCTGCTTGATGCATGGATCGCTTTTCATCCGACCGAAAATTTTAACATCACTTTTGGTCAAAAACAAACCATTGCAAACAACCGTGAAATGCAAGTGATGGAGACTTTTTTGCAGTTTCCTGACAGAAGTTTATTAAGCACCTCATTGAGCAACAGTGGCAGGGAGTTTGGCCTTTATTTAGATTATACCTTGAGAATTGGGAACATGGCTTTAGTTCCTCAAGTAGCGGCTACTTCAGGCGATGGAAGGAATTCTTTTGGAAGTGATTCGAGGGATGTAGATTTAGGCGGTTTTAAATATGCAGGCCGTTTAGATTTTTATCCGTTAGGAGAGTTTTCTGAAGGGAATGAAAATTTAGTGGCAGATTTAATGCATGAAGAAAGTGTAAAACTTGTGCTAGGAGGGGCTGCAAGTTTTAATGATGGAGCAAGTAATGGCGTTGGTGAAGGACATGGCGACTTTTTACTGTACAATCAAAAAGGAGCTGAGCAACTACCAGATTATCGACAGGTGTATGTTGACTTACTTCTTAAATACCAGGGATTTTCACTCTTGGGAGAATATGCAGTGGCAACGGCAACTAACCTTGAGGGCACCTATACAGACATTGCAGGCACAAATTTATTAGAAGCAACAGAAATTAGCGAATCGTTAGCGTTGGGCTCAGCGCTGAACCTACAGTTAGGTTATGTAACTAAAAGCGGGTACGCCGCTGACGTGAGTTACTCTGCAACCACGCCGGAGTTTGATGCAAACGTTAACTCTCAATTGAGAGACATGAATGCGGTTCGTTTAGGATTGTCAAAGTACTTTAAGGGCAACGATTTAAAATTACAAACAGCAGTTTCTTCAATTACCGATAACTCAGGAGTGGAAGCCGTCAATACGTTAAGAGGAGAATTGATCTTCCAGTTGATTTTTTAGGGTGGGTATTAATTAATTGGTGTGCCGTTTGTGAGATTAAAATAACCCCGTAATTTTTCCATCACGGTCAATTTCAATTTTTTCAGCAGACGGGGTTACAGGAAGTCCGGGCATTCTTAACATATTTCCGGCAATCGGAATAATAAAACCTGCTCCAGTTGCAATTTCGAACTCACGAATGTGAATGTCAAAGTTTTCAGGGCGTCCAATCAGTTTTTCGTTATCGCTCAAGCTCTTTTGTGTCTTTGCCATACATATGGGTAACTTTCCATAACCAAGATCTTCAAATCGTTTCAACTGTCTTTTTGCTATAGTCGTAAGCACTACATTTTTCGCACCGTATATTTTTCTGCAAATCTTCTCTATTTTAGTCAACGGAGCATCTTCTAAGTCGTAAGTTGGAGTATATTTTTGATTGCAACCTTCAGCAGCAGTAACCACTTTTTCTGCCAATTCAATACACCCTTTTCCTCCATCAGCCCAACCGTAACTTAACGCAACGGGAACCCCTAGTTTTTTACAATGAGCATAGATGAGTTCTTTTTCAGCTTCGGTATCGTCTTTAAAAGCATTAATAGCAACTACAACAGGCAATCCAAAACTTTGAATGCTTTCAATGTGCTTTTCCAAATTGGGAATTCCTTTTTCTAAGGCATCAACATCTTCTTCTGTTAATCGGTCCAATGGTTTGCCTCCATGATACTTTAGTGCACGAATTGTCGCTACGACCACTACTGCTTTTGGAGATAGATTCGCTTTTCTACATTTTATATTTAGGAATTTTTCAGCGCCTAAATCTGCAGCAAAACCGGCTTCCGTAACCACATATTCACTTAAACTCATGCCCATTTTAGTAGCGATAATAGAATTGGTTCCCTGAGCAATGTTAGCAAACGGCCCACCGTGAATGATGGCGGGATTGCCTTCGAGTGTTTGCACCAAGTTTGGCTTAATGGCATCTTTTAATAACACGGCAATTGCGCCTGAGGCATTTAACTCTTTTGCGTAAACAGCCTTTCCTTCGAAAGTATCTGCAACGTATATGTTTCCGCACATCTCTTGCAAATTTTCGAGGTCTTTGCACAAACATAAAATAGCCATAATCTCAGAGGCTGCTGTGATGTTGAAGCCAGTCTCGTTTGGAATTCCACCAGTTTTTCCACCTAACCCAGTTATGATGTTTCGAAGAGAACGGTCGTTCATATCCATGCACCGCTTCCAAATCACAGTTCGAGGATCAATTCCTAAATTCTTGCTTTTACTTTGTATGTTATTGTCAATTAATGCGGCAAGTAAATTATTTGCCATGCAAATGGCATGAAAGTCACCTGTAAAGTGCAGGTTGATGTCTACCATTGGAATAACTTGACTCCATCCGCCACCTGCAGCACCACCTTTCATTCCAAAAACAGGCCCTAAACTAGGTTCTCTTAGTACAACAACTGACTTTTTTCCAATGTGATTTAATCCATCGCTTAAGCCAATTGAGGTGGTTGTTTTTCCTTCTCCGGCTGGGGTAGGAGTAATGGCAGTCACCAAGATGAGGTTGCTTTGATCAATGTTCTTCTCATCGACTAAACTCAGCGGGAGTTTTGCCTTTTCATTGCCGTAATACTCCAAA
Organism: Vicingaceae bacterium; assembly: GCA_047627915.1. Lineage (GTDB taxonomy): Bacteria > Bacteroidota > Bacteroidia > Flavobacteriales_E > Vicingaceae > NORP294. The sequence goes on from JBLHTZ010000010.1 coordinate 26,057, forward strand.
TTTTCTTCTTGGATGTTCAATTTCTTGGCAATTTCTCGTATGTGTTTAGCCGTAACCTTCTGTGCAATTTCTATGTCTGTCATTTGTTTTAAAGTGGTTTTAATAGCTTGCAAAGAGCATGCTACAGGAGGTTATTGTCATCTCCTAACGGATTAAATATTTTTAACAAAATTTAAAAAGACTTTTTTATGTTGTTCAAGGTCCATATTCGCAGAAAGTGCAACACGAGCAATATAGTCTTTGTCGCCTTCTTTGGTGGTTCCTTGAGTAGAAGTTGCAGGTATTGTCCAGTAGCATCCTTTTAACTGCCCGTAGCTCACACAATACTTACTTTCATTCGGAATTTCCGTAATCATTAAATTGATTAATTTATGATTTAACGCTCTTTTATACGCTTCTCTCTCCACGTCGGTGTTCCCTTTTGTAGGAAGGTCCAAAGAAAAAACAGAGGGGGTAAATCCTTGTTTAGCCAACTCTTCTGAAACAAAATTAATTTTAGCAGTAGGTAAAGTGTCCTTTATAAAATTTACAAATTCACGTGTATTCACATACGCATCCTTAATTCTTTGATTCATAGAAGGCAGTTGTTTTGCCAATATTTCATACTGAAGATCCGTAGCTTCGTTATTGCAAAGCGTCAGGTGTAACTCAATTTTTTTAATCAGTGCTTTTCCTCTTTTGTTGGCAACACAATAACCAGCAGTGCATTTTCCACCACTTGGAAACTTCGATCCACTCGCGTATGAAATGGCTCTGATGGATGACAGTATGTCAGATTCTCCTAAAAAGTGCACATTTGGGCAAAAGGTTTGGTCTAATATAAACACAGGGTCAATTGCTTTTTCGCCATTCGCAGTTTTGCGGGTTGCACTTAAAACATTTTTCAATGCGGTTAGATCTGGAACTTCAACTCTTGGGTTGGTAGGAATTTCGGCAATAATGTAAGGTACTGCGTCTTCAAGCGCCAATTTAGCTAAAACGGTTTCAATACTTTGAACCATATCGTTATCGCCATCAACGGCTAAATCTACTACTTCAACATTGTCGAGGCAAGCTGCAACTCTTCTTGCTTGGTCATTTGTTCCTCCATAACAATTTGTGGGGACAATGAACTTGATGGCTTTCCCTTTATGATTTTCTAGCGCATCGTGAATGAGCCCCATCATAATTGCATACTGAATAGATAGTCCGCTAGAACCGACCAGAGCAGGGGTATCTGCAACTGTAATGGTTGAGATAGAATCTATCACACTTGCTTTGTTCGTTGTCATATTTGAATCCATAATCTCAAAAGGACCTTGGTTGATCAATGACTTTAAAGCAATCAGAGAATTGGAAGGAGTCATGGCAATGGTCTCTCTTCTTCTTACGTGTTGAATGTCTGAAATGTAACTTTCATTTGACTCCCCGGCCACAAGTAACACACTACCAAATAGAGGGAAAAGATTAACATAAAAATCAATGCCCTTGATGCGTTCAGTAACATTAATCTCATTTTGTTTAGAAACTAAAATGGTAGATCCCTTGAAGTCCGGTAACTGCTCTAGATTGTCAACTTTCTTTAGCTCAAAGTCGTAGCCATAAACACTACGCACTAAATCAGTATCAAAAAAATCCGGTAATTCTTTAGTATAAATGATTTGTGTGCTTTTCTTGTCGAATAGATTTTTTCTTAAAATCGCTAAAATTGGAATCGTTGCAGATGAAAAACTGATAACACTTTTAGGATTTAGATGATTTAGTTTTGCAATTCCCCATTCTAGTATGCAAGATAGAGGATGCCCTAATCGAATATAATCGTAAGCAGTTGGAATTTTATTCAGCGCCGAAGACTCAGAATTATTGGCTTCAAATAAGGTTTCAAACTGATCTAAAAATTCGGTTTTTGCTAATTTTTCATCATAAATATCTAATCGATGAGTTGTTAAACCCAGCCATCCCTCGGGCATGTTTTCTACTACCTCTTTAATGTAATTAAGCGTTGTATTGTTTTCCATAGTTTTCTTTGATAGGCTGTTAATTTACATTATTGAAATTTATCTTGAAAGGGATATGGCGCCTTTTTTCAATGAATCTAAAGTCATTTTATCTGGCGATACTATGGGGTAGAATAAATAGTATTCATGTGTACACTCGTCCGATCGGATCTTGAGCGTATGCTTACGCTCAAGTCTTTTTTTTCATAAAACCCCTTCGAGTTATTTTACCGTAAACTTCAAAAACCGAGTTACTCTTTCAAGACCTTAATCGCAATTTCTCTAGCGTCTAAGCAATATTTATCGTCACCCTGTAATTTCCATTCGCCAGTTTTTTCGATGTAAAATCGAACGGTCTTTTCTACCACTTCCGAATAACCTCCATATGATGTTAGCGTCTTTTCTACCTCCTCCATATAGTCAGCATTACTTAACTCTTCGTCTGATACTAACTTCCACAGTCTATTAATGCGCTTAGACTTTTCCTTATAGCTTGGGCCTTCTGTTTTATAAGCCATTAAAAAAAGGGAAAGTGCTTTTGCTTCTGGCGACGGTTTTTCTGATTTTTTCATCTTGCTATTTCTGTAAATGTAATGTTATCCAACCATTCTTTTATTAAACTATGAATGATCCGGTACGAGTTGAACAAATCCCAGTAGAATTTGTAAATTACCATTATGAAAATCATACTAAAGTCAAAAGTAATTGGAGATTTAACCACTGTATACAATCGGTTTGACGATAATCTATTTCGTTACTTACTACCTCCGGGAGCTGCTCTAATTGAGTTTGGTGGATCAAAAAAAGGTGATATTGTACACCTTACGTTACCACTTGCCGGTGAATGGATCAGTGAAATTACAGAGGATGGGATATCTCCAGGCATGCGATATTTTGTAGATGAAGGGCGAAAGTTACCATTCCCGTTAAAAAAATGGAAGCATAAACACATTTTGCACGCCGCAGGAAAAAATACCATCATTGAAGATAATATGAGTTTTTCATCTGGTAATATCATTATTGATTTATTTATCTACCCTGTGCTATTACTTTCATTTTTGCCGAGAATATGGCAGTATAAAAGCTATTTCAAAAACTGACGGTGTTGTTATGTATTAGATTTCCATTCTATCACAAAATCAGTTACTAACAGGTTTTGGGTTTTTAGAAATGAGAAAAATGACAGAAATAATTAAGGTGAAATTAACTAGCTATTTTCGAGTGTTGTAACGGGGCTAGAGTGTCTTCGCTAATAAAATGTAGGCAGATTACACTATTTTTATAATCAAATACTTAACTTGTTTTTTAAATTAAGGCTTATTTCTTAAACCTATGTATACCATGATAAAGCAAACGATAACAGCTCTTTTAATCTGTTTTTCTATAACACTTCAAAGTCAAAACAAGCCCGTTTCTGATACCTCATTGGCCGGATTCAAATTCAGAAGTATCGGTCCAGCTTTTATGTCAGGGCGGATAGCTGATATTGCAATTCACCCTAAAAATGATAATGTGTGGTTCATTGCTGTTGGTTCCGGTGGGGTTTGGCGTACTAAAAACAGCGGAATTACTTGGGACCCTGTTTTTGATAAGGAGAAAGTATTCAGCATAGGATGTGTTACGATTGATCCAAATCAACCAACTAACATATGGGTAGGTACGGGTGAAAATGTGGGTGGCCGCCACATGAGTTTTGGAGATGGAATTTACAAAAGTGCGGATGGAGGAAATACATGGAAAAACATGGGGCTTGCTAAATCTGAGCACATTTCTAAAATTATCGTGCATCCTACTAATTCTGACATCGTTTTTGTTGCCGTTCAGGGCCCTTTATGGTCGAGCGGAGGAGAACGTGGATTTTACGTAACAAAAGATGGCGGTAAAACATGGAAGAAAACCTTGGGAGATGACAAATGGACAGGTGTAACGGACATTGCAATTGATCCAACTAATCTGGATGTGATGTATGCTGCGACTTGGGATCGACACCGAACCGTGGCAGCATATATGGGTGGAGGACCAGGTTCTGGACTTCATAAAAGTATGGATGGTGGACTAACTTGGATCAAACTAACCGCAGGACTTCCTGACGGAAATCTGGGAAAAATTGGTTTGGCCGTGAGTCCGCAAAAATCAAATGTAGTGTATGCCGCCATTGAACTTAATCGCAGAACTGGAGAGGTTTATCGCAGTGAAGACTTTGGAGTTAGCTGGAAAAAAATGTCATCTACTGTTTCCGGAGCTACTGGTCCACATTACTATCAAGAGTTATATACCTCACCCCATAAATTTGATCGCATATACCTTATGGACATGCGAGTGCAAGTAAGTGAAAATGGTGGTGAAACATTTAACCGCATGCCTGAAGAACACAAACACAGTGATAATCATGCGATGGCTTTCCGAACCGATGATCCGAACTACCTTTTGGTGGGCTCAGATGGTGGATTGTATGAGTCTTTTGATTTGGGACAAAATTGGCGGTACATGGCTAATTTACCACTTACGCAATATTACAAAGTAGCAGTTGACGATGCCGAACCGTTTTATAATATTTATGGAGGAACACAAGATAATAATACACAAGGAGGGCCATCACGCACGGACAATGTGCACGGTATTATGAATTCAGATTGGCACGTTGTGCTCTTCGGAGATGGCCATCAGCCTGCAACAGAGCCGGGCAACCCTAACATACTTTATGCCGAATGGCAGCAAGGAAATTTAACACGAGTGGATAAAACAACAGGAGAAATCGTTTACATCCAACCGCAACCAGCGGAAGACGATCCTGTAGAGCGTTTCAATTGGGATGCTCCGATTTTGGTGAGTCCGCATGACTCAAAAACGTTATTTTTTGCTTCGCAAAGAGTTTGGAAGTCAACTGATAGAGGAGATAGTTGGAACGCTATATCCAAAGACCTGACGAAAGATTTAGAGCGCATCGAACAACTTATCATGGGGAAAAAACAAAGTTGGGAAAATGCATGGGATATCTATGCCATGTCGAATTATAGCACCATTACTTCGCTCACTGAATCTCCGGTTCAAAAAGGATTAATCTATGCTGGTACCGACGATGGGCTTATTCAAGTTACTGACAACAATGGTGAATTTTGGCGTAAAATACCAGTATCTTCTTTGGGTGCGCCCAGTACTGCATTTGTTAATGACATTAAAGCTGATTTATACGATGCGAATACCGTGTATGTATGTTTAGACAATCATAAATACGGCGATTACAAACCCTATTTTTTCAGAAGCAACGATAAAGGTAAAACTTGGAAGAAGCTGACCAGTAAGCTTCCAGAAACAACGTTGGTATGGCGCATGGTTCAGGATCATGTGAAAAAAGACTTATTATTTTTAGCTACTGAGTTTGGGATATATACTTCTTTCAATGGTGGAGCTAATTGGCACCAGATGAAGGGAGGTCTGCCCACCATTTCATTTCGTGACTTGGCTATTCAGAAAAGAGAAAATGACCTAGTTGCAGCCTCCTTTGGTCGAGGGTTTTACGTCTTGGATGATTACAGTCCACTGCGAGAAATGAATGAAGACAATCTAAATGAGGAGGGTCATTTATTTCCCATAAAAGATGCTTGGTGGTATGTTCCTCGACCAGTGTTGAGTTTTGATGGAAAAGGCTCTCAAGGAGCAAGTCATTATGTAGCACCCAATCCGGAGTTTGGAGCTATAATCACTTACCATTTGGCACAAGATTATAAATCATTAGAAGACGAGCGCAAAGAAGCAGAGAAAGCAAATAAAGAGGGGGATATTGAGTTTCCAGGTTGGGAAACACTAGAAAAAGAAAAACTTCAACAAAAACCAGTGATCTATTTGCTGATTAAAGATACAGAAGGGAATGTTATTCGAAGAATTGAAGTGCCTGCAAAAAATGGTGTTCACCGAGTAGCTTGGGATTTGCGCTATCCATTTACGGATGCAATACGTTCAGCAAAAATACCTAAGGATGACGATGATCTTCCAAAAGGGTTGATGGCAGCACCAGGAGAGTACACGGCTACTTTGGTTAAACTAATTGAGGGCAAAAGCACAGAGCTTGGCAAGACTCAACGTTTTAGGGTAAAACGACTCAAGAAAGGTTCGTTGGAAGGAAGTTCGGATGATGTAACTGCGGCATTCTGGAGAAAGCTGGAGGGTATTAATTCGCAGTTGAGTGCGAGCAATGTGGTCCTCAATGAAAATCAAGAAAAGCTAAAAAGAATGTCTATCGCTCTTAGTCGCAGTCAAAGTGCACCTGGGGATTTGGATAAGCAATTGTATGAATTGAGAAATCGATTGCTATTGATGAGCAAGCAATTAAACGGTGATCCAATCCGCAGCTCAGTGGGTGAAAAATCAAAACCAACTATAGAAAGTCGAGTTTCCGCGGCAGTCATGGGAACTACAAATAGCACGTATGGTCCAACACCGATGCACAAGCAAAGTTTGGAGATTGCGCAGAAACAGCTGACTGCATTGCGAAAGGAGTTAAAAGACATTATAAATGTCCAAATGCCTTCTTTGGAGCAGGCTCTGAAGGCTGTAAATGCTCCATATGTTAAAGGGTCGGGATTGAAGTAATATTTTGGTCTTGAATATATGTAATGCAGAACTTTAGGTCTTAATTTTAGTAAATTAATAATTCTATCTGATTTTTCGCTTTCTAAAAGACTGGGCAGTGAATCAACTTTGTTGAATTCTGTTAATATTTCTCATCTTTTCTATTTATAATGCTGGGTTATAGTTTTATCTTTGTCGCCATGCAAGAGAAGATTATCATCATAGATTTTGGTTCCCAATACACCCAGTTAATTGGGCGGAGAGTGCGTGAATTGAATGTTTATTCAGAAATTCATCCGTACAATAAGTTACCCGAATTTGACGACTCAGTGAAAGGAGTTATTCTTTCTGGTAGTCCATTTTCTGTGCTCGATGAAACGGCACCACAATTCAATTTTGATTTGGTAAAAGGGAAAATACCTTTGTTAGGCGTTTGTTACGGTGCTCAATATATGTCACACACACTTGGCGCCAATGTAGCTCCTTCAAACACAAGAGAGTATGGTAGAGCAAACTTGAATTTTGTGGATGACTCTAATGTCTTAATGAAAGGTGTTCCAATGAACTCTCAGGTATGGATGTCGCACGGCGATACCATTAATACGATACCGGATAATTTTCAGTTAATCGCAAGTACTCCAGATGTTAAAGTTGCCGCTTTTCAATTGAAAAATGAGCAAACTTTTGGAATTCAATTTCACCCAGAAGTTTATCACAGTACAGATGGATTGCAATTGCTTCAAAACTTTATAGTTGATGTATGCGCCTGTGACCAATCATGGACACCGGATGCGTTTGCTGAAACAACCATTGAAAAGTTAAAAAATCAAATTGGCGATGACAAGGTTGTACTTGGTTTAAGCGGAGGAGTTGATTCTACAGTGGCAGCAATGTTACTGCACAATGCAATTGGTAAAAACCTGTATTGTATTTTTGTGGATAATGGTTTGTTGCGGAAAAATGAATTTGAGTCTGTTTTAGATCAATACAAACATTTAGGGTTAAACATTAAAGGAGTTGATGCAAAAGATCGTTTTATTTCTGCGTTAGTAGGAGAATCTGATCCTGAGACAAAACGAAAAGCCATTGGCAGAGTATTCATTGAGGTGTTCGACGATGAGGCGCATGCAGTAAAAGATGTAAAATGGTTAGGTCAAGGAACCATTTACCCTGATGTAATTGAGTCGGTTTCTGCAACTGGAGGTCCTTCTGCAACCATCAAATCACATCACAATGTGGGAGGTTTACCAGACTTTATGAAACTAAAGGTGGTAGAACCTTTGCGTTTGTTGTTTAAAGATGAAGTAAGAAGAGTAGGGGCTTCTTTGGGATTAAGCCAAGACCTTTTGGGACGTCATCCTTTTCCGGGACCTGGATTAGCCATTCGTATTCTTGGTGATATCACAGCAGAAAAGGTACGGATATTGCAAGAAGTTGATTCTATATTTATAAATGGATTGAAATCAGACGGGCTATACGATAAAGTTTGGCAGGCAGGAGCAATTCTCCTACCGGTACAATCGGTGGGGGTTATGGGTGACGAAAGAACCTATGAACAAGCAGTTGCTTTACGAGCGGTAAGTTCTACAGATGGAATGACAGCCGATTGGAGTCATTTGCCTTATGAGTTTTTAGCAAAAATTTCGAACCAAATTATCAATAAGGTGAAAGGGGTAAACCGAGTAGTTTACGACATTAGCAGTAAACCACCAGCAACCATTGAATGGGAATAATATGAGGTATGTATTAGTTTTTCTTTTTGTAAGTTGTTCTCTTTTTAGTTTCTCTCAAGAAACCGAAAAGGAACAATTAATAGTTCATAAAATAGGCGGTAAGGAATATTACATCCACGTTGTTGATACCGGAAATACGCTGTTTGCTATTAGCAGAAAATACGCCATTCCTAGAGAGGAAATTCTTAAAGCCAACCCTCGATTAACGGATATTCTTACGTTGGGCGATCGCTTGATGATTCCGCTAGATAAGATTACTCGAAGAGATTTAGACGAAGCTCCAGATATTGATGGGAACTTTCTGATTCATGAGGTACAAAAAAAGAATACACTATACTCCATTGCTAAAGAGTACAATGTTGAAATTAATGACATTATAGTAGCAAACCCAGAAATAGAAGAAGGGTTAAAGAAGGGCGCGAAAATTAAGATTCCGGTTGCAAAAATTAAAAGCTCAACAGGAGAAGAAGAGTATGTTGTTCCTGCAGCAGCAAGCCCTTATGTTACTCACAAAGTAGCACCGAAAGAAACATTATACTCGCTTAGTAAGCTGTACAACGTTTCCATTGACTCCATTAATATGGTTAATAATGGTTTAGTAGGCGGCTTAAAAGAGAATGACCTGATTAATATTCCTATTTTAAAGAACTATAAGAAAATGGCAGTTCAAGCCATTGAAGATGTAGAGTTTGATAGTTCTGCAGTTAAAAGATCATATAAGGTATCGGTTTTATTGCCCTTTTACTTAGATTTAATGGACTCGTCCAATGGTTTAGGATACAGGCAGTCTCAAGAGGTGAGCAAGGACTTATTCAACAAAGCACAATATGCCATCGATTTTTATCAAGGATTTAAATTGGCAGCTCAAGAAAAGGCGAATAAAGGACTAAACTTGGAATTGCAGGTTTTTGATACAGGAAAAGATAGCAGCACGGTGATGGAGATCATCAATTCGAATGAATTGGATGGTTCTGATTTATTAGTTGGGCCACTGTTCTTAAGTAATTTTTTACAAGTCGCAGATTATGCCAAACGTAATAAAATTAACATTGTTTCGCCTGTAAAGTTGAGCAACAAAGTGTTATTGGGCAATAGCTATGTGAGCAAAGTTGCAACAAGCGAGCCCATTCAAACGCGGTTTTTAGGTCAATACATCTACGATTCACTGCGATTCAGTAATTTAATAGTCGTTTATCCTGATAAATTTCAAGACCGCAAGCGGATGGAAGTGTTGAAGAAACAAATCAAAACTGCTGCTGAAGTAAATCACGATACGACAAGAATGTCACCGTTACGAGAGGTGTTTTGGAATCCTAAAGATTTATATGGCATTAAATCCAAATTGAAAGAAGACGAACTAAACGTTATTGTTGCTCCTAGCTCAGACCAGTCGTTTGTAACTCGACTACTTACTTCTTTAAATATGATGGGAGATTTCAAATTTAAGGTGGTTGGTTTAGAGGCTTGGAAAAATTTCGAAAATATTGAGATTGAGTATTTACATAATTTGAATGTTCATTTAATAACCTCAGAATTCATTGATGCAGATCATCCTGAAAACGTTGAGTTTATTAAAAAATTCAATGATACATATGAGACAATGCCCTCAGAGTTTGCATACTTAGGTTATGATGTAGCTTCTTATTATTTGGACTTGCTGCAGGTGAGTGGTACTAATTTTGAAATGATGCTACCGACCGAAAAAATGCAAGGATTAAGCCGTAAGTTTTATTTTGTGAAAACCGGAATTGAAAGCGGTTTCGAAAACCATTCCTCCTACATACTGCGGTACCAAGATTACAAATTGGTGAAGGTGCAGTAAGTGTTAATAAGGCGTTGTTCTTTTTCTCATTTAGTTTTTCCTATTTGGAGTGATACGTTGTAAGTTTTGGTTTTAAAAGCTCAATAATCATTGCTACTTCTTGGTTGTGAAATTTTTATCATAAAGTATTTATGAGTGATTAAAGAATAGTTTAGTTCATTTGAATCATGAGTCAGTTTCCATATTAATTAGTTTAAGCCATGCTGTATAGCGTGGCTTTTTTGTAACAAATTCTTAAATTCAACCGCTCTACTCGCAAAGGCCATAAACAGGGAAATCATTTTGCCACTCATCCGAAAGGATAAAAAATAAATTTATTATAAACACTTGGTAATAAGTTAAATAGTATTTTATAAGTCTCCGCTTATACTACTATGCAATACCAACTACCTTATGTGTCTTTATATTTGCTCAAACAATTTAAAACCAATCAACATGAGAACTACAATCTTAAACATCGCACTTTTACTGGGAACATTTAGTATGAATTCAACATCTTTTGCCAAAGGCGCAGATTCAAATACCAAATCTGTAGAAACAAGTCTTGAATTCTCTAAAAAATTAGCCCCTTTAGAAACACATCATTTAAATTTTAATTTATTCAATTTTTGTAATTATCTAGAAAATGGAAATCCGAAAAAAGCAGAGGGAGTGTATCAAAGTCCCGATGGAAGATACGTGATTGCATTAATCAAGAATGATGAAAAAGGACACGATTTTATTGGTGTTGTTTGTGCAGCAGATAATCCGTTTTGGAAAAGGGGAGAGGTGAAGTTTAACTTCGTGCTTGATTCTAACAATGAACTGAACGGCTACTATTATAATAGCTCAGGAGAATACGTTCCAGTTAGTTTTACCATTGATGGTGACAGCCTAAAAACAAATAAACTGATAAAGGTGGATGCAGAAAAAATTAAAGCCACGACAATTGCGTGGCTTTAAGAAATAAAATACGTTTTAAGACTTTATCTTAAGTCTATAACATCGTAGCTAGGATTCTTTGCTGTTGAGAACACAAACGTGTCTGCCGCGATGTTTTCATTTGTTTTAAAGGTTTTGATGATGTACACAAAATCAGTTCCATCTTTGCCTTTAATGTCTATTTGGTCAACCACCATTTGAGCTTTGTTCACGTAGATTTTAATCGTATGAAAACTTTGTTCATCTGCCTTTTCAGGGAAAAGGTTGATGACATCTACATCAGCTCCATTTAAGGTCATGCTTTTATCGTACTTGTATTTAAATCCTTTTTCCCAGAGCGTTAATATTTTAGTCGGGCTTATGTAATCTTCTGTTTCGTCAGGGTCTGGTACATCGTTTATTTGTACTTCTTCGGCTTCATCTAACACAGTCCAAACTATTTTTCCATCACAAATGATTTTTTGACCGGCAATCTCTAAGTGGTATTTATCACCTTGTGTTACCAATGACCCAGTTTGAGATTCTTCAATGTCTTCTGCAACATTTTTCATGGTATATTCAAACGTTGCACTCATGCTCGTATAGGTCTTTGTTTTCGCGCTGAGCTTGTCCAAAATACCTTTGGCCTTTACATCTTGAGCACCCACATTAACGGTTGCTAAAACCAAGCTCAATACCGTTCCAATCTTTAATAAAGTTTTCATACTTATTTATTTTCTATTCGTTATTCAATAATTGTTCCAAACTCATTTCATCTACTATAAGCACTTGTCGTGCCTTACTTCCTTCAAAAGGCCCAATAATTCCTGCAGCCTCTAACTGGTCAACAATTCTACCCGCTCTGTTGTAACCAAGTTTTAATTTTCGTTGCAAAAGAGACGCTGATCCCTGCTGGTGTTGCACAATAATCCTAGCTGCATCTTCAAACAAAACATCTCTCTCTGACTTATCTATTTCTCCAATAGACTGCGCATTTTCATCAACGTATTCAGGTAATAGGAATGCATCAGGATATGCTCTTTGGTTGCCAATGAATTCTGTGATTGCCTCCACTTCTGGTGTGTCAACAAAAGCACACTGCAAACGTACTAAATCGCTTCCTGTTGAAAGTAACATGTCTCCTCTACCAATTAACTGTTCAGCACCTCCTGAATCTAAAATTGTTCTTGAGTCAATTCCTGTTGTAACTCTAAATGCAATACGAGCAGGGAAGTTTGCTTTAATGGAGCCAGTAATAATGTTGGTTGAAGGCCGCTGAGTAGCAATAATTAAATGAATACCAATGGCTCTTGCCAGTTGAGCCAATCGTGCAATAGGGGTTTCCACTTCCTTTCCTGCAGTCATAATTAAATCAGCAAATTCGTCAATTACTAATACGATGTATGGTAAATACTTGTGACCGTTTTCAGGGTTTAGCTTTCGTGCTATGAATTTCGCATTGTATTCTTTAATGTTTCTTACGAAAGCATTTTTCAATAACTCGTATCGATCATCCATTTCAATACATAATGAATTCAGCGTATGAATTACCTTTTGATTATCTGTAATAATGGCATCTTCAGAGTCTGGTAATTTCGCCAAAAAATGACGTTCGATTTTATTGAACAAGGTCAATTCAACTTTCTTTGGATCAACTAGAACAAACTTCAATTGCGAAGGATGCTTCTTGTAAAGCAATGAAGTTAACACTGCGTTTAAACCAACAGACTTACCTTGACCGGTTGCCCCCGCCATTAAGAGGTGAGGCATTTTTGCCAAGTCAAAGGCAAATACTTCATTCGAGATGGTTTTACCCATTACGACCGGCAAATCATATTTTGCGTTTTGAAATTTTTCAGAAGCAATAAGTGTTCTCATGGAAACTACATCTGGGTTCTGATTTGGAACTTCAATTCCAATGGTCCCTTTTCCAGGAATTGGAGCGATAATACGAATTCCTAAGGCTGCTAAACTTAACGCGATATCGTCCTCTAAGTTTTTAATTTTAGAGATTCTAACGCCCGGTGCAGGTACAATCTCATACAAAGTTACCGTTGGTCCTATCGTTGCCTTAATGGATTGTATTTTGATGTTGTAGTTTTCTAATGTATTGACAATTCTGTTCTTATTAGCTTCTAACTCTTCTTTATCAACCTTTATTTTACCGTCACCATGATCTGTAAGCAAATCAATTCCAGGCATTTGATATTCAGAAAGATCTAATGTTGGGTCATATTCGCCATAATCCTTCAGTTTCTGATTTACTTCCTTATCGCTTAAAATTTCATCTTTATCAGCTGACTCCTCAATTTCTAATGCAACCTCTTTGGGAATCTCATTTAGCTCTTCTGTTACAGCCGTATCTAACTCAACTGCTCCTTCAGTTTTTTCTTCAACGGGAGCTTCTACTTCAAGTGGAAATTTATCCTCAAGGGCTTCTTTTTTCTGCTCCGCTTCATCCACTTCTAGCTGAAACTCTTCCTTGACAGGAATTTCTTGTTCCGCATTTATTTCAACGGAGGTGTTCGCAGTGTTTTCTGCATCTAATCCTGCTTCAGCGGCATCGTGAAGTTCGTCGATTTCTTTGTTGGTAGCAATAACTCCCAATTTCTCCGCCTCTTCCTTTCGAATTTGATCTACATCCTTTTTGAAATTTTTGAAAAATGCCTTTACATCGAAAACACTAATAATAAAAATAGACAGTAAAAAGAATATAAAGATTCCGCTTCCAATTTTACCTAGCGTTGAACTTAAAAAGAAGTTTAGTTCGTAACCTATTGCTCCACCTAAGTAGAATAAGTCGTTTTCAAAGAAGAATCCAAAAAATAATGAGAACCAGACCAATCCAAAAATTGAATATTTAATGGTTTTGAATATGGGCAGTAGGCTAACCTTAAAAAGAATTCTAAAACCAATTAAAAAGGAAAGTACTACAAAAAGAAAGGAAGCAATTCCGAACCATTCGTAAATAAATTGATGAGAAACGGCAGCGCCAAGCTTTCCCAACCAGTTTTCGGCAACTAGAGTAGAATCTTGATAATAATCCCAGAAAGATATTTCAACTTTGCTTTGGTCCGCTTTCCAAGTGAATAGAAAAGAAGTAAAAGCGAGTAAAAGAACTGCAGAGTTTAAGATTAGTCCAACTCCAACAACCTGTTGCGTTTTTTCACTTTTGAAGAAACCGGAGTATTTAGAGATGGATACTTTCTTCTCACCTAAGATTTTCTTCTTAACAGTCGTTTTTTTATCTCTCTTTCTAGAAGAATTCTCTTCGGGAGTATCTGATTTAAAACGATTTTGAGCCATTCAATTGAATCTTTATATAAAGCAAAAATAAAGCCGTTCCTACACTTGTAAAAACGGCTTTGAATAAGTTATGAACAGTGGATACTTTACATTCCGCCTCCGCCCATTTTTTGTAATTCTTCAATCGTTTTAAGTTCAAAATCAGAAGGAACTTCCATCTTGATTTTCTTCACTTTCCCTTCCTTAATTTCTGTTACTGTTTGAGTCATCGTGAACATGTCTTGTGTTATGATCACTTGCATAGGAAAACCTTTTATTCCGTCTACGGAGCTTGAAACCTTTACATCGATCTCTTCCGTATAATACACTTCAACTTCATTGCCTTCTTTATCTGTAGCAATTGCTTTACTGCATGTGTAACCTAAGATATCTTTTGTCTCTTCGGTATATTCAATTTCTGGCTTATCTTCGTCTTTAATGTCATCAGTAGTCATCTTGGTTGCGTACTTCTGCCCCATGAGGTTCATTAATGTAAGCGTTTCTCCAGTAGTGCTGTTTATAATGACATTTATTTCTCCACCCATTGCATTTGGAGTGGTAGTTTTAGAAAGTTCACCTTTTACATCTACTGTTGAAGATTTTGGCAACATGCCTGCCATAGGCTTGATTTGAGGAGAAAGGTTTTCATATACCATTTGGTACGTAATGGTTCCTTCGAAATCTTGTGCGATGATTGATATACTGCTTAATAAAAAGGCAATAACAAATGTTATATTTTTCATGAATTTAATTTATTTCTACAAAAATAACCAACAGAATTATATAATGTTAGCGAAAAGCTTTTCAATTTCCAATTTTAATTTCATAGGCTCAACCATTTTGTAGTCTTCTTCAAGTGCTATAACAGAAAGATCAACTTCTTCTTGAATAACTTCTGTTGCAGTAAACTTCATTAAGATGTTGTTGCTTAAAAGCTCATATTCCATTAGCACGCCTTTGATTGGTTTAAAAGGAGTATGTGAGTTGGCATTTTTAATGTTAATTTCATTGGTATAGAAAACTTTAAATGTCCAAACGCTGTCTCCAAGAACCTTAACGTCTGCAGACTTACATTGATACCCTGCAATTTCTTTTGTCTCATCAGTCAAACTCACTTCTACGTTGTTAAATGCAGGATTGAATTTTTTGAAGTCTTCTTCAGTTAACTCACTTGCATACTTGGTTCGCATCATTTTGATAGAGTGAATAAGCTTGTCGTTTCCTTCTGTACAGATAATGGAAGTTTTAAATATTCCCATTCCCGCGACAATATCACTTCGATAGTTGTTTTTGATAAAAGTGGTCCTCATGTTTTTAGGCATTAGGTCCAACATAAAGTTATCTTCAGCAATATTGGGATAAGAAATATCGTATTCTATCTTACCTTCGGTGATTCCATTTTGAAATGAAATGTTATCACAGGCGCTTAAAAATAGCACAAGTAGCACAATTAGAGTTAAGTAACTCTTTACTTTGAAAAGCTTTTGCTTTCGCATGAAATGGAAATCGTCTTAATTGGTTAAGGTTGGAAAAGTAGAAAGAAAAAAGTTGTTGTCCAAATATTTATTAACTGATAATTTAGATGAATACATAAAAAGAATAGTCAGATAAGAATATCACACGATTAATGGATACTTGAATTAACTTATTTTTGCTCGAAAAACCATTGTTTTAATATGCAAATACAATTAATCGAGAACAAGTCTGAATTGGGCGCAGGAACTAGAGGATCTAGTTTGGGAACAGATGCTTTGCGTGTAGCCTCTTTAAATAAAGGGAGTGATTATTTCTTGAAAAACAAGGTAATCACCCTGAAAAATGACAACGAAATGTTATTTGATTCAGTGAAGTTAGCTACAGCGAAACGAATAAAAGGGATTGTTAAAGTGTTTAATCGAGTTAGTAAAGAGGTTGAAAAAACACTTTCCAAAGGCAAGTTTCCATTAGTCTTAGCGGCTGATCATTCTTCTGCAGGAGGAACAATTGCCGGCATTAAAATGAAGTACCCCAATAAGAGATTAGGGGCAATTTGGATTGATGCTCATGCTGACTTGCATTCCCCTTATACATCTCCGACAGGAAATGTACATGGAATGCCATTGGCAACAGCAATTGCATTTGACAATAAAGAATGTCAAGTAAAAGAGCCTCCTGAAGAGGCGATAAAGCATTGGAATCAATTAAAGGAAACAGGAGGTATTTCGCCCAAAATATTGACGGAAGACATCGTTTTTTTTGGTGTTCGGGATACAGAATTTCCGGAGGATGAACTAATTCGACGTGAAGGAATTAAAAACTTTACAGTAGCTGAGACAAGAGAGAAAGGAATAGCAGCAGCTTGTGAAGAAGCCTTTGAAATTTTGAAAAATTGCGATATTATTTATATTTCTTTTGATGTAGATAGTATGGATTGTGATTTGGTATCAATGGGCACAGGAACTCCTGTTTCTAATGGCTACTCGCCTCAGGAGGTAAATTCCATTATTCAAAATTTAATACAATCAGAAAAATTGGTTTGTTTTGAAATGGTGGAAATTAATCCAACGCTTGACAACAAAAAAAACTTGATGGCTGAAACTGCTTTTGACATTTTAGTAAACACAACGAATACGTTAGAAAAGAAACTTTCTTAATGGAAAACTTAAACAATCAATTAGTTTCAGGAATTAAAGAAACGTTTACTGCTGTATTTGAAACTGCTATTGATGAAGCTCAAATTCAGCTTCAAAAAACAAGAAAGGAATTTGATGGGGATGTTACCTTGGTAGTTTTTCCATTTTTGAGAATGACAAAGAAGTCTCCTGAACAGTCTGGCGAGGCAATTGGAGAATATCTAAAAAATAACATTGACTTAGTTGTTGATTACAACGTAGTAAAAGGTTTTTTAAACTTAGTTATAAACCCGGTTTGTTGGTTGGAGTTTTTACATTCAATAGGAGAGTCTTCTACTTTTGGCTATGCTGAGCCCAACTCGAAAGAACGAATAATGGTTGAATATTCTTCGCCAAACACCAACAAGCCACTGCATTTAGGACACTTAAGAAATAATTTTTTAGGAAATTCAGTTTCGAGGATACTAAAAGCTAATGGGCATGAAGTAGTGAAAGTTCAGATCATCAATGACCGAGGAATTCACATTTGCAAGTCGATGTTGGCCTGGCAGAAATTCGGAAATGCAGAAACGCCTGCTTCAGCCGGTCTAAAGGGAGATAAGTTGGTAGGTAATTATTACGTTCGTTTTGATCAAGAATATAAGAAAGAAATTGCTGCCCTAATTGCAATCGGTAAAAGCGAAGAAGAAGCCAAAAAGGAAGCACCAATTATTATAGAAGCTCAAGAAATGTTGCGACAGTGGGAGTCTGGCGATCCTGCAATAGTGGAGTTATGGAAAACCATGAATTCATGGGTATATAAAGGGTTTGAAAGTACTTATGCCACAATGGGTGTTGATTTTGACAAATTGTATTATGAGTCGGATACGTACTTGATTGGTAAAGAAAAGGTACTAGCTCATATTGATACAGAGTCCTTTTATAAAAAAGAAGACGGCTCCATTTGGATTAATTTAGAAGGAGATAAACTGGATAATAAAATATTATTGCGTTCAGATGGAACTTCAGTTTACATTACTCAAGATATTGGAACAGCAATAATTAGAGAAGATGAATTTCATTGTAAGAACTATTATTATGTGGTAGGGAATGAGCAAGATTATCATTTCAATGTCTTAGCGCTTATTCTTCAAAAAATGGGATTTGATTGGGCAAAAGGCATTGAACATCTTTCTTATGGTATGGTTGATTTACCATCTGGTAAAATGAAATCAAGAGAAGGGACAGTTGTGGATGCGGATGATTTGATGCTGGAAATGAAAAATACTGCACAAGAAATTTCTGAAGAACTTGGAAAGTTGGAAGGAATGGAAGATCAGGAAAAGCAAGATTTATTTTGGAAAATAGGTTTAGGCGCTTTGAAATATTTTATTTTGAAAGTAGACCCTAAAAAGAGAATGCTATTTGATCCAAAAGAATCAGTAGATTTTAACGGAAACACAGGTCCTTTCATTCAATATACTCATGCTCGAATTAAATCTATTTTACGAAAATCCAAGTACAAAGGAGGTCGATTAGATTTTCAGGATGTTGTTCTAGATGCTGAAGATATTTCTGTAATCAAACAGATATATGATTTTCCTGAGATATTAAATGAATCGGCCGTTAATAAAAGTCCAGCATTATTGGCAAATTACATCTATGAATTGGTAAAGGTTTTCAATCATTTTTATCAAAATACCACTCCAATTGTTAAGGAAGAAGACGAGAATACAAAGAATTTAAGACTAATGATTTGTGCTAAAACAGCAGAGGTAATATCAAATGGTATGTCGTTGTTGGGAATTCAAGTTCCTGAAAAAATGTAGAAGTAGATTCGACATTCTTTAGAGGTGTAAATCCCTTTCTTCATTATATCTTGTTCAAGGTTTTATAGGCTATCTATATTCCTTAATTTTACCTTTCTAAAATTGTGAAGAAAAATGTTTGAGAATTTATCCGACAAGCTCGACAGAGCCTTTAAAGTACTAAAAGGACAAGGTCAAATTACTGAGGTTAACGTAGCGGAAACCACAAAAGAAATTAGACGTGCTTTATTAGATGCCGATGTAAATTACAAAACGGCAAAAAGCTTTTCTGATGCGGTAAAAGATAAAGCGATTGGTCAAAATGTTTTGACGTCAGTTTCTCCAAGTCAACTTTTTACTAAAATTACCCACGAAGAGCTTTCCAAGTTGATGGGAGGAGATCAAGTAGAGATTAATCTATCGGGAAACCCATCAGTTATTTTAATTGCAGGTTTACAAGGGTCGGGTAAAACTACTTTTTCAGGAAAGTTAGCACACCTTTTACTAAACAAGAGAAAAAAGAATCCTCTTTTGGTAGCTTGTGATGTATACCGACCTGCTGCGATTGAACAATTGCATGTATTGGGTGAGCAAATTGGTGTGGAGGTTTATTCGGATAAAGACAATAAAGATCCTGTATCAATTGCTAAGGCTGCAATAATACATGCAAAATCGAAAGGTTACGATACTATAATTGTGGATACTGCCGGTCGATTAGCTGTAGATCAGCTAATGATGGCAGAAATTGCTGCTGTAAAACAAGCAATTAATCCATCGGAAACTTTGTTCGTAGTTGATTCTATGACCGGGCAGGATGCGGTTAATACGGCGAAAGCGTTTAACGAAAAAATTAATTTTGATGGTGTTGTGCTGACAAAATTAGATGGTGATACTCGCGGTGGAGCAGCGCTCTCTATTCGTTCAGTTGTAGATAAACCAATCAAATTTGTCGGTACTGGCGAGAAGATGGAAGCCCTTGATTTGTTTTACCCAACAAGGATGGCTGACCGAATTTTAGGTATGGGTGATGTGGTTTCTTTGGTGGAGAGAGCGCAGGAGCAATACGATGAAGAAAAGGCGAGAAGACTGCAAAAAAGAATTGCTAAAAACCAATTTGATTTCAATGATTTCTTAGATCAAATTAACCAAATCAAGAAAATGGGAAACATGAAGGATTTGGTGGGAATGATTCCAGGAGTTGGTAAAGCAATTAAAGACGTAGATATTGATGACGATGCTTTTAAAGGAATAGAAGCAATGATTCATTCAATGACCCCAGAAGAAAGAGGGAATCCCAAAATCATTAACGGTACAAGAAGAAAGAGAATTGCTGATGGAAGCGGAAATTCTGTTCAAGAATTAAATAAATTATTGAAGCAGTTTGAACAAACCAGTAAGATGATGAAGATGATGGGGAACAAGCAGAACATGGCCAAAATGATGAAAAATATGCCTCAAATGCCAGGCGGAATAGGAAGATAATTATGCAATTATTAGACGGTAAAAAAACAGCTGCGGAGATTAAAATTGAAGTTGCTGAAGAAATTAAAAGAATAAACGCGAAAGGTGGAAAAATTCCGCATTTAGTAGCAGTGTTAGTTGGTAATAGTGGTGCAAGCATAACGTATGTGAATGCTAAAATCGCTGCCTGTGAGCTAGTCGGAATGAGTAGTACCATTATTCGTTTGAACGATACTGTTTCGGAAAAAGAATTGTTAGAAGAAGTTGATCGTTTGAATAAGGATGTTGATATTGACGGATTTATTGTTCAGTTGCCGTTACCAAAACACATCAGCGATAAAAAAGTGACTGAAGCGATATCTCCTGATAAAGATGTAGATGGTTTTCATCCTTGGAACATTGGCAAAATGATGTTGAATCTTCCCACTTTTTTACCTGCAACACCATATGGGATATTGCAATTAATTGAAAGATATAACATCGAAACCAACGGTAAACACTGTGTTGTAGTTGGTAGAAGTTCTATTGTAGGTTCGCCCATTGCAAACTTGATGTCGAGGAATTCCTATCCCGGAAATTGCACCGTAACGTTAACACACAGTAGAACGGTTAATTTGAAAGAAATTACCCTATCAGCAGACATCTTAATTGTGGCTTTAGGTAAACCAGAGTTTATTACAGCTGACATGGTGAAGGAAGGTGTGGTTGTGTTTGATGTAGGAATTACAAGGAAGGCAGATAAGACGAAGAAGTCTGGTTATAAACTATATGGAGATGTAGAGTTTAAAGGGGTCTCTGAAAAATCGTCTTTTATTACTCCTGTGCCTGGCGGCGTTGGACCGATGACTATTGTTTCTTTACTAAAAAACACATTGTTAGCAGCAAAAGGCAAGTAGTATCATCTAGGTGACATTTCTAGAATGTATCTTTTTATTTTATTGGTCTTACCTTTAATATTCTCAGTATCATCTATGATTTAAAATGGCGGCACAAAATTCAAAATTATGGCATCTGGAACAGATAAACCTGTTCAAAAACCTATCAGACGAAGAGTTAGTAGAGTTAGATGACCTGACGGTAATGAAAACCGCCGATAAGAATCAGTTTATTTATTTCCCAAAAGAACCAAGTAAAATCTTATTCTTTCTTAAAGCAGGTCGGATAAAGATTGGCAGCTACTCTGAAGATGGAAAGGAGATCATAAAAGCAATCCTTTATCCGGGAGAAGTATTTGGAGAGATGGGGATTGTAGGAGAAGAAAGCCGCAAAGATTTTGCAGTAGCCATGGATTCGGAAACGAGAATGTGCACATTGCATGTTGATCAGTTTAAAAAAATGATGGAAGCAAATTCTCAACTAAGTTTAGAAGTAACCAAGAACATTGGTGAAAAGTTGAGAAACATTGAAAGAAGACTGGAGTCTTTAATTTTTAAAGATGCACGAGAACGAATCATTGACTTTATGAAGGAAATGGCCGGGAAATATGGCAAAAAAATTGGAGTAGAGGTATTGGTAAAACATGACTTGACACACCAAGACATTGCCAACCTTACGGCGACATCTAGACAAACTGTTACAACGGTTTTAAATGACTTAAAAGAGAAAGATTTAATTTACATGGAACGCAAACGTTTCTTAATTCGCGAAATAGATAAGTTAGCCTAATGTATACTTTATTTACTGCAGAGAATTGCACTCAATGTAATCAAGTGGAAACATTTTTAACCAACAATAACGTGGCGTACAAAAAAGTGAATGTTGATCAATCCAATGAACGACCACCCATTCAAATATTTGCATTTCCCGCACTTTTCGTTGGAGAAGAGTTGCAGGGGTATGGGACTGACATAATTGATTATGTCAAAAAAAAATCTCAAACGATTTAGTTTGAGATTTTAATTTTTTAAAGAATTATATAGATCTATTTTTCTTCTCTAGGGTTGCCCGGACTTACTTTTAGATTCCTTCCTAAGTGGTCAAATCCGTCTAAAGCTTCAATCGCTTTAGTTCCTGTTTCGTCGCTCATTTCAACGAAACCAAAACCTTTAGATCGACCAGTAAATTTGTCCTGAATTATTTTAACTGAGGTGACATCACCAAACTCAGCAAAAAGGTTTCCTAAATCGTCTTCTGTAGATTTGTACGAAATATTTCCAACGTAAATGTTCATGATAAAATTGTTTAGTTCAAAACAAAGAAAAGAAATATTTTATAAATATTTGGATTTCAACTAAAATATCATGCGCTCATCGAGGTAAATCGCAATAGTGCTTTAATTTACTTTACGCTTATTGCACTTTCAAACTCTTTTACATACTTGTCCCAAGGAATTGATTGATAAGCTCCTTCTCCAAAATACTTTATAATTTCTTCTAAACTCTTAGGATCTTGATAACCGGCAATTGCTGGGTGCATGAGTTCTACATTTTCATCAAGGTAGACAATGGAAGGGTAGGTCATTTTACCATTTAGTAAGGCAACTGCCAATTGATGTGGTCCTCTTCGCTGTGTTAAATTTTCGTTTATAAAGACTTGCTGGCCTAAAATTACAGTGTCTTTTCGCTCAGCGTTTAGCTTTACTGCCCAATAATTGTCTGTAATGTATTTGATAATAACGGGATTTGTAAACGTATTGGCATCCATTTTCTTACACCATCCGCACCAATCTGTATACACATCTACAATGAATTTTTTAGGCTCTTTTTCATTTCGCGCTAAAGCTTCTTCAAAACTCAACCACTCAATTTTATCTTCTTGAGCAGAACTACTAAGTCCTATTACGATGCAAAACAAGAGAGGTATTAATTTATTCATAAACATAAAGTTCATATTTTTTTTTTATTGCGAAGGTGAATTTTTGTTAAACTAATTTTTAGGTAAATAGGGTGTTAAATCAACAGTATTTTCAATCAGAACGCTATCTTTGCTCTAATGAAGAGCTCAGTGCTATTGGTGTCGTTTATGTTTTCTTTTTGTGCACTCTGGGCGCAAAATAAAGTACTCGCAGACGATAGTTTACAACTGACGTATAGAAATATAGGAAGGTATTCCATAAGCAAAGACGAGCCTTACTTTGAGGTTAGCTCATTTCGAAGGTACCGCCCGTTGCCGAATGAAATTAGTGCTTTTGCAAGGTCAGGGAACAATGGTTTACCTACCCACTCGTATCGCTTTTCAGCACAAGATTGGAATTCAAATTCTATATTGGGTGGTTTTCAACCCTTATTATTTACCAAAGATTCTTTGCGGTTTTATAATACTTATAGACCATTTACACAGTTGAGTTACTTTAATGGCGCTAAAAGTGAACAGCAATTTAGCATTTTTCACACCCAAAATTTGGGAGAAGGGATGAACTTGGCTTTCAATTATCGAAGAATTACTTCAGAAGGTTTTTACATCAGGCAATTGGCAACGCACACCCAATTTAATGCAACAATAAAATTAAAAAGTAGAGATCAACGTTTCAATTCCGATCTATTTTATCTGATTAACAATTTAGAGAACCAAGAGAATGGAGGAGTAGTTCTATCGGATGATGCCTCGGTGACGGATAATACTGTTCTATTGGCCATAAATTTGAGAAATGCTCAAAATCAATCGCGAACTCAGAATTGGGGAGCAAAGTCAACGTATGATTTTATTTACACGAATGATTCAACGAAGAAATCGTTGTTTGGTATTTCTCACGAATTCAGTTGGTTGAAAGCTTACCGA
Organism: Vicingaceae bacterium; assembly: GCA_047627915.1. GTDB lineage: Bacteria > Bacteroidota > Bacteroidia > Flavobacteriales_E > Vicingaceae > NORP294. The sequence continues at coordinate 49,919 of JBLHTZ010000010.1, forward strand.
AATTATAGCGACAACCTAACTGATTTTCCAGACTTTTATGAAACTAGCATTTTTGATGCATTAAATAGTAACGATAGCAGCTTTGCTCAAACCATTTCAAATGAAGTTCTAGGTAATTTTTGGGGCGATAAAATTCAACTTGGTGCAAGAAATGAGCAGCTACAATGGTTTCAAAACTATTTGATTGACGAGCAAACGAGTTCTAATTTTCTGCTGGCAAAGGCCAACGTAAACTTGGGCGGAATTCATTTTGTAACTTCTTTTGAAAAAGGTCTTTCAGGTTTTCACGTTAATGAAATGGACTGGAAGCTTAGTGCAAGTTTTAAAGAAGTAAAATCTTTTAAACCAAAATTGTACAGCAGAGTTAGTCAAAAGCAGAGTGATTACTTGCTGACCAATCAACGAGCCAATCGAAATTACTACAATGCCAATCTATCCACCTCAAATCAATTGCAAATTGGTGGAGTAGTGCACCAAGAAAAATATCAATTCTCAGTAGATGTAAATTATAGCTTGTTGAGCAACTATATTTACTTGGATAGCACGCAAGCGCCACAACAAGAAGGTGATGAAATTTCTATCGTACAAATTAACCTGAGGAAGAACTTTATATTCTTGAAAAACTTTAGGTGGAATAATCACTTGCAATTTCAGTCCATTTCAAACACAGTGGCTGTGCCTTTGCCTTCTTTTAGTTCGTTTCATTCTTTGTTTTACGAGAATGATTTTTTTAAGAATTCCTTAAATTTTCAACTGGGTGGTGATTTAGCTTACATTGGAGAGTACGGAGGTTATGCGTATTCGCCAAGTTTAGCTCAGTTTTATTTGAGAAATGAGAATGCAGCGGTATTGGGTAATATTATTCAATTGGATGTTTTTGTGAATTTGCGCATTCATAAATCTGCAAGAATTTTTGCCAAGCTAGAGAACATAACCGGCAAGCCTTTTTCAGAAGAGTCGTATCGCATAGAAAATTACCCAGTTCCAGGTCGGGTATTGAAGCTAGGATTGAGCTGGCGAATGCTGAATTAATGAGAAGTAATAAAAAGGAGTATTCTTTTTGTTATTTGCCAATCAAAACTAAATAAGTGAGTAGGTTTTTCGGACTTAAAAAGTAGAGTAGGAGAGTCGTAAACTGTTGATGCATAATAAATATTATACAGCGTTGTTAGCTTTTATTTTCAACAGTTTGATTTATTACATATTGTTAGTCATGTTGAGTTTTGGAATAAAAACTTTTAACTTCCAATCCATGTTCGATAAATCAGGTAACCAATTGATGTTTATGGCCGGTATATGAAGGACAGCGATCGAATAGGGGCTATCATTTCAATTATAGTCTTGATAAATTGTTTTAATAGCCACTATTCTCGTATGCGATTTTCAATTCCTCAAGTGTGTTATGTTTTATTGGGATTAAAATTGATCCTTCCATTATACCTCCCCATTTATTGTCTTTTTTAACGGCAACCAACCCTTCTGACAATGGTGTGATTTCGTCATATAAATTATCATCGAGCGTTAGTTCTTCGAAAGATGATATAAATTGAAATTTATCATTTTTGCCTTTAATCGCTAACGGGTACGTAGAATCATCTGAAAATATTATTTTGCTTGTTTCTAGACAGTCAGTAGATTTATTTATAAGAAATAGAACAAATCCTTGTTTTTTGACAGGTACAAGGTAAATGGTTTCACCAAAATCATTGATAGCAGTTTTTTTATCCCATTGAATGTTGTTAAACTTTGGAGGAACAACAAAATATGCGCTAGACTTAATTTCGTCTAATGGAAACATATCGACAGTTACTAAGAACAAGCCAAACTTATTTTCAGTAGACACTATATACAATGGACCATCATCCAAACCTTCTTTCAATTCAATAGAACTATAAATTGGAGGGAGAAATTCAATAATTTCATTTTCTTCCGAAAGCAATGGATACACTAATCCTTTCTTATGATCCTTCACAACAATGAAATGGCTGTAATTTTTATCTCGAATAAATTCCTCGTAATCAGGTTTAAGAACAAGGTGCCCGTCAATAAACAATCCTTTTTTATCATCTTTTTCAACGATATAATTCAAGCAACAATCAAAATATGATTCAGGTTCTACTACGATATTATCATATATTGGAGGAATCATGATTGAAGTGTTCTTTATGTATCCTATCCCTTCTTTTCCTTTTACTTTATAAGTATTTCCGTCACTTTCCAAGATGTCGGTAAATAGATAATCACTTACTACTTTTTCACCATTCTCAAAACAGATTTCAAAGCCAATTTCTTTGAAGCATCTATAAAGATCAAATTCCTTATCATATTCAATCTTTATGTAATTATCAGGTATTACTACATAGTTGTTATGATTGTCAATTATTCCAATTTTATCATCATCTTCAATTAAGGATAAATCATTGATTGTTCCAATAACTTTTCTATTCTGTCCAATTGCTTGAGTATTGATGCAAATAAGAAAAAAGAGAGTAATGTATATATGATTCATAATGGCGTATTGTTTAATTTATCTTCACGGTAAAAATAATAAACGTTGCTGAACCTCCGGGCTGCTGCGTTTTATTAGTCAATATTAAAGACTTTATTTTTACCTTTAAAGCATAATTTAATCATGGAAAAAAGTTTAGGAAAATTTGAAAAGTACCTCTGGTTGTGGGTCTTTCTCTGCATGTTGGTTGGTATACTTCTTGCCCAGTATTTTCCCAATATAAGCCAAAGTTTGGATGAATGGAAAATAGGGAATGTTTCAGTACCTATCGGTATTTGTTTGTTCTTTATGATGTATCCGGCTTTACTTAATTTCCAGATGGGTGAAGCTAAAAAACTGTTGAAAGCCCCTAAACCAATACTACTTACTTTATTTTCGAATTGGTTTATTGCACCAATTGTGACAGCTGCTTTAGCATATTACTTCCTTGAAGGACGGGATCAGCTCATAGTAGCTCTAATTTTATTAGGTTCCAGCCCTTGCACAGCAATGGTTATTGTTTGGGGTAGTTTGGCAAACGGCAATCAAGAACAGAATGTGATAACAACAAGCATAAATACCATTACTATAATGTTCTTATATGCTCCAGTTGTTATTCTTCTAACTGGTATTCAAGGCATAGATGTCGATAAATACGAATTATTCATTTCTGTTTTGGTTTTTATCGGTATCCCGATGATTGCAGGACTTTTGTCGCGAAAATTGCTGATTAAGAGTAAAGGGTTCGAATGGTTCGAAGACGTATATAGACCCATTCTGGGTAAAGTTGCAATAGTAGCATTGCTCATTACGCTGTTACTTTTGTTCACGTTAAATGGGGAAGTATTAATACGCAACCCTGAGGACATGCTCCTAGTTTCAGTTCCGCTTCTAATTGGATTTGTGATTGTAGTAGCTATCAATGTTCTGTTAACTAAGTTGTTCAAGTTGAAATATAAAGAAGCAATTATAACCGTTTTAATTGGTTCGTCAAGTCATTTTGAAATTGCTATAGCTACTGCTATTGCTCTATTTGGATTAGGCTCTCAAGCCGCCCTTGGTACGACAATGGGATTATTTTGGGAAGTGCCAATTATGCTTGGCTTGGTTTATTTTGGAAAATACTTACAGCGAAAATCTTTTTGGCAAAATTAGCAAGTACGCTGTTCTGTATACTGTGTTACCTGATGTTATTAGAGCTTAAAAAGCTCTAATAGCTCTAATAGGTATTGGACCTCCACTCGCTTTGCTAATTGGCTGAACAATTAAATTAAGGTCTGCAAAAAGCAAATATGTAGCACCTAAACTTACTTCGGTAGAACTCCAGTAAACTTGATTTATCGATAAATTGGCAATATTTCCTAGGCCTAAAGTGTTTTCAAAACCAATATTTTGATTCAATAATTCAAGTTCATAAATAGAAGGCAGATACCAATCGTCTTGACCACCTAAAACTAAATTATAACAAATTGCAGCGGCAGATGTTGTTCCAAAACGTTGTGCAGACATTATAAGTTCAGTATTAAATCTTCCTTCAAATAAACCAGTTCCATAGGCCTTTGTCTCAACATTTGTAGCTCCTTCCCTCCAGTCTTGCCCCATAGTATCGGTAGGTGCAGCGATTAGCCCGTGACAGCCTGAAGGGCCTAAATAATAAACAATCCCGCCTTGGAAGGTGTCACCTATTGATAAGTTGCATTTATTCGCAACATAACCTAAAGCTGCTACTCCTGTAGAATCGAGCTGTGTGTCGGTATCAACGGTATGATTATTCCAGTTTGCAGTATCTAAGGCAGTAATTCCATTAGCAATTGAAGTTCCAAAAACAGGGTCAGTTTCTGTAATGATTACTCCTCCAGCAATACTATCTGCTGTGTTAGCATGCAATGCATAAGGTACACTCATTAACTGACTTGTACCCGTTATGGTATAAGTAGCACCTCCTGTTGGATCAGTTTCTGTTTTTATAAAGTAAGGCCCTGCACTCCAGTCTATGGTATTAAATGTGCCGGAAACAACAGTGCCATAACCTATCTCAATACTTACTAGTCCATTGATGTTGGTGCCTGGAGTTTGTGTTTCTACATAAACTGGTAGACCAGAAACGGAACCTTGTAATATGCTCAATTGCATGCCTACTACTTGGCTTGATAAAAGTGTGTTACCTGTATCTCTCACTACTGCTTGGTAGCTCATTTTTTCAGGAGCTTGTGCAAATGCGCTTGTGGTTATTATTACCGCTGTAAGTAAAGTGTATAATTTTATCATTGCGTCTTATTTTTTTGATAGTATAACTGTTTTGCTCTATTGTAAATTTTATTATTGCTTTATTACTTTAAATGTTTTTACCACTTGGTTGTTCCTTATTACATTTAAAAAGTAGATTGCTTGGGGCAATGCTTGCACGCTTATATCTGTATAGGTTTCTACTACTTTTTTGTTTTCAATTACTCTCCCTTGTAAGTCTATTAGTTGGAAGTTTAATATTGAAAGTTGAAAGTCATCTATTTTTAAGGTTAAATTATTTGTTGTTGGATTTGGATAAACAGCTATTTCTAAATTGATAGTTGTTTCATTAATACCGATTACTATAGAAACTTCATAGGGTTGTTGGACGCCTTGTGCTACTGATCCATTGCTCCCAGTATTGGTGGTGTAAACTACTTGTCCAACGGTGAAACTCGAAGTTCCACCGCTTCCTATGGCGTCACCACCTGCTACAAGCACTGTTTTTTGGGCCTGTAATTCAACTGATGAAATTAAAAAAGTAAGTAGTACGAATACATTTATTTTCATAGAGTTAATTTTTGTAGGATACAATCAACTCTGAAGCGCAAGAGGAAAATAAACTAAGTTTAGTTGGGTGAATGTAAGCTAAATAAACTAACTCGTCTTAATGTTTTATTTTAGGTAACGTTTCGGCTATGGATTGCAGGGTTTTTTGAGTACGTTTTGTCCTACTACAAAAAACAGTAACTGAAAAGCTCAAAGCTTGTGGAAACTACCGGCCCATTGTTTTATTAATTGGTGATACTTTTGGGTGCTTGCCAGCTAATGTTCAGTTTATGTTGCGGATGCTCTAAATTAATAAACTGCAGACAAAAGCGAAACTACTGTAACTAAATTCTATCAGATACAATCCAATACTGTCTGAGTCAAAATATTCCGAGCAGACATTAGTCTAAATAGAGTGGAAGTTAACAAGGCAGCAGTTAGCGGGTATAAGACTGCTACACTTTTTCAGAGATCTAACATGCAGCCGCGATATACATCTTGTTGTACAACGTTTTTTATTTATCCGTTCCAAATTCAAGTTGGCGCTTGTATTCTTTTTCATCAAAATAGCCGATAGATTTTTGGATGAAACCCTTGTTTATGGTCCACTCCTCAAATCCGCTAATGTTCACTTTATTTCCTGTACCATTGGTTCCGTTATTGGTTCCTGTTAGTGTCCAATAGAATCGTGTTTTGTCCGATTTAGTAATTAGACTATCCATTGAAACAAGCATATTCGGAAAAGCATCCATAAAGCCCATAACAACTTTAGCAATGGCATTTTTTCCTTTCGCGGTTTTTCCATCGTTGATGGTTAGTTCGCCGTCTTCGGCGAAAAAGGAAGATACAAAATTAGGTCTTTGACTGCACCACACTTGTGCGTAGCTCTTGGCAAAAACCTCCAAATCAAATTTTTTCAACTCTTCTGGTAAGGGATTATTTGTGAATGAGATGCTAATGAATTTCCATCCACCATTTTCCTTCATTAGGGTGAAGTTGTCGATGTTATTTGTCCGCGGCACACCATATGAATGTAAGATAGCATCAGCCCAAACAAAAGCGATTTGTCCTTTATTTACAAGGATTTTGTATTCATTCACGGGTTCGTAAAAGGGCTTCCGTTCTCGGTTTTTTTGTGTTTCAAAATACTCTCCAATTGTGATGACTGAATTTTTCGAGACTCCATCTCGAATTATTGCACTTCCCAGGTTTGCCTTGTCTGAAATTATGGAATCCAATGCCTGAAAGTCTGAATTACCAACAAGCATCAATAGTTTTTCTACAATGGCTTTTATTTCTTCTTCCTCTGGATCCTGTATTTTTTCTTGCTGTGCTTCAGTAACCTTTTCGGTCAATTTAATTTTGTCTTGATTTGACTGACAACCGATGAATAAACTGAAAAGTAATACAAGATGTACTATTACATTGCTCAATATCCTTTTCATAATAGGATTCCTTTAATGTACCTAATTGCTGCTAACGCCCGTATAAGATGACGTTGCTAACCCGCAGGATAGCTATGCACTATACATATTGTTATCTGCTTTTTGCTCTATGTTTTAAAACTGCCTCAATATCGTTTAATGTAAATTCTTTTGCTTTTAGTAAAATTAAATAATGATACATTAAGTCAGCAGCTTCATTTTTAAATAAATTAGCATCATTGTCTTTTGCTTCAATAACTAATTCTACGGCTTCTTCTCCAACTTTCTGAGCTATTTTGTTTATTCCTCTTTTGTAGAGTTGGTTGGTATATGAATTTTCATCATTGCTATCTATTCTTTCCGAAATAGTTTGCTCCAATTCATATAAAAACCCTTTTGGAGTTTCTTCAGCAAAACAAGATGTTGTTCCTTTGTGACAAGTTGGACCTATAGGTTCTGCTTTGATTAAGAGTGTATCATCATCACAATCTAATTGTATGTCTTTTACCAATAGAAAATTTCCACTTTCTTCGCCTTTAGTCCACAGTCTATTTTTGCTTCTACTATAAAAAGTAACCTTATTTTCTGTTTTTGTTTTCAGGTAGGCCTCCTCATTCATATATCCTAACATCAACACTTGTAATGTATTGTTGTTTTGAATAATAACAGGAACTAACCCATCTCCTTTTTTGAAATCAATAATCATAATCTAATTGCTATTTGTTGTTCATTTAAGTATTGTTTTAATTCTGGTATTGGTATTTCTCCATAGTGGAAAATGCTTGCGGCCAATCCTCCAGTAGCAGCTGTTTGTTCAAATACATTTTTAAAGTCCTCTTTTTTTCCAGCACCACCTGAAGCAATTACCGGAATATTAACGGCACTACTTACTTGTTTGGTAATATCTAAGGCAAAACCCGCTTTGGTACCATCGTTATTCATAGAGGTTAATAAAATCTCTCCAGCACCTAATTTTTCAACTTGCCTTGCCCAATCTACTGTTTTTAGTGGAGTATATATTCTACCTCCATTTACAAAAACCATCCACTCACCATTTTCAAATTTAGTATCAATAGCAACAACCACACATTGACTACCAAATTGCGCTGAAATTTCTGTAATCAACGTTGGGTTTTTAACTGCTGCAGAATTGATACTTACTTTATCTGCGCCAGCAGTAATTATTTTAGAGACATCTGCAACGTTATTTATTCCACCACCAACTGTAAAGGGAATGTTTATTTCTTGGGCAACTTGCTCAACTAATTGAACGATAGTCTCCCGTTGCTCAATAGTAGCTGTAATGTCTAAAAAAACTAATTCATCAGCTCCTTGTTTAACGTAACTTTTAGCCAACTCAATTGGGTCACCGGCATCTTTGATATCAAGAAAATTTACTCCTTTAACTGTTCGCCCATTTTTAATGTCCAGACATGGTATTATTCTTTTCTTTAACATAGCTTGCTTAATTCTTGTAATGAGATTCTCCCTTCATAAAATGCTTTTCCAATAATTGCTCCTTCACAACCGAGATTAATTAAATCTTCTAAATCTTTTATGGATGAGACCCCCCCACTTGCGATTAAATTAATCCCTGTGGTCTCAATAATTTCTTTATAAAGACTATTAGAGGTGCCTTGTAACATTCCGTCTTTAGCAATGTCAGTGCATATTACATTAGCGATGCCTTTGGTTTTGTAATCGTTGATAAAATCTACCACATCAACTTTGGATGTTTCTAACCATCCATTCGTTGCTATTTTCCTGTCCTTACAATCTGCTCCCAAAATAATTTTTTCGCTACCATAACTTTCTAACCATTCCAAAAACAAATCAGGATTTTTAGCAGCAATACTTCCTCCAGTAATTTGATTGGCCCCACATTCAAAAGCAATTTTCAAATCTGTATTTGATTTTAAACCACCTCCAAAATCTACTATTAAATTGGTATTAGACGTGATGTTTTCCAACACTTTGTAATTGACAATTTGCTGAGATTTTGCACCATCTAAATCTACCAAGTGTAAAAATTGAACTCCATTATCTTCAAATGCTTTCGCTATTTCTAACGGATTTTCATTGTATATTTTTTTTGTATTATAATCACCTTTTGTTAAACGAACACATTTACCGTCTATAACATCTATTGCAGGTATTATTCTCATAATTCTAGAAAGTTTTTTAATATTTGCTCACCAATTTTAGCCGATTTTTCAGGGTGAAATTGAGTCGCATAAAAATTATTTTTTTGCATAACAGCGCTAAAAGGAAGAATATAATTACAGGTTGCAGTTGTATCTTCATTTATTTCAGCATAAAAACTATGAACAAAATAAACATCATCTGCTAGTTTAATATCCTTCATTAATGCTCCTTTTACATCCGAAAAATTATTCCATCCCATATGAGGAACAATATCATCAGGGGGAAACAATTTTACCGTTGCGTCAAAAATTCCCAAACAATCTGTACTACCTTCTTCACTGAATTTACACATTAATTGTTGTCCTAAACATATCCCTAAAATAGGTTGTGTTAGGGATAAAATTGTTTTATCCAATCCTTTTTCCTTAAGGTGTTTCATAGCAGAACTGGCTTCACCTACTCCGGGTAAAATAACTTTGTCAGCATTTAAAATCTCATTAGGATTATCAGTAATAATACTGTCATATCCTAATTTAATTAAAGCATTTTGAACTGAGCTGATGTTGCCGGCATTGTATTTTATTATTGCAATCATAACGTTCCTTTTGTACTGGGTACTTGATAATTTTCTGTTTTTGTTTTAGCAATTTTTATAGCCTTAGCAAAGGCTTTAAAAATTGCTTCAATTTTGTGGTGCTCATTCTCTCCTTCCGCTTTAATGTTTAAGTTACATTTTGCAGCATCACTAAAGGATTTGAAAAAGTGCATAAACATTTCGGTAGGCATTTCTCCAACCATTTCTCTTTTAAATTCTGTTTCCCAAACTAACCAAGGTCTTCCTCCAAAATCTATGGCTACTTGAGCTAAACAATCGTCCATTGGTAATAAAAAACCATAACGTTCGATAGCTTTTTTAGGCCCTAAAGCTTTAATAAATGCTTCGCCTAAAGTTAAAGCAACATCCTCGATAGTGTGGTGCTCATCAATTTCTAAATCACCCGTTACAGAAATATTTAAATCAATATTTCCGTGCTTAGAAACTTGTTCCAACATATGATCAAAAAACCCTATTCCGGTAGAAATGGTACTTAATCCTGAACCATCTAAATTTACTTCAATAGAAATGTTTGTTTCATTGGTTACTCTTGTTACTATCCCTTTTCGGGGGAGTGCTTTTAAATAGGAATAAATTTCATTCCAACTGATTGTATTAAATGTTGCTTCTTTATTTCCTGAGCCAATAAAAATGCTTTTGCTTTTAAGATTTCTAGCTAATTCCATATCTGTTGCTCGGTCTCCAATTACATAAGAATTGGCTAAATCATAATCTCCATAAATGTATTGATTCAGTAATCCAGTTTTTGGTTTTCGTGTTGGCGCGTTATCCAATGCAAAGCTCTTGTCAATTAATATTTCAGAAAAGTTGACTCCTTCATTTTTAAAAGCTTCGATTATTTTGTTTTGGGCTGGCCAAAATGTATCCTCAGGAAATGATTCTGTTCCTAATCCATCTTGATTGGTTACCATTACCAATTCATAATCTAGCTCTTTGTAAATTTTAGCTAACCCTTGAAAAACATCTGGGTAAAATTCTAGTTTTTCTAGACTATCCAATTGAAAATCTACTGGTGGCTCAATTACCAAAGTTCCATCTCTATCTATAAATAATACTTTCTTCATTGTTCTATATTTTTAAGTGCATCAATGAGCAAATTATTTTCTTCTTTATTACCAACTGTAATCCTAATACAGTTTTCAATTACATTGTTTCTGTTTCTTGTGATTACTCTTTTCTGAACTAGATCAGCATATGTTTTATTGGCATCTACAACTTGTACTAACAAAAAGTTAGCATCAGAAGGATATATTTTTGTTATTAGATTAATTTGTGCTAAGGATTCAACCAATCGCTTTTTCTCATTTAATATGAGTTGTTTGTTCTCCTCGAAAAGTACTGTGTTGCCCAATGCGTTAATAGCTGCTTGTTGATTTAATTGGCTTACATTGTAGGGAGGTTTAACCTTATTAAATAAAGCGATAATCTCTTTACTGGCATAAGCTGCTCCAACCCTTGCTGCTGCCAATCCCCATGCTTTACTAAAAGTTTGGCTTACTATTAAATTGGGATAGTTATTTAATTCATTTACCCAAGATACAGTTTCACTAAAATCAATATATGCTTCGTCAATATTAACTATACCAGTAAAATTGTTTAAGATATATTTAATTGCCTTTAATTTTATCGAATTTCCTGTTGGGTTGTTAGGTGAACAGATAAAAATCAATTTTAATCGATCATCGTTTAAATAAGTTGATAAACCATCAGTATTAATTTGAAAGTCTTTATTTAATGGATCTTGTATCAGTTCAATGTTATTGATTCCAGCTGAAACATCATACATTCCGTAAGTAGGAGAGAATGTTAACGCTTTATCTTTTCCTGGATTGCAGAATATTCTACACGTTAAATCAATAACCTCATCACTACCATTACCAATAAAAATGTTTTCAGTTGGAATAGTTTTTAAATTTGACAATTTCTGTTTCAATTCTTTTTGATACGGATCTGGATAGCGATTTAGTTCACCAAAAGGATTCTCGTTAGCATCCAAAAAAGTAGCATTATTTCCATTGAACTCATCTCTAGCACTAGAGTACGGTTGTAGAGCTAAGATACTTGGCCGTACTATTTTTTTTAAATCATACATTATTTATCTCTTTTAATCTTAGCGTAACAGCATTTTTGTGAGCGAATAGGCCTTCAGCTTCTGCCATCAGTTCAATTGCATTTCCAATTCCTTTAATTCCTTCTTTACTCAGTTTTTGAAAAGTTATTTTTTTTACAAAACTATCTAATGATACCCCACTATAATTTTTGGCGTAACCGTTAGTTGGTAAAGTGTGATTAGTTCCGCTAGCATAATCTCCAGCGCTTTCGCAACTGTAATTTCCAATAAAAACGGACCCAGCATTTATGATATTACCTAAATAACTCTCAGCATTATCGGTAGCAAAAATTAAGTGCTCTGGAGCATATTCATTACTAAATGTTAAGCACTCATCAATTGAGTTAAACAATATTGCTTTACTATTTTCTAATGCTTTTTTTGCGACATCATTTCTAGGTAATTTGACTAATTGTTTTTCAATTTCAAGTAATGATGAATTAATTATTTCTTCATTATCAGAAACTAAAATTACCTGACTATCTTCTCCATGCTCAGCTTGAGAAAGTAAATCTGCGGCAACAAAAGCAGGATTACTGGTAGTATCTGCAATAACTAAAACTTCACTTGGCCCTGCGGGCATATCTATAGCAACTCCATCTTGCTGAGCCATTTCTTTTGCTTTAGTCACGTACTGGTTTCCTGGGCCAAAAATCTTATCTACTTTAAGGATGCTTTCAGTACCATATGTTAATCCAGCAATTGCTTGAGCTCCACCAATTTTGTAAATTGTTTTTAACCCTACTAAATTAGCAGTATATAAAATGGCTGGATTTATTTCACCATATTTGTTGGTAGGTGTACATAATACAACCTTGTTACATCCTGCAATTTTTGCAGGAATACCTAGCATTAAAATAGTTGAGAAAAGAGGAGCTGAACCACCAGGAATATACAAACCAACTTTTTCAATGGCGACTGATTTTCTCCAGCAATTTACACCTGGAGAAGTTTCAATAACTTGTTCAACTACTATTTGTGAATTATGAAATACTTCAATATTTTTTTTTGCAACTTTAATGGCATTCTTTAGCTCAGAAGGAACAATTTGTATAGCATCATTAATTTCTTTTTCAGAAACAATAAGTTTTTCAAGAGTAGCTCCATCAAACATACTTATATATTTAAATACTGCTTTATCTCCATTTAATTTAACATCTCGCATTATCGATTGAACTGCCTCGCTCAATTGTTTTTGCTGAATAGCTGGTCGAGTGATTAAGTTCGACCATTCCTTTCTATTTGGATTTTTATATTTTTTCATTACAATACCATTTTATCAATAGGAACAACTAAAATTCCTTCTGCTCCTGCGTTTTTTAATTCATCAATTACTTCCCAAAATTTATTATCATCTATCACAGAGTGGAGCGAACTCCATCCTTTTTCAGCTAATGGGAGTATGGTTGGACTTTTTAAAACAGGTAATATTTTGGTGACTTCCGCAATTTTATCATTGGGTACATTCATTAAAATGTACTTAGTATTTTTTGCTTTTATTACCGCTTTCATTCTAAACAATAAACGAGACAGGATTTTCTCTTTTTCTTCACTCAGCTTATTTGATTTTGCCAATACAGCTTCTGATTGCAGGATCACCTGAGTTTCGCGTAAGCCATTTTTAAATAGGGTATTTCCAGAACTTACAATATCACAAATACCATCAGCTAAACCAATGTTAGGTGCAATCTCAACTGAACCAGAAATAATGTGAACCTTGGCATTGATGTTGTTCTTGGCTAAAAAATGGTTTAAAGTATTTGGGTAGGATGTCGCAATTTGCTTTCCTTCAAAATAACTGAGTTTATTGTTCTCAACTTCTTTTGGAACAGCCAATGAAACCTTACATTTTGAGAATCCTAGTTTTTTGACAACTATAACTTGTTTCTCTTTTTCGATTAGTAGATTCTCACCAATAATAGCTATGTCTACTATCCCATCTTCTAAGTATTGAGGGATATCAGAATTTCTTAAGTAAAGAATCTCTAATGGAAAATTTGGTACACAAACTTTTAATTGGTCAATTCCATTTTCGATGGAAATACCACAAGCCTTTAATAGTTTAAGTGAGTCTTCGTTTAAACGGCCACTTTTTTGAATTGCAATTTTTAATTTACTCATTATTTGATTTTTTAATTTTAAAAATCTGAGTAAACTTTGAGGGGTAGAAAACAAAAAAACCCGTCTGATTTACTCAGACGGGTTTTGAAATATCTTTAAATTACTTATATCAAATCCTGTTCGCCTGAGGGCAAATATGAAAATGATGATGATGTAATTGTATAAAATTCATTTTGTCTTTTTCTTGATGCAAAGATATATTTATATTCAATACTGTCCGATAAAAAATTTTATTAAAATCTAAAGATATGGGCAGTTAATTTCCTTTTGATAAGGGCTGAGCTTACTTCGACGCAGCTCAGCACATGTTTTACTTTACTTTTTGCTTGGTTATTGAGCCTTTGTCGAAATACACCAAAAAGTAAAATTAAAAACAAAAAAATGTCAAATTAAAAGTTTGTCGGACAGTAATGATTTATATTGTTGTTTTGCATTTTTTTTCAATTAATATTTTTTGAATTGTAGATAACGCCCATGTAAGATTTGTTGTGAGGTAGATAAAAGTAACACTTTCAATTTACTAAATAACAAAAGCCGCGCAGCGGCTTTGTATATTTCTCATTTTCTACAAATCCGCAAGCGGATTTTGTGGACTTGCAAATAGGGAAGAAGCTAACCAAACCGCCTTACTCACAATGAACTATACAGCCTGTTGTGCTTAGTTATTTTTCTCACAGTCAACTACTCACAAGAAAATACTCGAGTTAAATACTCCGTCCATTTACACTACAACTAAGCGACAAATTGAAATACAAAAGCTTGCGATTTTATTTGATTAAAATCTACTTTGCCAAAGTTGCCGACGTCCGCAGCTAGAGTAAGAAGTCAGACGGTTAAAATAGATTAGGAATTGGAATATAAAAGAACAAAATATCTGTTCTCTAGATGATTAATTAAGCTTTTAAACGACCTTATTCAACCTCATGTATTTTCTCTTTTATCTTGTTTAGTATAGATCTCTCAAATTTTTCGATATCAGGCTTATTTTTCCACCACCAAAAACTTTCATTTATTGTTCTCCAGTTACCCAAAGTTAGACCACTATTGATACCCACAAATGCCAATGTAGTTGATTTTTTATTTATTGGTCTTGTCCAAGTATGTAGGATTTCGTTTTTGTCAGGATAATAAAAATATATAGAATACCAATAGTCGTTTTTATCTCTTCTACCATCTTTCAAATCAAAACTTTGTCCATTACTGATATTGACCTTTTTTGTTAAATCTAATTCGGGGTTTTCATTCTTTACTTCATAAATGATACTTATTAGCGAGTCTTCAGAGATATTAAAATCGTAGGTTTCGGCTCTTGCATATGAACCAGGGGCTAAAATCCAAGCACCAATATAGGCTAATATCATGAAGATTATTATACTGCTAAGACAACCAATAGCTAATTTGCCGTTTTTTTTCATTTTCTAATTAAGCACAACACCCGGATAAACGGAA
>JBLHTZ010000011.1:0-62710 GCA_047627915.1 Vicingaceae bacterium
TCAGACAGTCAAGAAAAAGAAATTTGCAGAATAGATATTATGCAAAGACGACTCGTAATGCAATTGCTGTGCTAAGAGGTACTGAAGACAAGAAGGAAGCAGCTGCTGCTTTACCGAAAGTTGTAAGCATGATCGACAAATTAGCTAAGAGAAATGTAATTCACAAGAAAAAAGCGGCCAACTTAAAATCTAAGTTGACAAAGCACGTTTCTGCGATTTAAATTTCTTAAAAAATATTAAGCAAAAAGGCTTCTCATACGAGAAGCCTTTTTTGTTTTAGCGCTCCACGTATTTCTGAGTATGTGTTTGCATGGTGTCGAGATTCAGACACAACAAGCTTCCTTGACCTTCTTCATTCACGTTAACACATCCGTTGTCAATACAGACGATTGACTTTTTTTTCTCGATGTCTTTCTTGATTTTTTGAAATGGACTTGGTGTATGACCAATAATGACTTGTTTACCCTTACAAAGTTCATTGTTGTATTGAAAGTTGCGAGTTTGCAGCATCGCTTTAGGGTCTAAAAAGTTTTCTTCTTGATTGTTAAAACCAGCATGTACCAGAAAGTGAGAATCCGTTTCAATGTAATGATAACTCTTTTTTATTAGCTGTGTAAATTCTGTTTTTATTTTCTTGCCTTCTAAAAGCTCAAGGGCATTGACACTCTTGAGCGTCCTTTTTCGCTGTCCTAGTGTTTTCTTTTTACAATTTAAGATGATTTGTTCATGATTCCCTCGAATGAAGAACAACTGATATGCTTCCTGTTTTAGGTTTAAAATTTGATTTAAGACCTTGGCAGAATTTGGACCTTTATTAACTGCGTCACCCAATATAAACAGCTGATCATTTTTAGTCAGCTCAATTTTTTTAAGCAGTTTTTTAAATGTTCTACTACAGCCGTGAATGTCAGAAATAACAAGCCTTCTTCCAGCTATGGGTTTCTCTATAAAGGCAGAGCGTAACTTCTTCATGAATGGATATCTGAATTATCGAGCAACCACCAACTTTTGTTGAAATAACAAATCATCCCCTTCAATCTCAATAATGTAGATTCCTGTTTCAAAGCCTAGGTCGTTTAGTAAAATTCGGTTATTACCTCTATTGAAAGAGCTTGCCGCTAAATTATAAACTTTTCGTCCTTTTAAGTCATAAATATTGATTTCCAGGTTTTCTTTTTTTGCCAAGTTCAATTCTAGGTTAACAGTATTTGAAGTTGGATTAGGATATACTTTTAAGTCATTTTTAAAATCAACTTGTTGAAGTTCTTGTGCAGAAAGCACGATTCTTTCGTAAAGGTTTTTAAGTGTATCACTTTCAGTTTGCAAGCTTGTAAGAGAATCAGAGATTGTGATTAAGAAGCTAACGTACACTTCAGTGCCCCTTGCTAATGATATAGGCCCAACAGAATTAACATCAATAATATCATTTCCTTCGGTAGTTGACGCGCCGGCAAATGGTCTATTGGTTGATAATACTTGAATTTTCTCACTGTCAGAGAAGCCATCAGACAGATCTACACTCCCAGCTGTGTTTGATGCATTGTTAATGGCATAATGAGTGCTAAGCAGCGAAGAATCACTAGCAAGAACTCTCACGCCACAAAATAAAGCAGAGTCTGTAGAGTAGCTAATCCCCATTTTTCTTACATTATCGTAGCTTATTTTGTTTCTATCGTAGTTAACTATATCCCAATCCAAAATGAGACCTGCAAATAAGTTGTTGTAATTAATAGTGCCGGTATTGATTATTTTGTACTCGTATATGATTGAGTTTTGTGCTTGTGCATGCTTGAACACATAGCATTTGTTTTCTATTCTTAACTCATTGCCATTAGATGAATTAAATTTAGATGAGCTATAGGTTTGAAAATCTGCTAATTTTGCTGTTTCAGGTCGAATTGATTCAACAGTTTCAAAGTCATCATCATTTCCATTTTCTCCTCTGAATTTATTCGCTACAAAGTTATTGTCAGAACCGATAAGTAAGCTTCCTTCCCACAACAATGAAGATCCATTTTTAAACTTTATACCTTCTCCAATTTGTCGATTTGAGGCAGTATAGCCTATTCCTCCGTCGCTTATTACTGTAACCGTTAGGTTGTTTTCCGCTAGAGTTAAGAAGTCTGAATTAACAACAATTGAAAAATATTGCTTTTTGCTATAGCCATCAGCAGTGATAGAAACTTCAAATTCTATTACTTCATCAAAACCATTGCTTTGGCTGATGATAAATTCAAATGGATTGTTTCGAACAGGGAAAGAGTCTAGCGCATTTAAATCTCCAATAACAACTGCGGAAGAATTAAGAGGTTGGAGTTTATTTCCAACGGTACTTACATTAACAGAGACATTTTTTGCATCTTTTAGCCAGTTCATAAAGGAACCAGCTATTCTCAATGTATCTCCTCTAACAAAAGTTTCATCATTGAAATCCGAGATTGAATTGTTTTCAAATAGTATTCCGGGTTTTGAAGAATCAGACACCGCAAAAAAAGCATTTACTCTGCCAGCTCCAATTTTACCAGCGTAAATAGGGTCATTGAATGCATCAATGTTGTCGCCATTATTAATTATTTGTTCGGTTATTTGTTGCCAGGTGTAATTCGGGAATTGGGCCTTAACAAGTCCGGCAATTCCTGCAACAATAGGAGCTGCCATTGAAGTTCCTCCATTTACTCCATATCCTCCAATTGCATTGGTAGTTAACATGTTGTCTCCTGGCGCCATGATGTCGGTCCAGTAGCCGTAATTGGAGCCACTTATGTCTGATTTTACCAAGTCGGCAGTTGTTAGGGAACCAACGGAAAGGACGTTATCATAAGCGGCAGGGTAAAACCTATTTTCAAATTTATTATTTCCGGTTGCAGCAATTACTAAGCAACCTTTGTTTAAAGCAGCATAATTTACTATGTCTTGGGCGTATTTTCTATAATTAGTACTTCCCCATGAGTTGGTGATAATAAATGCGCCGTGGTCAGCAGCATAAACAATTCCTTCATAAGCTGCAGTTAATTGACCGGTAGCTGACTGATCAATTTTAATAGGCATCAACCTAGTTTTGAAACCCGCACCACTTAAGCCTGTTACATTATCGGTTACTGCGCTAACGAGTCCTCCAACATTAATTCCATGACCCGAGTTACCGAAACCCACATCATTATCATTGTCTGCAACATCCCATCCTAAATAATTGTCAATGTACCCGTCGGCATCATCATCAATTCCATTAATAGGGTCGTTATAGTTGTACGAGTAATTATCAACCATGTCAGGGTGGTCAGTATCAGTTCCGGTGTCAGTGAATGCTACTACTACTGTGGTGTCGCCTTGCTGAATATCCCAAGCCCTAAAAAGATCGACCGCTCCAATGTACCATTGGCTACCTAGTAGTGTATCATTTGGAGTGTATGTTAATTCATTAATCACTTTTTCTTCGGCATAAGCTACCGACTCCATGTTGTTTAATTGGAATAGTAATTTTTGAACATCCGCCAACGGATCAATTTGTATCGAGTATAAAGTACTTAAGTCAACCAATTTGGGACCGCCTTTTTTTGTATTGGGCTGCTTGTGGTTGGGGAAAAGTTTTCGAACTTGAGTAATTGCGCTCTTTTGAACAGCCTGCTCAATTTCAGGAATTTTAATTGCAGATTTTTGACATTTGTCTCCGTAGATGGGTTTTATTTTTAAAATAATTTCTCCAACAACATACTGAGGTTCACCTTGACTGTAACCGAATGGTACGAAAAGTAAAGCAGTGAAAAATAAAAGTATTTTCATTCAATTAATAGTTTTTTCTGAATTGATCCATTTGAGCTGTAAGCGCGTAAAAAATAGATTCCTTTCGTTATAAGACTCAAATTTAGCCTGATTTGTTGCCCACTTTGCTGTATTTTTTTTGACCAAACCAACTTTCCGGTTACATCGAGCACATCTACTTTCTCAATATTTACTTCTCTCTCGGTTGTAATCATTATAATTCCATTACTTGGGTTGGGTTGTATTGCAAGTGTTTGGAGTGCAACTTTGTTCAGTCCAGTAACGATTATATTGATGGTATCTGAATTAATAGAACAGCCATTATTGTCTGTAAAAGAGCAAAAATAGTTACCACTGGTCTGAGCCTGTAGAGATGAATTTGTAGCGCCTAAAAGTCTGGAGTTGTTATAATACCATTGATAAAACCCATTTACCGCAATGCTTAGTGTATTTCCTGAGCGGATGATGGTTGGCTTCGAAGGTAAAGGATTAAATTGTAGGTTCAATGTGTCGGTAGTTGCTGTGCAACCAAATTGATTTTGAACTGTAGCGAAAAAATTCCCGCTTAAGGTGGCTTCAATCGTAGAAACTGTATCGCCAGTGTTCCATAAATAGGAAGAATAGCTTGGTGATAGCGATAATGGAACACTATCACCACTGCAAAGGTTGGGGAGGATAGTCGATAATCTAGGATAGAAGGTCCTTTTTTTTAAAAAGTTAAACCCATCGGCTTTTCCATTTCCGTAAGTAAAATTATTTTGTACACCGGTGAACTGATCTTTCTTCGCACTAGAGAGCATGTCTGAAATGATTTGACTTTGCGTTGCATTCGGACACATTTGCAGATAAAGTGCCACCATTCCTGCAACTGTAGGAGAAGCCATAGAGGTTCCGCCATTTCTCCAATGCATGGTATCAGGACTAATTTTTTCTGGGTTTGAATTTATTAAGCTCCTCATGGTAGCAATCCTTCCACTGCTGAACATAAAATCTCCGGCGCTACTTAAATCAGGTTTTAGGTAATTCAATCGATTTGGTCCAAGACTAGAGTTTACGCTGATTTGACCGGGAGTAACCCCCATATTTCTTACGGTTCTTGTTACGTCTGTGTAAAGTCTTCGGTTGTAGTGGTTTCCTACTGAAATTACTGAAGGAGAGCAGGTAAAGCTACTAACCATGGTCTGTAAAGAGTCTGGTTTGCGGTAATTCCGGATTTCGGGATACTGCTGTGGAGTAGGTAAGTTTGAGCCGATCATGTTGCTGTGCCTGAAAAATGAATTTGAAGAATAGATGTCCACTTTTCCAGTTCCTTTGGTTTCAAATCTGAAAAGAAATTGGGCAGAGTCGGGGTTTACAATAGCTATTTCTAATTTGTATCGCCCTTGGTTTTGTTCAGCGTATGTCTCTATTGTTGCAACTCTATTGCCCTGTTGGTCTCGCAATGTATCTTGATAGATGGTATTTAGTCGGTTTTGAATTCCTGAAAAGCTGGTTCGACCTTTAAAAGAATATATGCCATTCAATTCTTTATCTGCGCCAATTGCAAATTGCAAATTGCGGAAATCAGCGGTATCTGACCAAACTTCATAATACAAACCGCCTAAACCTGCCCATTGCGATGGAGTACTTTCAAACCAAGTGAAAGCGGTATCGTTGATTGGGGCTTGTTGCAAATGAAATTTTTGCCTTCCTGCATTTCCGTTAGCGCATACAAATGACCTTCCTGATTTTTGATTGATTAACCCGGCTATGATTCTCGCAGCAATGTCTTTCCCGTCACGGGATCCAACATAGGTTCCGACACTTGCGTTAATGACACAAGGCATTCCTAAAGCATCTGCTTTTTTGAAAATATAGTCGACAGATTCTGCTACCGTTTGCAGCCAATTGATTTTGTTAAAGTCTGTAGCGACCATGATAATATTGACCTCTGGTGCAACTCCACGAAACTGTCCACTAGCTAACCCATTCGATGCAGCAGCTCCTGTAACATTTGACCCATGTCCAAATTCATTTGCCTTGTCGTCATGCGTTGAAATCCTTGCATTGATAGAGGCAGAATCCCATTCAATTCCATAATTGTAATTTAATGCTTGTTGAGCAGGGTTAAATGCCTGACTTTGGTCCCAAACGTATAGTACTCTTGTTTTTGCTGTACTATCTTGAAAATCGGGATGAGCCAGTTCAATACCGGAGTCAATTACACCAAGAATAACTCCTTTTCCTGTATAGGTTTGTCGTAAGGGGGCTGCTTGATTAATAATTGAGTCTACGTTGGTATGAATTAGCATCGTGTCCGTAAGGGTGCGGCCAGGAGTAGTTGAGAACTCTATGTTATGGACTGCTGAACTTTCCGCAAAAACATCTAAGAACTGAACAGGGATTTCTAAAGAAAATAGGGATTCAAATTGTAACCGAATAACTCCTCCAAGCTGTTCAGTAATTTGTATAATTTGAGTTGCATCACCTTCAACTAGCAGCGGTATCTTTTCATTAGCACCAGCTGTTTTTAAATATTCTCTTAACTCAAAACCATATTTAGTCGAATTTTGTGCCGCAGAGCAAAAGCCAAGCGTCAATAAAAAGAAAAGCGCGACACTATTCTTCAAGTTTTTCATACTCGGGAATTTCTTGTAAAAATGAAAAGTCTTTACTCTCAAAATCGATTTGGGCACAAAAATGTTCCATCCCATTTGTTACTAATAGATACGGAAGTTTAAAGGTAATGTTATATCGTCCAATTTGGTCAAATACTTTTTGATCGATTTTTATGTGTGGGGCTTTGCATTCTACCAAAAGAACAGGGTTGCCCATTTTAGAATACACTAAAATATCTGCTCTTTTTTGCATTCCATGTAGTTTTAAGCCCATTTCAATGGCAATTAAACTTGGAGGAAATCCTTTTTCTTCAACTAAGAATCGAACAATATGCTGGCGAACCCATTCTTCAGGAGTAAGAACTAAGAATTTCTTCCTTATGGCATCAAAAATTTTAGTTTTTTTGTTCTCTTCTTTGAAGCTAAACTGATAAGTAGGAAGATTGAGTGTTTTCATCTGTTATTCACAAAAATAAGGAGTCCCATTGGAATTCGAACAAATAATTCGAGACATTAAAAATAAGGCTTTCAAGCCCATTTATTTATTGACTGGAGATGAGGAATATTTCATCGACAAGATTAGTGATGCGATAGAAGATACTGTTTTGGATGAAGCGGAGAAGGAATTTAATTTAACTGTTCTTTATGGCCTTGAAACAGACTTGCTGACCATTGAGTCGGAATCGAAGCGATTTCCGATGATGTCTGAATATAATGTTGTAATTGTCAAAGAGGCTCAGAGTTTGAAAAAATTGGATGGACTTTCTAATTATGCCCAACAACCTTCCATGTCCACTATATTAGTCATTAACTACAAGCACGGGAAACCTGACGGTAGGTCTTCTTTTGTAAAGGAAGTGAAGAAATCTGGAGTCTTTTTTGAGTCGAAAAGGCTTTATGAAAATAAGGTAGGTCCTTGGATTGACTCTTATTTAAAGCGAAAAGGGTATTTCATTGAACCAACCGCTGCTTTACTATTGGTCGACTTTTTAGGAGCCGAACTCAGTAAAATTAGTAATGAGTTGGACAAGTTGATTATTAATTTACCTCAAGGAACTACCATTTCTCCAAAAATTATTGAAGAAAATATTGGGATTAGTAAGGATTTTAATGTTTTTGAATTGAATAAAGCTTTGGGAGAAAAAAATGTTGTAAAAGCAAACAGGATCATTAATTATATGGGTAAAAATGAAAAGGCGCACCCCATTCAAATGGTTTTACCAAGCATTTATCGATTTTTTTCTCAAATGTTGCTGTACCAAACAATACGAAATGGTTCAGATCGGGAAGTTGCAGCAAAATTAGGAGTCAATCCATTCTTTGTTCGAGATTTTATTTCTGCTGGTAGAAATTATAACACTAAAAAAGTAGCAAGGGCCATTGCAGCGTTGCGCAAGGCTGATAATCTCTCAAAAGGAATTGGAGCAACAGGGATGAATAACCATGAAATACTACAGGAAATGGTTTTTGAAATCATTCACAGTTAGAGACAACATACTGGCATACTAAGTTGTCTTTTGCAAAACGCCGACTATTTTGGCCGGTTTGATTAATTATATTTGCGACCTTAAAAAAAATCTATGAAATTTTCTAAAATAGCACTACTAATTGTTATTTCTATAGCGTTTTCGGCAGCTGGGTTTGCACAGTCCGGAGCATTGAAAGGATTTGTTTATTTGAAAGAAACTGGCGAGCCTGCGATATTTGTGAATGTTATTTTGAAAGGAACCGCAATTGGTTCAACTACTGACGAGAATGGATATTATACGATGTCTAGTGTACCTTTAGGGAATTATACTTTAATGGCCACTTCTATTGGATTTGATACTGCTTACAAGAAAGTTACAATTGAAAGAGACGGTCAAGTCTTGTCGAATAATTTATCAGTCGGTGAAACCTCTATTCGAATAAATGATGTTACCATTACTGCGGAACGACAAGAGGCAATGACAACTGTTAAGATGTCGGTTAATAGGTTGACTCCAAAGAGAATTAAGAAAATGCCATCCATAGGAGGAGATCCAGATTTAGCTCAGTATTTACAAGTTTTACCCGGTGTAGTTTTTACAGGAGATCAAGGTGGGCAGTTGTATATCCGAGGAGGTTCACCCATTCAAAACAAAGTGCTTTTGGATGGAATGGTAGTGTATAACCCTTTTCACTCGATTGGTCTATTTTCTGTTTTTGAAACAGACATTATTAAAACTGCTGATGTATATACCGGAGGTTTTGGAGCAGAATATGGCGGAAGAGTTTCGTCCATTATGGACATTAAAACCATTGACGGGAATAACCAGCGTTTTGGAGGTAAGATTTCAGCTAGTACATTTGGTTCGAAGGCGTTCATAGAAGGCCCTCTTCGCAAGCCAAAAAAGATCGGTACAGGAGGAAGTTCATTCATCTTGTCTTACAAAAACTCTTTTATTGATAAAACGGCTCCTGTTCTTTATGAATATGCAGATACTGCAGGTTTGCCATATCGTTTTAATGACGTTTATGGAAAGATTTCATTAAAAAGCTCGAATGGCAGCAAGGCAAGTTTCTTTGGGTTTAGGTATGCCGATGAAGTGAACTATCCGAACGTTGCTGGTTTTAAATGGACTGAATATGGAGGAGGAACGAATTTTGTACTTATTCCTGCAGCTTCAACAACCTTAATTGACGGAACAATAGCATACAGTAACTACAACATTGCCTCAAGTGAAAGTGAAGAGGGAGCTGATATTTCTAATCGTCAAAGTGAAATTACAGGATTTAATGCAGGAATGAATTTTACCAGTTTTAAAGGTGAAAATCAAACAAAATTTGGTTTTGAGATTTTAGGTTTTACTACCGATTTTTCTTTCTTGAATAGTGTGAACCAAACTGTTGGTCAAAAGCAGAATACAACAGAATTAGCGCTTTATTTACAAAATAGATACAATGTAGGGAAGTTTGTTTTGGAGCCAAGTTTTAGAGTTCAGTATTATGCTTCCTTGTCAACTTTTTCGCCAGAACCCAGACTTGGGTTTAAATTTAATGCCACTAAAAAATTAAGAATTAAAGGAGCAGGGGGATTTTACTCACAAAACTTAATTAGTGCAACTTCTGATAGAGATGTGGTCAACTTGTTTTATGGATTTTTATCGGGACCGGATAATTTGCAAGATGAAATTGTAAATGAAGATGGGTCAAGAACAGAAGTAAAAGCTCCTTTGCAGTTGGGTAGGCATGCGATACTGGGGTTTGAATACGATTTGACCAGGTACATTAACATAAATGTTGAAGGGTATTACAAGTGGTTTAATCAGTTAACCAATTTAAACAGAAATAAGTTATACGATGAAAATAAAGTGGGAGGAGAGATTCCCGATGCTTTGAAGAAGGATTTTATCGTTGAGACTGGCAATGCTTACGGTGTAGACTTTTCTGCTAAGTATGAAAAGAAACAACTTAGTATTTCAATGGTGTATTCGTGGAGTTATGTTGACCGTTGGGATGGAACTAATAGATACAATCCAATATGGGATAGAAGGCATAATATGAACTTTTTAGGATCTTATTTATTTGGGGAGGATCAAGTTTGGTCATTTGATGCTCGATGGAATATTGGTTCAGGTTTTCCATTAACTCAAACAACAGGGTTTTACGAGAACATTGCCTTGCAAGGTGATATAGGGCAGGATATTACAACTCAAAATGGAATATTAGGAATTCAGTATGGTGGTTTAGGAGAAGGTCGTTTGCCATGGTATCACCGATTTGATGTTTCAATAAAAAGAAAGTTTTTTCTTACCGAAAATTCAGTGTTGGAGGCAACAGGAAGTATAACGAATGTTTACAATCGAGAAAACATTTTTTATGTGAACAGAGTTACAAATCAAAGAGTAAATCAATTGCCTTTTTTACCATCGATTGGTATCAGCTTGACTTTTTAGAAATAACGCTTTCTAAGCCCGTCTTATTATCTTAATTTTGCGGACAGTTTAAACTAAACTGTTACTATTTCTAATGCCTGATTCTAATACTAAGTATATTTTTGTAACTGGGGGAGTTACCTCTTCGTTAGGGAAGGGAATTATCTCCGCTTCTTTGGCTAAATTGTTACAAGCCAGAGGTCATTCGGTTACTATTCAAAAACTCGATCCATACATCAATGTTGACCCTGGTACTTTGAACCCATACGAACACGGGGAGTGTTTTGTTACTGAAGATGGTGCTGAAACAGACTTAGACTTAGGGCATTACGAAAGATATTTGGATACAAATACATCTCAGGCTAACAATGTTACTACTGGGAGAATTTACCAGCATGTTATTAATCAAGAAAGAGCGGGAGCGTATTTGGGCAAAACAGTTCAAGTAATTCCGCACATTACTGATGAAATTAAACGAAGAATTCGTTTGCTAGGTCATACTGGTAAGTACGATTTTGTGATTACAGAAATTGGTGGTACAGTTGGCGATATTGAATCATTGCCATACATTGAGGCGGTAAGGCAGTTAAAGTGGGATCCTGATTTCAGTTGTATTGTAATTCACTTGACTTTGGTGCCGTATTTAGCTGCCTCAGGCGAGCTAAAAACCAAGCCAACACAGCATTCTGTTAAGCAATTATTAGAGAGCGGAGTACAGGCAGATGTTCTTGTTTTGAGGACAGAGCATTCAATAAATGAAGACATTAGACGGAAGGTAGCGTTGTTCTGTAACATTTCTACCGACGCCGTAATTGAATCTAAGAATGCATCAACCATTTACGAAGTGCCGGTAATGATGCAAGAAGAAGGTTTAGATCAAGTAGTGTTGAGAAAGTTTAATATGCCTATTGGTAAGGACCCTGATATAACTGAATGGAAAAGTTTTCTTCATCGACTTAAGCATCCTAAGAGAACGCTTAAGATTGGTCTAATCGGTAAGTACATCGAGTTGAAAGATTCTTACATCTCTATCCATGAGTCATTAATTCATGCTGGAGCTGTTTCAGAAAGTGCCTTAGATATTAATTGGATTCATTCAGAGTTACTGAATGATGAAAATGTTGCTGAAAAGTTAAGTGAGCTAGATGGTATTTTAGTTGCACCTGGATTTGGAGAACGAGGCATAGAAGGTAAAATTGCTGCAGTGAAGTACGCACGAGAAAATAAGGTTCCGTTCTTAGGAATCTGTTTGGGTATGCAATGTGCTGTGATTGAATATGCGAGGAATGTTGTTGGATTGAAAGGCGCACATACCACTGAGATAAATGATAAAACAAAGCACCCTGTTATCTTCTTAATGGAAGATCAGAAAGAGGTGACTGATAAGGGAGGAACGATGCGTTTAGGAGCTTATGAATGTGCTATTGAGCAAGGTTCTAAAGCATTCAACGCTTACAAAAAAGAATTGATTACTGAGAGGCATCGTCATCGTTATGAGTTTAATAATAAATATTTAAAAGACTTTGCCGCTGCGGGAATGAAAGCCACTGGAATCAACCCAACTGGAAAGATGGTAGAGATTGTTGAGATTGAAGATCATCCGTGGTTTGTGGGTGTGCAATTTCACCCTGAATATAGCAGTACGGTATTAAACCCACACCCATTATTTGTGGAATTTTTAGATGCTGCAATCAAAGAAAAAGTATAAAAAAGGAATCAAAGTTCATGGATAAGAATACATTAGTCGGTCTGTTATTAATTGGGGCCATCGTTATCGGATTCGGTATTTTAAATGGTCCTTCCGAGGAAGAAATTGCCGAAGAAAAGAGAATGAGAGACTCTATTGTGCAGGTTGAAGCAGTTCAGCAAGACGTAATAGAAGAGCAGGCTCAGAAAATGGAAAGCAGCTTTAACGAGGCAGTTGACGCTTCAGGTGAGTTGACAGGAGTATTTGCTTCAGATTCTGCAACCCTAGAACAGCAGGCTGAATCTTTTGGTGCTTTTGCTCAAGCCTCTGTTGGTGAAGCAAAAGAATTTGAAGTTGAGACAGACTTGATGAGACTGACCTTTTCAACAAAAGGTGGAGGTATAAAAAGGGCCGTTTTAAAGAAGTATTTCAGATATGCTGAAGAAGGAGAGCAAGGAGAAGAACTGGTCCTATTTGACTCTACATCTAATTTTAATTTGAATTTTTTCACGAGAGATAGCAAGGACATCACCACTGATGAGTTGATCTTTACAACTGGATCTTCAGATTTTACAGTGAATGGTGATAATGAAAAAATGATTTCATTTAAGCTAAACGCTGGCTCGGATCGGTATATTGAATACATCTACAAAATCAAGGGTAACGATTACATGATTGATTTCGATGTAAACTTGGTAGAAATGGATCAAGTAATGGACATGCGAAGTGGAGAAGTGTACATTAATTGGATGGTGAATGCCCCCAATCAAGAAAAAAGTATAAAGCCACAAAGAGATGCAACTACCATTTTTTACAAGTACAAAAATGAGGATGTTGACGACCTAGGTATTTCTGATGAAAGGGAAGAATTAGAAACTTCAATGAAATGGGTTTCGTTGAAGCAGCAATTCTTTAATACCACCTTAATTGCCGATGAGTATTTCGACAAGTCGAAAGGTTATATGGAAACTGTTACAGATGAAGGGGAGACTGAATATGTAAAAAAATTAACGGTTGCATTAACGATGCCTGTTAGTGGCAGTAAGATTGAAAAGTTTGGAATGGCCATGTATTTGGGGCCAAATAAATATGACATATTAAAGGACCACGGAGACGAGCTTCAAGATATTATTAATTTGGGTTGGGGAATTTTTGGTTGGGTTAATCAATTTGCTGTCATTCCAGTATTTCACTTTTTAGAAGATTTCAATTGGAATTATGGAATTATCATCTTGATTTTAACAATCCTTCTAAAGTTGGTTTTGATGCCAATTACTTATAAGACTTATTTGTCTGGAGCTAAAATGAGGGTTTTAAAGCCTGAGATTGCTGAAATTAACGATAAGTTCAAGGACGATGCGATGAAGAAGCAGCAAGCGACTATGACCTTGTATCGACAAACAGGAGTGAATCCATTGAGCGGATGTATTCCGTTGTTAATTCAGATGCCGATTCTATTTGCCATGTTCCGTTTCTTTCCCGCTTCAATAGAGTTAAGACAAGAGAGCTTTTTGTGGGCAGATGATTTATCAACTTATGATTCTGTTTATAGTTTCCCTGCAGGTTTTGAAATTCCTTGGTATGGAGATCATGTTAGTTTGTTTACCATATTAATGGCAATTTCTATTGCTTTCTATACCAAAATGAACAGCCAAATGAGCGGCACTATGACAGAAGGTCCAATGGCAGCTCAGATGAAAATCATGACCTATTTAATGCCGGTAATGATGTTGTTTTTCTTCAACAATTACTCTTCAGGTTTAAGTTACTACTATTTGTTGGCTAACGTTATTTCTATTGGTCAAACAATATTAATTCGTAAGGTATTTATCAATGAAGATTCAATTAGAGCGAAAATAGAGGTCAATAAGAAAAAGCCTAAAAATCAAAAGAAATCTGGTTTCCAAAAAAGATTGGAAGACATGTCAAAGCAACAACAATCCAAGTTGAAAAATAAGAAGTAGTTTTTCTATACTTGAATCAAAAAGCCCATTCAGAAAAATTCTGAATGGGCTTTTTGATTTTAAACTAATCCAGATTATAGGAATAGATGGATAAATCTTGAAGTTGCTTTTTGAGCATCTATTGCAGGTGAATCTAAGAAACATGCTTCGCAGGCTGAGAAAAGAAAGAGGCAGTCTATAAAATCCGTCAACATGTGAAAAAGTAGCCCTATCCCGATAATGTTAAATGGTTTTCTAAAAAAGAGGAGAGCAAAATATACAACCATTGCATAATAAGTATGAAATGGGTGAAAATTGATACTGCACCTGTTTGACTCAAAAATTGGTTCTGCCAATAAGTGGTCTATGTCAACCAACATTGTTGCAATTAAGATGAGGTATACTTTCTTCCAATCCTTTCTAAAGAATCCAAAAGCGATTATGAATGGGAAGCCAAAATGTAAAAAGTAATGTAGAAACGTTTGCATCTATTTTTAAATTTACAGCTAATAAGTCATCGTCATAATTGTTCCATGCTTATCTAAAATCAATATTTTCGGATCGTTAAGCTCAATGCTATCCTTTCTGCCAATGTGGTATAAATCAATCATTTTAGTATCAATTTCTATGTTGTTTCTAAAGATGGATTTCAACAGCCATCCGGGTATAAATGCCCAATCCATGCTTTTTATTTGTTGAATGGTTGATGTGCTCTCTGTATCTCCTGATAGGTAGATTTTTTTGCCGTGCCAAGTGATCAGATAAGAGTAATGGGCGAAGGAGAATTTGTGTTTGTTTTTGAATGACTTTATTTTAAAATCAGGAATAGTATTTGAAAGGTTTTCAAGCTCAACAATGTTCCATTTTCCATATTTTTTTCCACCCTTATTTTTTAAGATACTCCTCATGTTTTTTTTGGAATAGTGGTCTCCATGTTTATGGGTAAAAATGAATATTGAGTTTTCTTTAATACTATCTAATTCAGACGAATCAAATTTGTCATATATAAATGCTCCAGAACGATATGGAAAGTCAGAATAAATGTTGGTTGTTCCATCGGTTATTAGGAGTCCACAGTTGCTAATGAATTTAATTTTAATTTCATTCGATTGACTGAGCCCCAAATTTGAGGTGAAGATAAGTGCACTTATTATTCCGATGAATTTAGTTCTTATCCTAGTCTTCATAAGTGAAATGTTTGCGATGTTTAATCCCTAACCAAATGACAGATTGAATAGAGGTAGATGGATCTTGGTGTAATCGACAAAATTAAAGCGCACTGCATTCAATTGTCTCGATTTTCAAAGTCTTCAGTTTTTTTTATTTTAATTCGTCTGAAAAGAAGGTAAATCAAGATGATGAGACAGCTTCCCCAAAATAGTCCCTGAAAGCTGAAAATTAGTTTCGTAATGAATTCCATGTTACTTTAATTTCACAGCGGTTCCGTAAGCCAAAATTTCCGAAGCTCCTTGCATCACCATAGAAGTAGTTAGTCTCACATTTACAATGGCATCCGCGCCTAAATTTTGTGCGTCTATTGTCATTCGTTGCATTGCTTGTTCACGAGACTGGGCTTGCAGTTTTGTATACTCTTCAATTTCTCCCCCAATTATATTTTTTAGCCCTGCAAAAATATCTCTTCCAATGCTTCTAGCTCTAACGGTACTGCCTCGTGCGATGCCCAATATTTCGGTAATTTCTTTATTTGGTATTTTTTCTGTTGTGCAAATGATCATAGTATTTGTTTTACGTTTTAGACACAGCCAAAGTATAGTGATATTTCTAAATAGTTCATATCGACTATAAATGCATTTTCTATTTTTTATCCTTTAGTGTAAATATAATCGCTAAATATTGAATGGCAGGTAAAATAGGATAAATGGCTATGTGTTCTATAAGTTTATACCGTCAACTGGATTGAACTCAATTAGTAACTCTTTCTAAATTTCTTTTCTACCGAAAAATTAATCAAGTTCATAAAATTCTCATGGACACCTAAAGTAATGTCTAGTTGTAACTGTTCTATTAGTTTTAGAATAAGGTCAGGTTGAAACTGCAAATCAGGAATAGAGACGTATTTTTCGAAAAGTCCTCCAATGCTTTTGTAATACAATTGTTCGAAAAGTGTAAGGTCTTCGGGCTTTTTTTCGATGTATTCATAGGAGCTGATGTTGAATGATTCTAAAACATCGCCAACATAATCTTTGTGTAATATTTGTTTTGGATTAACAATGTTAAGTTCCTTGATATCGGGGTTTAAAAAAGCATACAGTACAGCTTTGGAAACAAAATCAACGGGTACAATATTTAATCCACTCTTTTTGTCTATCCAAATCCTAAAATTCTCTTTCGCTTTTTCTGCATATTTATCTAAGAAGATCGCCCATGAGTAAAACACGTCGAATTTTGGTGTTTCATAAAACGGCATATCTATTAAGCGACCACAAATTATGCTAGGTCTTAGAATTTGTGCGTCTATATTTTTCGTTTTACAGGTTTCTTTAACGAACTGTTCACATTCATATTTAGATTGCTCATACGGATTTCTAAAGTGAGTGACATCGTATTGGTCAATGTCATCATTTACTTTCTTATTTTGAATGCCAAATGAATAAGCAGTACTAATGTATATAAAACGGTTAACACTTTGCGGAAGCTGTTCTAAAAGCTGCTTGGTTACTAAATAGTTTTGAGCATGTACTTTCTTTTTTGATTCACTTGTGTGCAATAAACTAGTTGACCCAGCGCAATGAATCACTGTATCGAAATTATACCTACTTAAATGATCTTTAGTGATGGAGGCTAAATCATTAGAGATGACAGTTATTTTTTCTAGACAGGCTTCAAGGGTGTAGTTATTCAAAAAGTTTGGTCGCGAATTATCTTGTAAAATAGCCAGTAAACGCTTTTCCGCTGAGATTTTACTATCTCTTATAACCACAAAAAGATGGTTTACTGTTTTTTCAACAATGGCCTTATGAATCCATTCAAAAATAATGTGACTTCCAACAATTCCTGTTCCACCGGTTAATAGACAATTCATAATAAAAATTAGATCCTAAAGTATGCGGTGAAAGTACTATTATCTTCAGTGGTAAACAGAGGCCATATAATTAGAAATTAAATTTGATTACTTGTATTTGAATACGTATAACTACATAGTTGAAGAACGATTAGGGCCAATCTGAGGAGAAAGACTTATTCTTCATTCTTTTCTTTCTTAAAATAATTTAGCCCGTTAATGGCATAAGCAAGAGTAGCTAGAACTGTAAAAAAACGGAACAAACTTGAAGATCCATAGATGTCGGTATGGGTAACAACGAAGTAGGCTAAACCGAACATCGCTGCTAATAGGAAATATTTTTGCGAAGTCTTCAAAATATGTTGATTAAGTTATGGAGGGTAGCAATATTATCCAATTCTATGGAAATCAAATGTATAAAAATAAACGAAAGCTACAAATTCATTTGGCAGGTCGTTTTGTAAGTTAATTTACAATGAAGTTATTGGTGATAGCATCCATTAACTTGAGGTCCATGATGATTGTTTGCTTTATTCAACAGGAACAATAAGTACCGGGATGTTTGCTTTTTTTATAATTTGAGAAGATACACTCCCAACAAAGGCTTTGTATAAGAATCCATGGTCGTGGTGCCCAGCAATAATTAAGTCAATATTTAGTTTTTTAGACTCCTTAATTATCATTTCTGTTGTAGCTCCTTGTACAAGTAATCCTTCTGCTTCAACGCCTCTTTTCTTTAACTGGTCAGCGTATTCTTGTAATAATTGATGTTCTTTTCGGAGTTCTTTTGCTCTAAAATCTCTTATGTATTGCGGACCAACATCATATCCCACAAAGTCTGGTTCTGGTGCGGTAATGTGCATTAACCATATTTTAGAACCTAAAGATTCAGCTAATTCAAATGCTTTATCAATGAGCAGGTCTATTCTTTCGTCTAAATCGATAGTGACCAATATGTTTTTCATACGAAGAGGATGTTATGCATGTGCCAAGCACCTGCATGTTAGAATCAGGATGTTAAAGTTAAGACTTTCTTGTCTTAATGATAAGGGATGATGGATTTAGGCATAAAAAAAGGCAACACTAGGGTTGCCTTTTTTTAGTTTCTTTTAATTTTAAACCTACATTTGATTAGTGCTGAATTAACACCTTAGAGGTCTTAATGAGGTTGTTGTTATCCACGAATTGAACTAAATACAAGCCATCTGCTAAACTACTAACATCCATTTTTCCAACTGCGGCATTTGCCGTAACGAATAACTGACCTAATGAATTATATATTCTCACATCTGTAACGGTTAAGTCATTTTTCCATAATATCTGATTATTCGCTGGGTTAGGGTAAACGTAGGTGTTGGCTAAAACTTCTTCCTGTTCGCTTATGCTCGATGATGGATTTTCTAAAATAAACTTCCAATAACCTAAAGGATAAGAGTTTGTAAGTCGATTTAGTCCTCCAAAAAAGTGCACTTCATTATTAATTACAAAACTACCAGGAGCCCATCTACTGTTTCCAGGATGCGAAAGAAGTTGTGTCCAAGTATCCACTGCGGGATCATAACGCCAAAATTCTCCAGTTGGCATGTAGCTATGGTTTGAACCATCGCCACTCAAAACATATCCATATCCATGAGCGTCAAATTGTGTTCCTGCTACTCTAGCTTCTCCGGGAAAAGGTCTCATTGTCGTCCAGGTATTACTTGCAGTATCTAACTTATACCAATCATTAAAAATAACGCCTTGAGACTGAATTGAACCATGTCCAAGACCAGCATAAACATCTCCTCCAGCATTAAACATAAATGGGTGGTGCCTTGGTGGTCCAGGGAAATTTCCAATACTTGTCCAAGTGTTGCTATTTATGTCGTACATCCACCAATCGTTGCGATTGCCGGTTGCATCATCTCCTAAACCTACATAAATTTTATCTCCGATGGCAACCAAAGCAGGATGTCTTCTGCCCGAGCAACTGCAATCAGCTAGTCGAGTCCAAGAACTATCAGAAGCATCAAAACTCCAAAAATCTCTTAAATATTGAGTAGATGAGGCTCCAAATCCAAGGTATGCAATACCGTTTGTTACGGTTCCAATGCCAAAACTTCGTGACAAGCCGGGAAAATCCGGAAGAGTTCCCCATGTATCAGTTACAGGATCATAGTCGTACACATCTTTTGTAGGAACATTCGCTGATGATGTTCCAGTTACTGAATATCCTTTTCCATTCAAGGAAAAAGAAATAGGATGATGTCTACCATTGGGTATGTTGGTTAATTGCTCCCACCTCGCTACTTGTGCAACCAAAGGCGAAGAGACTAGGATTAAGGAAAGTAATAGAATTTTATTCATAATGATGTAATCTTTATTAAGTAGTTAATTCAAATAGTGTTAGATTGTAAACTTATTCAATTTAGTCTAAATTTTTATGACTATTTCATGTTATGTTAAAAAGAAGACACTTAACAACTGCAAAAGGTTCTCCAATAAATGGAATATTATTCTATCCCCAGGTTTCAAGACTGCTCGGGATGAGCGTTTTAATTGCTTTTTTAGAAATGGATTTGATTTTGGAAATACCTGACTGCCTTTTATTGTAAATCTGACGACATTTTCAATAGCAGTATGTTCGCTTTAAACGCCTCTTTTAATTTAGGAGAGACTCATTTCAAGTAAACCTAAACAACTAAACTAATAGTATTTTTTTTAGCTGGTCCAAGGTAAATGGCTTTTGCAGAACAAAATCAATTCCGTGTTCCTTTTTAGCTTGCTCTTCAACCTCCCAGCCAGTAACTACAATAATTTTTAGCTTGTTACCAAGTTTACTTCGAATGGCGTCTGCTAACTCCCATCCATTCATTTTAGGCATTCCAATATCTGTAAATACAAAATCATATGTTTTTTCATCAAGATAAGCTAGGGCTTTCTGTCCGCTATTCGCTCCATCGCACTGATGGCCAAGGGACTCAATTAATAAACAGGAAGATTTTGTAATTAGAAAATCATCATCTACCCATAACACACGCAATAACTTTTTTTCTTGTGGTTCCTCTTTAGTCAAGACTTTTATCTCATCTCTATTACTTATTGGAAAAACAATTTCAATGGTAGTTCCTTTGCCTAATTCAGATGACGTAACAGCTATATCTCCTTTGTATTTATTTACAATACCGTATACACCACTCATACCTAAACCTCTCCCTAATTCAAATCCTTTTGTGGAGAAGAATGGATCAAATAGTTTCAATTTGGTTTCTTCGGTCATACCCAAGCCAGTGTCAATAAACCTTGCATACACGCCTTCAGCTTTTAGACCGGTTTTTATTGTAAGGTTACCACCTTCAGGCATTGCCTCAATGCTATTCTTAACCAAATTATAGATGGCAGCTTTTAATTCTCCGCTAGTAGAAAGAACTTTTGGAATCTTTCCAAAATCGGTACTAACATTTATTTTTACTCCTTCTTTCTCCATTGCATCTTTCCAAAGCGGACGAGACTCGCTTAAGCTTTCCTCAATTAGCGTATTAAGATCTAGCGTTTTTGCATTTTTATCAGCATGTTCTGCATCACTAAATTTTTGTAATGCACTAACCCTGTCAGCGACATCAGCTATAATGGACCCGATTGTATTTAATCGTTTAATCGTATTTCTTGACAAATCACTTTCAAGTTTTACAATTTCCAAATTCCCCATCATTTCCTGAAGGGAGTTATTAAAATCATGAGCAATTGAAGAGGACATCTCTCCCATTGCTTTGAGTCGATGATTCTTGACTTGACTTTTTTCAAATTGTTTTTGAGTGGTAATATCTTGACTTGTGCCTACTAAGCTAACCACCTTTCCATCAATACCTACAACAGGTTGACAAATCGCTCTTACTATTTTTTGTTCTCCATTAGAAAGTGAAATTCTATGCTCAATATCGTATGGTGTTCCGTTAACAATCGCATTTTCAACAGCATTAATAAATAAATTAAGGTCTTCGCTGTACACCTTTCCTATAATTGTATCATAATCAGGCGCTAGTTTACTTAATTCAAAACCCCAGATGAGAAACATCTCATTCGACCATTCTGATTTCTGATTTGATGTATTAAACGACCAGCTCCCAACTTTTGCCAATCGTTGCGCTTTATTTAAGGCGTTATTTAAGTTATTCAGTTTTTCGTTTTGGGTGTCTATCTCCCTTTGAATCACTCTAGATTCCGTAATGTCTCGAATTGTACCAATAATAAATCTATTGTTGTGTTCATCAACATACCTGGACTTTCTTGTAATAATGGTTAATTCCTCTCCATTTGCATTGGTGATCACCTCTTCGTTTAAGTTTTCTTGACCATCATTTAAAACTTGAAGGTCTATCTTTATAAAGCCTTCCATCTGATTAGCCGGTATATCTTCGGCCATTGTCCTACCAATTAATTTATGTTTAGGAAATCCTAAGAGTCTACAGAAGGAGTTGTTAACCAAAACCATTCTGAACTGATCATCTTTGACAAATACAGGGTCACCTATGTTGTTGATGATGTTATTGAGATAATCTTTACTTTCTTCTGCTTTTTCTTTAGCTTCAATAAGTTGTTTATCAATTTTTTTTTGCTCGGTAATGTCTTGACCACTTCCAGCTAAGCTAACCACCTCGCCATTAATACCCAATACGGGTTGACAAATGCCTCTTACTATTTTTTCTTCCCCATTTGGCAAGCAAACTCTATGTTCAATATTGTATGGTACTCCTTGGTTAGTCGCATTGGCTACAGAAGTATTCCATAGCTCTACATCATCCGGGTGAATTCGCTGTAGTAAAGTATCGTATTCAGGAGCACCACCCCTTACATCCAACCCCCAAATTTGAAACATCTCATTCGACCATTTTAATTTTTTAGTTGCTGGATTAAATAACCAGCTTCCAACTTTTGCTAAGGTTTGCGCTTGATCTAATTCACGCTCTATTTTTTTTCTATCTGTTATGTCTTGAGTTATACCAAATATGGTCCCTTCGCTAATTTGTAGCGCGATAATACTTACATCTCTGATTTCATTATTAGGTCTAACAATTCTAAATTCAAATGAATCTGCAACTTCTCCTTTGAACAACTTAGCAATAGCGAGCTCCATTTTATATTTATCTGCCTGCAAAATTGCATTGCTTACATTTTGACTGGTAGGTTTAAAGTCTTCTTTTTTAACACCGTAAATCCGATACATTTCATCTGACCATATCGCATGATCGGTTTCCCACTCCCATTCCCAACTTCCGATGTGACCTATTTTTTGAGCTTGCTCTAACTTTAGTAAGGATTCCTTTCTTGCTAATTCAGCCTCTTTTAATTTTTGAATGCTTTGAATGGTAATGGGAACTGTTTGTTGTTCTTCCGTTGTTTGAGGAATAGGAACCGAAAATAATGCCGCAAACTCAACTCCTTGGAGGGTTTTATAATTTACTTCTGCAGTAAATGATTGCTCCTTGTTCCAAATGGCTGCGATGAGATCTACTGATACTTTGTTAGCTCCTTCGCCAAAAGTATGCTGGATGTTTTGTAAAAGCTCCTGACCACTTTCTGCTTTAAATAATTTTAAAGTAGCCTTATTAACACTTGTTACTTTTAATTTTGAGAGCAGTGAGAATAATACCTCAGGATGCTGTTTTAAATAAGACTTAATGTCAGTGATGCAAAGTTTTCTAAGTTGATCTAACTGTTCATATACTAGCGTAAAATCTTCATTCCAGATAGAAATTGGAGCGTTGTCAAATAGGTGCTTATAGTCCTGTGCGGGTATTTTTTGCTCACCTTCATTCTGGATTCGATGTATTTCTGATTCTAACGCATCAATCCGTTGAACTAATTCTTGATAGGTTGGCTTATTATTTAATTTCATAGTGTATTAGACATTGGCTAAAACGCTCTAGATTGTGTCGCTGTTTGTTAGCTAAAGTTAGTACTTTCTTACCTTGAGTAAAAAATGTATTTGTTGGAGCTATTTCTTTGCCTACAAGTTGGAATAAACTTGATTTTCAAGTTAGCTAAATTTTCAGTTTAGGTAGCTTCGAAATCTAATTTAGATTTCTATTTTGGTACTTATTTTTATTTCACCATCTATAACAAGGCGCACAAAATAGACCGGATCGGTATAAGCTGCCATGTCAAATTCAAAGTTTAATTTATGATCGCCGCGAGGAGTTTTTGGCTCGTTCAATAGCTCTCTTATAATTATATTTTGGTCATTAAAAAGCCCTATCGTAATAGCGGATGTTTTGACAAGTCCGTATTCAAATGTTCCACCAAGGGTTCTTTTAGCAAGTGAAGGACGATTGTAATTGGTTAGGTAGTCTGTAGTGTCCTTCTCTGGAATTTTTCTACCTGTAATTTTTGCGACGAACTGCTGTAATTGCTCTGCCTCACTATTATTGAAACCCGCAATACTTTCCAAGCCAACATCATTTGAAATGGACCAAACTGAATATTGCCCAATGGTATTGTAGGCTTCAAGTTCTTGTATTTTGTTGCTCACCTGCAACAAGTGTGATTCTGCCATCGGGCCAAGACGATAGGGCTCATTTTCTCCAGGTCCTCTGTTGTCTTTTTGGGTACACATGGCATTTAGTAATATCGATTTTTCAATACCGGGAGCCAAGGCAAGCTGTTCAGATTTGACAACCAACATATCTTGCACTTCATGGTCAAGAGTCAAAAAGCGCTGTCCATTTGGAATGTTTAGCATAAATGGGCTATTACTTAAATTCTTTACCGTTAGTTGAATGGGTTGACTGTAATGAGGACTATTCGTGTTTCCATGAACATCAAGTTCGATTAACTTTTGATTTACCGCATCTTGTAAGGAAACAGTTTTGGGTGGCAGCGGTGTTTTATTTCCAAACAAAATAAAAACAACAAGAAGAGCAAACACGTTTTTCATGAGTAAGAATATAAAAGATGCGGTTGCTTTACAACGTTGCTTTTTTAAAATTATTGGGATCTCAATTTCTTCACTAGTTGTCTGAAGTTAAAAAATATTCTACAACATTCCCTTTGAACCTAATTTTTACATAGGAAATAATTTTCTTTTTTTAGTTGCTCAATTATATGATAATAAGTATTTTATTGTTTGATTATTCTAAAGGCATAGGGGGCAAAATTGGTTCGAATTTATGATTCCATTCTTATCTAGTTAAACTAATAGTGTTACTTTTGAAAAAAGAAATTCATCCTTATCAATCCTTAATTTATGTCTTACGAAGATTTGTTTGTTGAATTCTGGGAACAGGTAAAAGAGAGTGCAGAAAAAGAGCGATTTGCCAAGTTAACAATGGCAAAGACGGTTGGCAAACCCAACTTGAGAAACGTATTTCTGAGACCGATCTACTCTGAAGATGGGTTCAAGGTTTTATTGAAATTGCGTTACCGGTCTAGAGATACCGAGGATGTGGAAAATGAATATACCTTAGAAGAAGCTTTTCCTGTATTGAAGTCATACCTTAAAAAACCTTTTTTATCTGTTTTGTTATTTACCACCACAAAGGATGTTACGTTTAAAATAAATAAAAAGGGTGCAGGGAGTATTACAGAGTATGCGCCAACATTTACCTATGTTCGGCAAGCAGATATTGACTCGGAATAAGTAGAGTAGTGGTGTGAAGTATGCTCCATGGCGTTGTTCTTAGAACAAAATTAATTGATTAATAATCGGTCTATAGTAATTTACTCTTCGTAAAATTCCTTGATTATTGCAGTGAAATCGGTTTTTGCCTTTCCTTTATTTGATGCTGAATAGTTTCCCTGATATAAAAGATTTCTTGAGCAATCAGCGCATTTTATTGCATAATTTACTTTATTGATGTTGCTGATTTTTAACTTCATCAATTCATCATTTGGTATGCTGTAGGTTGTTGAGGCAACACTGTATATGTTTTCTTTTAAGCCTGTTTCATTGCAAGTAATAACAGTCCCTTCAACAAGTTCAATTGTTAATTTACCACTGATTCGCACGGTGCTTACGAGTTTTGAGCTAACCACTAAAACTGCCTTGGCTCCGTCTTTTGCGAATGTGAGGTTTAAGTCACTGATAAAGTTGACATCAGAATCTGATTGTAAAGTGAATGTCTCCGTTCTCGGATAACTGTTGTCACCAACAACCACATAGTTTTGGCCATTTGTTTCCAAAGCACAGGTTATCGTGATCAACAGTAAAATAAGAATTCTTTTCATGCTCTTTTTAAATTAATTCGAATGGCGCTTCGCAGTCTGGCGATTCCGCTATGAAACGTGTCCCGAAGGGCATGTTTTTATAGCGATTGTTGGCAACTGTTTTTTATTTAGATACTTTTTCCTCAGAGAATCTTTTGCAAGGAGCACTTCAACAAACTGAAAGACCACAATGTTAAATATGATGCATCTGATTACTGATACCATTAGATGTACTTATTTTCCATTTCGGTTCAAGTATGCGATCAGGGAATACTGAATCCTATAACTAATATGTCATCGGTTTGATCTTCATCTTTTGATAAATCTATCCACTCTTCAATTGTTTGATCAAAAACAGCCTTTTGCTGGCTCATCTGAAGATGTTGAACTGAAAGAATTAGGTTTTCAAAATTCTTATAACCAAATTTCTTACCTTGAGAACCACCAAATTGGTCTATATAGCCATCACTGAAAAGAAAATACTGATCACCCGATTCAATTTTTACTTGATAATTTGAAAAAAGTTGTCCGGTATTGGATGTGAATAGATTGATAGAAATTTTATCTACCGATAATTTATTTACTACCCCATTTCGTAATTGACATATTGGACGGTTTGCTCCGGAATACTCCATTATCATTTTTTCTTTATCGACAACACAGAGTGCTATATCAAAGCCGTCAGCTATTTCTTTTTCATGGTCTAAAGTATCCGCTTCAAATTCAGCATTTAATTTATTCAAAATATCAGCAGGACGTGAAAGGCTGTATTCAAATAGGCATCTAGTCAGTAATCTACTACCGATTAAACTAATGAACGCTCCTGGTACTCCATGCCCTGTAGCATCGCAGGCTGCAAAGTAAAGTAGATTATTTGATTCTTTTATCCAATAAAAATCACCACTAACAATGTCCTTTGGTTTTTGGAGTATAAAGTGATTTATTAAATTTTGGCCAAGACTGCTTCTAGACGGGAATATGCATTGTTGAACTAGTTGCGCATACCGAAGACTTTGTAACTTTTCCTCAATTCTTAGTTCAAGATCTTGTTGTTGTTGTTTGAGTTCTGTAATATCAAGAAATGATGAAAGGCGAGTTACCTTGCCATGTATCTCTAATGTAGTTAAAGAGAGAACAAAGAAGAGGTTTTTTCCATCAAATGTTTGGCAATGTACTATTTCATTATTCACTTTTTCTTGGTTGGAAATGAATTCACCAATCCTACTATATTCATTTTCCTTATAAAAGCCAATTTCATTTGCTGACTTCCCAAATATTTTATGCATTTGAAATCCAGTTGCCTCAATGAAACTCTTATTCGCTGAAATAATTTTTCTATTTATGTCCGTCAAGAGCATATAAGAAGGTGAATTGTTAAATATTAATGACATGCCATCTAGGCTTTCATTCAATAGTACCTCTTTCTTTATATCGTTGTATACAGGATGGTTGTCTAAAAAATACTGTTTCATTTAATTGATAGGGTATTTGTTTGTGTTGATAACGATTAGATATTTCAATTTATTCTCCTTTTCATAGTTGCCAACAATTGGATATGACACACTGGTGTGTCATATCCATATTTTAAATAATATTTTTTTACTTTACTTATCCTCTAAGATGTGTTTTAAACCAATGAAGAGGTTTTTCTCCAACGTATCCAACTTTCCATCTACCAAAAACAATTCTTTCATCTCCTTTTCTAATACTTCTATGCTTTCTTTTTTATAGTGCAATCGGTCTATTGTTGCTCGAATTTTTTGAATGCTTTGGTAATCGTTATCCCCTTCAAATTCTGTTCGAATGCCTTCAATGTTTAATGCTATAAACTTGGCATTAATGTAATTCGTTTCTGCTGCTGTCTCTTCAAAATCTGCTTTTGAACAGTATAATAAGATGTATGCTTTCAGTTCTTCTCGAGTCCATTGAGTGTTAAATTCTTCCATCTTGTTAAGTTAACTATTAATTTCTGTTTGAGTTATTTCTTCACTGTTTTTGCTGCCAACCATGCCACCGGTATGTAGGCGAAAGCAAGGTCTGCAAAAGCAAACCATATGGGCGTAGGAAGCATTATAATCATGCTAATTCCTCCAAGCATGAAAGCAAAAGAAATAATGTACATTAAAATGACTTTGCTGCTAGCTCCAATGAATCCTGCAATTAATGCTCCCGCTAAGGTTCCTAAAGAATGTGCTAAAAACACCACCAAATAATTAAACAGTGTGAATTGGCTCATGTTTGCTTTCAGGCTATCCATATCATTTGGATCAATACCTTCTGGCAGGGGAACTACTACGCCGTTTAATTTAATAATGTACATGTTGACAATACTGCCAATCACCAATCCGATTATTACGGCTACAATGTTTCTTAGGGTTTTCATTTTGGTTGGTTAAAGTTATTCAATTTAGCTTAATTAGCAAACTCTTCCAAGCTGTCTGGTTCCACTACCTGTAACGATTTTTCAATTGCGGCTTCCATTTTCATTCGCTTATTCAACATGGAAATACAAACCACTGCAACAACAATAGATGCAGTAATTATTGCATACATGTTGGTGGTTCCGCCATACATTTCTTGTAATTCAGCGTCCATAGAAGCTGCGTCTTCATTGAAATACATCAAAACGGAAGCTGTAAAATTATTCGCAAAATGAATGATCATGCAGTACATTAAATTTCTCGTTCTGGAATAGACCCAACCGGCAAAGGTTCCAATGACCATGGCGGCAACAAATTGCCAGGGGTTCAAATGCACCAAACCAAAAAGTGCAGCACTAATTAATATGGCTGCCCAGGTCGATTTTCGTTTTAGCAAACCGTCCAACATCACTCCTCTAAAAATGAACTCTTCAAAAAAGGGAGCCATAAGCGCTACGGCCAATAAACCATATCCATCGTTCATTTGCTCGGCCATTTCTCGAAATGCTTCTTTGAACATTTCGGGCATCGGAATACTATTTCCTATTGGACTTGTAACGCCCCACTGTAGTGCAATTGTAGAAACTATCAGTAAAAGCACCACTGCAATGTCATAGGGCTTAAGCAAGTACCTCACTGTGCCTTCTTCTTTCTTTTTCAATAAGTGTATGAGCAATAAGGGTGCGCCCATGGCTAAGGTGTAGTAAATCAGAAAAGAAGGACTAAGTCCTATACTATCATTAAGGGCAGTTTGTACCGGATAAAAAACAATCATGGCGGCAAAAACGAGGCCCACAATTCCAAAACTCTGTAACGTACTTTTAGGATATGCTTTTAAATTCATGGTTTAAAAATAAAGAAATCTTCCAGTTTGTTTTTCGCTTTTTGATGAACGGAACTAACGGCTTTTAATACAAACCAAAAATACAATGAACACTGAAGCACATTAGCCGTTTTATGGTAGCATAAAGCTAGCAATTCCAGTACTTTTACCACATGAAGTTTTTTGATGAAAAGACGGCCTTAGATTTAGAATTTGACCAAATTAGAACTTGGTTGGCAGATTCTACTATTACAGAAACAGTAGCCGATA
The DNA here is from genome assembly GCA_047627915.1 of Vicingaceae bacterium. Classification (GTDB taxonomy): domain Bacteria; phylum Bacteroidota; class Bacteroidia; order Flavobacteriales_E; family Vicingaceae; genus NORP294. The sequence continues at coordinate 28,599 of JBLHTZ010000011.1, forward strand.
GACTATCAAAACTTCATCCATATCGAGATGCGAAAGAGGTGGAGTATCGCCTCAACCTTTCGCATGACTTGCAATTGATTCGGAATAGGGGAGTGCGTTTTCCTAGAATGGAGTTTCAGGAATTGAACAAGGAAATTCAATTGCTAAACATTAATGCTTCTGTTTTGGAGTTGGATGCCATTGTTAAAATATTGGATGCCTCTCGATTTGTGAATGAGCTGTTTCTATTTTTCAAGGAACACCACACCGATTATTTGACGCTAAAAACCTTACTCGAAGGGGCGCATTACACGAAAGACATTGAGAAGGAAATCGATAAGATTTTAGACAAGCGGCTGCATGTGAAAGATGACGCTTCCGCGGAGTTGCTTCGAATTCGACAAAGCGTTGCAAGTAAAAAGAAACAAATCAATCGGAATTTCGACAAGGCGTTGAAGTCTGCTCGAGCAAGTGGTTACATAGACGATATCAGTGAAAATGTAATCGATAATAGAAGGGTAATGACAGTTATCTCGACTTATAAGCGTCAAATTGATGGGAGTATTTTAGGTTCTTCAAAAACTGGTTCGCTGACTTACATTGAGCCACGAATTAACCAACCCCTCAACTTTGAATTAGATCAGTTGATTGACGATGAGCGAAAAGAGATTCGAAGAATATTGGCGGAACTCACCAACTTCTTGCGTTCTTACTTGGATTTGATTGTCAGCTATCAGCAAATTTTGTGTGCTTTTGATGAAGTAAATGCCCGAGTTAAAGTAGCTCAAAAGATTAACGGTGTAAAACCTGAAATTAATTTTCAGAACCAGGATACGGATTTGATTGATGCTTTTCATCCCATCTTGTTGGTTAAGAACAGCGCTTTGAAACTAAAAACGATTCCTCAAAGTTTTTCCTTAAAAAAGGGGAGTCGATTGTTGGTCATTTCTGGGCCGAATGCAGGAGGGAAGTCGATTACCTTAAAAACGATGGGGCTGCTGCAAATCATGTTTCAGTCGGCATTAATGGTTCCCGTATCTACGAAAAGTAAAATGGGATTTTTCGATTATGTACTTTCAGATATTGGGGACAACCAGTCCATCGAAAACCAATTGAGTACCTATAGTTACCGCCTGCAGCGAATGAATTTTTTCTTGGGAAAAACATCTCCCAAAACCTTGCTGTTGTTGGATGAATTTGGCACAGGTTCCGATCCTGAGTTGGGTGGTGCTTTGGCTGAAGTGTTTTTCGAAACCATTTATGAAGAAGGTTGCTTCGGAGTCATTACCACTCACTATTCTAACATAAAGTTAAAGGCGGCTCAATTACCCGAGGCGGTGAATGCCAACATGATTTTTAATCGAAATACCTTGGTGCCGGAATACCAGTTGGCAGTTGGTCAGCCGGGTTCTTCTTTCACCTTCGAGGTGGCACAAATGAATGGCATTCCAAGGGATATGCTAAAGCGTGCAAAAGCAAAAGTGGATGGACAAAAAATTCAGTTGGATAAGTTAATCTCCGATTTACAGCGCGATAAATCCATTCTGCAAAAGTTGAAGAAAGAAAGCTACAAAGCCAACCAAGAAATGGCGGCGAGTAAAGATGAATTTGAAGAGAAGAGCGCACATTACGAAGAGCGCTTGAGGACGCAGCAGCAGTTGATTGAAAAAAACAATAAGTTTTTGAATCACGGTAAAAAAATGAGTCAATTCATTCAAAACTATCCTTCCAAATCAAATCCAAAGCAGAATGAGTATTTGAAGGAATTGAAGAAGTACGTTACCATTGAGAAGTCGAAGATAGAAATGGCCTTGCGGAAAACACAAGAGGTACAGAAACTTAAAGAGGCTGCCGAAAATGCAAAAGGAAATAAGCAAAAGCGAAAACGACCAGTTCCTGTGCACCCAGAAAAGCCCTTGTTGGTAGGCTCTAGGGTTAAAATAAAAAATACCAAGCAAGCTGGTGATGTGTTAAGCCTAGATGGGAAAGAGGCAACTATTGCGTTTGGCAACCTGAAGGCCAAGGTGAAATTGGAAAAGCTGGTTGTGATTTAAGGGTTCAAATTCCGCTTGATTGCTTTCTGAATAAATAAGTTACTCGGGATTAAAATTTCTTCGTTGTCTTTGGTTTTAATCTTTACAAAGAAAAAGCCAATGTCACTTATTTTTCCTTCAATTTGAGAGTCCTTTTCAGCAACGGCAATGTTGTCGCCAATTTTAACATGGTGGTTGAAAAACAAAATGAGTGTTGAGGTGACATTGGAAAGTATGGACCATTGAGCGAAGAAAGCTACTCCTAAAATCGTGAGAAAGGAGGAGAGAAAGAGCAATAACTTGGATTGATCAACTCCCCAAACAATTAAGAACAGTGCGACAATGGAAAACACAAGAATCACGTTCAGGATTTTCTTAACGACCTTAATTCTAGATTTTTGATACTTGAATTTTTCCGTTGCTTTTTTAATGGTAACGTTCGATATAAACTTTACCAAGGCAAAGATTACTAGTACGATAACGGATTCAAGAATTTTTACTTCACTTATGGTCATCTTCTCTGGCGTTGGGGTTAATGCCGTACAAAGTTAGTTTAGAAATCGTCACCACCACCTGAATCACCTTTGCTTCCTCCCGGTCCTCGTTCTTTTTTCTGATTGATTCGGTAACTGAAGGTTAACAAGAATTGTCGAGCTCTCCATTGGAAATCTGTTTCGTTGTAAATGCTTCTTGTGTCTGTTATGGACCTTCTTCTGCGGCTATTAAATACATCACGAACGCTAGCAACGACGGTTCCTTTGCCTTGCAACACATCTTTCCCTGCCGATAAGTCTAACGAATAAAGTGATAAAGATCTACCTTGTGTGGTGTTTTGAGGAGCCGTGTATCTAAAATTGGCCTGCACATCTAAGCCTTTTGCAACCTCTGCTTTTAGGTTGGCTCGGCCATTCATGGTAAATACTTTGTTTTCCAATTTTAGGCCTTCAAACGTTCCTTCTCTTCGGGCTCTGTAAAAATTGGCATTTGCATTTAAGCTAACCTTTTTCGAAAACCTGTAGCTACCGTTTAATTCCACTCCAATGTTATCTTCTGTAGATAGGTTTATTGGGAATCGAATGGTGGTACCATCATCTCTTGCTTGCACAATTCGTTCAATTACATTTGTTCTGTGTCGATAATATAAACTGGTAAAAAAGGATCCTTTATCGAAATACCTCAAATATCCGACTTCATAAGAGTCAGTATATTCGGGAACTAGATTTGGATTCCCTTGCCAAAAATTTCGATTGTCGCTAAAGGTTTGAAAAGGCAATAAGTACCTGTAATTAGGGCGATTGATTCTGCGGCTATAACTCAACTGGAATTGCTTGGTTTTCTCCACTTTGTAGGTAAAAAATGCAGAAGGGAAGAAATTCAAATAATCTTGTTTGAAAACTTCATTGGTCAATTTTAAATCTGATTTAATGTCAGATATTTCAGCTCTCAGCCCTAATTGATACGAGAATTTTTCAATTTCATTACCGAACTGTAAATAACCGGCGTATACATTTTCGTCAAATTGAAAGTTATTGTTAAACCTTGGGTCTATGGTAAATCCGCCACCATTGGTATCCTGCTTCACAGAGAATTCATTTTCTATGGTTCTTAACGTCGTACGAATTCCACCTTCAATTACTCGGTCATTTTTTAACGGTTGCACGTAATCCGATTGCAGTAAAATGGTTCGATTTGCCTCTAAATTCGACGTTACTTGCGTGACTAAATCACCTGACGGTTGAAAGATTTCATCAATGTTAGACGCTTCCAAGTCTTCACTTTCACTCCATTGAAAATCTGTAGACCATTTTCTGTCTTCTTCTTTAAACGTTTTGGTATAATTAAATGAAGCCTCTAGGTTTTGGCCTGTCTCATCCTCAATGTCCTTCCGTATAGATTGTTGTAGTAATTCTTTTTGTGGATTAAGATCTCTGTATTCCAATTCCGCAATATTTTCTTGATCTGAAATATTAAATAAACCTGAAATGGTAATGGTATTGTAATCATTTAAAAAAATGTCAGTCCCAAGTCTAACATTTTGTCCAAAACTCTGTCGCTGCCGATCGTTTTCCGTTTCGAGTATTGAAATAACGGAATCATTTCTTTTAAATTCCTGATACCCTGAGCCTCCACCTGGAGAGTCGCGATAAGACAAGCCGTAAGAGGTGAAGAGGTTTAGTTTTTCGGTTCTGTAGTTTAAGTTAAAAGCGAGTCTATAATTGTCTGGGTATCCTGCTACAGTTTCAATTCCTCCGTTAATGCCTTTTCGTTTATTTTTTTTTAGAACAATGTTTATGATTCCAACTTCCCCTTCAGCGTCATATCTAGCAGAAGGGTTGGTAATGACTTCTACTCGTTCAATCATACTGCCTTGAAATTGGCGTAAAACATCTGCAGTGCTTGTTCCCGTTATCGTAGAAGGTTTACCATCAATTAGCACTCTTACATTCTGAGAACCACGAAGGCTAATGTTTCCTTCCACATCTACTTGAACAGAAGGAATGTTGTCTAAAATTTCTGCAGCGTTAGACCCTGCATTGGCTAAATCTTGCTCAATGTTGAATACGCGCTTGTCCAACTTTAACTCCATTTGACTTCGATCCGCAACAACTTCAACCTCATCAATTTCTTTTGCTACACTTTTTAAGGTGATTTTTCCCAGATTTAAACCTTTTGCAGTAACTACAATGCTTGACTTTGTAAAGGTTTCAAAAGAAAGGAAACTAAATTTGAAGGTGTATCTTCCCGGTCTTACTTCCATGGAAAATTTACCATCAATGTCACTTGCCGTTCCGCCTACCAGGCTATTATCTTCCTGCTGATAAACCGCAACATTCGCAAAAGGGATACTCTCATTCCCTTCGTTAACGATGGTTCCACTGACAACGGGTTTGGACTCTGGGCTTGTTATAGAGACTCCGTTTTCTATTCTGTCTTGTCCGTTTGAGATTAGTTGATTACAAAAAATAAAAAGAAAAATAAGAAGCTGTTTTTTCATAAAATAAATTGGACGGCGAAATTAAAGTCTTTGACGTTATTTTTAGGTCTATTCCTTGGGTTAGAAAAAACTTTAACACTCAATAACACCTTTGGTTTACCATCTTGGGTTTTTCGCTTTTCTGGGATCTTGTTGAATTAAAAGGCAAAGGCGCTCAAACAAGGCGGGTTTCTCAAGTGCAAAGCGCTTCGTTTGTTCAAAAAGCACTTCCACTGAAACAGCGAAGAACTCCATTAGGCAGGTAGTTCCTTGCATTCAAATACGAATGTCATGTATATCTTTTACAGCAGTAGATAAGCTAAGTGATAAAAGAGTTGAGATGAGTCAATAAAAAAAGCCGTCTCGATTTAACGGGACGGCTTCTTAAGTTTTTTTATCTTCTCGGTTTAGAACTTCGTTGAGGTCGATTTCCTCCGCCAGCTTTTGGCTTACGGTTTCCACCTCCGCCACCTTGTCTTCGGCCGCCACCGCCACCTTGTTTGGGAGGAGCTTCTTCTGGACTTGTATCGTGATATGGATGGTCCTTTACCAATGGAATATCTTGTTGAATTAATTTTTGAATGTCTCTTAACCAGCTTCTTTCTTCAGCCGAACAAAATGAAACAGCTTCGCCACTTGCTTCTGCTCTTCCTGTTCTACCAATTCGATGAACATAGGTTTCAGGAATGTTTGGTAAATCGTAATTGACTACCAACTCCAATTCTGAAACATCAATACCACGAGCTGCAATGTCGGTTGCTACAAGCACGGTAATTGATCCGTCTTTAAACCCGTTTAACGCTTTTACCCTAGCTGCTTGCGTTTTATTTCCGTGAATTGCTCCAGCGTTAATGTCTTCTCTTTCTAACAGTTTAACTACTTTGTTTGCCCCGTGTTTAGTTCTCGAAAAAACAAGAACTGACTTGGCTTTTCGCTCAGCAATAATGTCAACCAATAGCTTTATCTTGTCCGCATTACTTACCATGTAAATTGACTGTGTCACTTTATCGGCAGTCGTTTGCTCCGGCTGTATCGTTACTCTTTCTGGGTTACCTAAAATTTCTTTCGACAAGGAAACAATTGCAGGCGGCATGGTGGCTGAAAAGAATAAAGACTGTCTTTCTTTCGGCAACTTCACTAGCAGTTTTTTAATGTCGTGAATGAAACCCATGTCCAACATTTGATCTGCCTCGTCAAGTACAAAATACTCCACGTCTTTTAAGCTGATAAATCCTTGATTCATTAAATCCAATAATCGACCTGGAGTTGCTACTAAAATATCAATACCTTGTCTAAGTCTAGTAACTTGTGGATTTTGATTTACACCCCCAAAAATAACAGTGCTTTTTAAGTTCGTGTACTTGCCGTATTCTTTAATGTTCTCTTCAATTTGTAAGGCTAACTCTCTTGTTGGCGTTACTATCAAAGATTTTATTTGTCTTCTTTGACTAGTTTGCTTTTCTGTTGCTAAGTGTTGTAAAATTGGAATGGTAAAAGCTGCTGTTTTTCCTGTTCCTGTTTGTGCACATCCTAATAAATCTTTCTTTTTCAATAAAATCGGAATCGATTGTTCTTGAATTGGAGTAGGTGATGTGTAGCCTTTTTCCGTAACCGCTCTTAATATCGGTTCGATAAGACCTAAATCTTTAAATGTCATATAGTGTTTTGTGTGATAGCTCCTTCAGAATTCGTGGAGCCTTAGAAAAATAATAAAGTGCAAAAGTACGATGAATTTATTTATGCTGTTAAGTCAGGAAAAATTGAACTGTGAAGGATGAATTGGTGCGTTTAGAAAAATAAAAAAAGAATTAATGTAACTTTTTTGATTCATTTTCGTAAAGTTGGTATCTCAGGATTTTATTATAAATTTGTACATATGAAAAGATATTTATTTATCCCCTTATTTTTAATTGCTAGTGTATCTAGTTGGGCACAAACGACGAGCACAATATCTGCAGGAAACTGGAGTACGGCCGGTAACTGGTCGAATGGAGTTCCGGGAGGCAACGATAATGTTACTGTCGGTCATGTAATGACTTTAGATACTGACTTGCTTATTAAAGGGACCTTTACGGTATCCGACCTTGGTGAAATTGTAGATTCTGCAGGTGGTGGAAGCTTCAACATCAACGTGCAAAATTCAGGTATTTTAGACGTTTCAGGAAATCTGCTAATAGAAGGGAATTTAATTGTTCGTAATTTTGCACAATTTATTCTACGAGGTTGTGATACTATGACGGTTGAAGGAGATGTATTTTTTACTCAGACTGCAACTGTAACTATCGAAAGATGTGCCGTCTTATTTATTGATGGCAATTTGGATATTAGTAATTCTAATGGTATGACTATTGATGGTGACGTTGTGGTTGGTGGTAGCCTTACAACGAAGAATTCAGCAGCCATTGTTGGATTAGGTAGAATTCAAATTGATGGTATAACTGATATTTTAAATACTTCAACCGTATTTGGGTCTACAACAGGTTGTAACCCAGGGCCATGCAGTTATGGTGCCGAAGGGTCATTACCAATAGAACTTTTAAGTTTTAGTGCAGTACTGCTTTCCGAAACTGAAATTGAAATTAATTGGGAAACCTTAACTGAATTGAATAATGATTTTTTTACTTTGGATTACTCACTAGATGGAGAGAATTTCAACAGAATTGCAAATATTCAAGGTGCAGGAAACTCAACTACTATAAAAAAATACCGTCACATTTTTGAGCATGATTTAAGCGATGTTATTTACCTTCGATTAACTCAAACTGATTATGACGGAAAATTCGAATCTTTTCAACATGTTGCAATTTCACCGATGCTAGGGAACGAAAATTTGCGTTTACAAAAATTAAAAATTACTGCGTTTCCCAATCCTTCGCAGGAAGGAGATATTAACCTTATTGTCAAAGTCAATGGTAATTCTTCTCAAAATAGCACTCTTTTGATTCAAAATTTAGACGGTGCTTTAATTTTTCAACATATTTACACTTCCGAAGAACTATCAAATGGCGTTCGAATCGATGACAATCGTGTTCTTAGCCTTTCAAAAGGCATTTACATTATCTCTGTCCTGAATGGAGAACAAAAATCTACCGAGAAATACATCGTGATATAATTTTTGTGTTCTCTTTAGAACGCTATTCAATTAACCATCTTCGTTCAGCCATGCCATTTTGTTATGAGTTAAGTTGTTTTGCCTCTTGTTATTTTGCCGTTTCATAGTGTAATATTACGCTTGAAGTGTAGCATCTAGATACAAGAATTTCCCAACGTACTTATTTTTCTTCCCAACGTGCAATCGCCAGATTACTTACCATAAGAGCAATAGAACTTCCTAAAATCGGTTCGTTTTGTTGCTTAAATGAATTGGTTTATCTACGAAGGTTGATTTTGCAACTCTCTAATCAAATAGCCTAGGACGATTACGATTGGGTTATAATACTAAAAGGCCGTTTGCCTTTAGTTTATTAATGGGTGTGGAAAACCAAAAAGGCTCAAAGTCACCAAAGGTGGTTTCGAAATTGATTTTTAAATCTTGAAGTTTTATTGTTTTTGCTTTCTTCTCGCAAAGAAACGTTAAGTGCTCAACCAACCAATAAGCTTTATCTTTTTCCAAAGAAATTTCGAAGCTTATGGTTTTCAGTTGAAACATAAGTAGGCTCTTCTTGCCTTTCTCTGAAATGGTAGGAAGATTTCCTAAGAACACGATTTTTGAAGTGAGGTTCAATTTTAAGTTAAAGCTTTCCGCCAAGCAATTCTCAATATATAAAGAATGTATGGTTGAGGTGGGTACCTTGAATTCGAACCAGCTTTGCAAGGGTAAGTCAAAGCCAACTCCATGCATAAAGTTGTACAATGATTTTTTTAACCCATCATTAAACTTGGAATGATCAATGTTCGTTTGGTCGATGAACTCCACGTCGTTATTGGCAAATTCAATTTTTTCAAGTTGAGGTGTTATACCATATTCTTTTGGGTTCAACCCAATCGGACTGTGCGCCGTAAGGGCAAATTGATGCCAAAAACCAGATTGAATAATTCCAAGTTCAAATAACTGGCGCACCATTTCTAAACTATCTATCGTTTCTTGAACCGTTTGCGTAGGATAGCCATACATTAAGTAGGCATGTACCATAACTCCAGACTCTGTTAAATTTCGAGTTACCTGAGCGACTTGCTCAACAGTAACCCCTTTTTCAATCAACTTTAATAACCGCTCAGAGGCCACTTCCAATCCTCCCGATACAGCTATGCATCCTGATGCAGCTAAGAGTCGGCACAAGTCTTTCGAGAAGCTTTTCTCAAAGCGGATGTTGGTCCACCAGGTAACGGTTAACTCTCTTCGAATAATTTCCAAAGCCAATTCTCGCATGAGAGCAGGAGGTGCAGCTTCGTCAACAAAATGAAATCCATTTTCACCAGTGCTAGTAATCATTTCTTCCATTCGGTCTACCAGTAACTTCGCCGTTACAGGTTCGTAGAGTTTAATGTAGTCAAGTGAAACATCACAGAAGGAACATTTGGCCCAATAGCAACCGTGTGCCATGGTAAGTTTATTCCATCTTCCATCCGTCCACAGCGAGTGCATAGGGTTGGCAATTTCTATTACTGAAATGTATTGGTCTAGCAGTAAATCAGAATAATCTGGAGTTCCAACTCGTGCTTGCTTGTAATCGGGTTGAAGCGAATCGTTTTTATAACACACTTCCCCATTCTCTAGAATAAATGTTCTTTTGAAGGTTTTTGGACTTTCCGAATTGATGCTTTTGTGCAGTAGTTCAATTGGCAACTCACCATCATCTAGTGTTATAAAATCGAAATAATCGAATACTCGTTTTTCTTTTAAACTGCGCAATTCGGTATTTGGAAAACCACCACCCATGGCAATTTTAATCGTTGGATGGTTTCTTTTTATCCATTGCGCACATCGAAAGGCCGAATACAAATTCCCGGGAAAAGGGACAGAAAAGCAAACTAATTTAGGTTGTGTTCTTTTAATTTGTTTGGCAAAAATATCAAGCGTAATTAAATCAATATACGTGGGAACTTGCGATAAGGATGTATGAAGTTCATCAAAGGAATTTGCACTTCTACCCAGTTTTTCTGCATACCTAGAGAATCCAAAATTTTCATCTACCGCATCGACAATAAAGTCTGAAATATCTTCTAAATACAAGGTCGCTAAATGCTTTGCTTGGTCTTGAATTCCCATGTTTCCAAAAGCCCAATCAAGGTCTTCTAGCGTTTCAAAACGAGAGGCTTGTGGAAGAAAATTCAGGCTGTTAATTTGACGCGCCAAGGTTTGATTATTGCCTTGTAAAAATTCAATAACAGATTCAATGCTATTGATGTATTCTTTTCGAAGCTCAAAAATTCGCCGAGAATTTGGATGGATTATGCTATCATTCTGTGCAGCATAATCGAATAACTTGGTTAACCCTTCTTTGCTAAAAATTGAAAGTATAACCTCCATTCCCAAATCCATCTGGAAAGAGGAAATTCCTTTGGTATTTAAAAAACCCTTCAGATAAGCCGTAGCAGGGTAGGGCGTATTTAATTGAGTGAAGGGCGGAGTGACAAGGAGAAGTTCTTTCAACGGCAGATTTTACGCTTCAAAAGTAAGGAATGCCATTGGTTCAAATAGATGAGTTCGACGATTTGCTGTCCAAGAAATTACAACGGTTTTAAAAAATCATTTTAGTTCGATTTCCAATGTCGGGTTAGCAAACCGTTTTAAGGTAATTAGTTCTGATTTTATTTTCGATTCCCATTCATTCTGTTTTTTCTCTATAGTTGAATGTCCTGTTTCTCGATCATACTGTTTATGGTATTTCGAAAGTTCAATCATCTTCTCTTCGTACAACCGTGAAATTTCATTCATCAACTTTTGGTCACTCACACTGAACTTGGTTTCTAAAATTTCCTTTCTCAATTTTCTAGCGTATAATTCAGAAATATGAAAATGCAACCGCTCGTGCTCTAGTAGAGAGCCACTCTCATTAGATTTGGTCCAAGAATTATGGGGCTCGAAAGTATTTTTGAGGCTTAACTGAAGTAGCTTGCCGTTGGAGTTTGCTTTGAAAGAGACTCTAGTAGTCGTTAAAGCTTTAAATGAACTTGTTGGATTTGGCTGGGCTTGATAGTCTTCCCAAGTTAATACCCTTCTTTTATTGTATTCAATCAGCTCCTTCTCGTTTGGTGAAGAAAAAGCAGTGATGAAAAAAATAAATAGTGCAGTAAACAGCTGTTGCATTTAGGTAGATTCTAGCATTAATTCGGATAAATCTTTACCAACAATTGTTCCAATGGCAACACCCATTCCTCCTAAACGAACTCCGCAGTACATCGTATCTTTTAAGTGTTTCACAATCGGATATTTTCCTTCGCCAATACCCATGGTTCCTGCCCATTGGTGTTCAATGGTAAAAGCTGAGTGAGGTAGAATGTGCGTTTCTAGTAAAGAACTTAAGTGGTTAATAATTTGGTCAGACGTATTTAGTTCGTCGGTTTCTTCTGCTTCAAAATTCAAATTACGTCCACCACCCAATAGGACCCGATCACCAATACTTCGGAAATAATAGTATCCTTTGTCAAAATGGTAGATGCCCTTCACTTTTAGGTCAGCAATAGGAGATGTAACAATTACTTGCGCCCTTGCTGGAGAAACATCTTCTTTTGGCAAAAAGCGTTTCGCTAAACCATTTACGCAAATGGCTAATTTTTTAAATTTAATTTTACCATAGTTCGTTAACACTTCATTCTTCAATATTCTAGTAACTTGTATTGTATTCAATATTTTAATATCCAAAGAGCTCGCTAGCTTTATCATGGAATTCATCATTTTCCCGGTATTAACCTGGCCTTCAGCTGCATTTGATATGGCTTGATTAAATCCGTGCATTCCAGTAGTTGAAACATGGTTAGGAGTGGTTTGAAACACTCTTGGAATAGAAGTAATCTTCTCTAACGAAGTATTCAAGTATTCTAACTTTTCATGACAGTTAGAATAAAGCTCTTTCTCGTTTACTTGAAATAATTCATGAGAACCTTGCTTTTGAAAGTCAATGGCTTCGTCAGATAATAGTTTTCTTAAATAAAGCAAGCCTTTCCACCGTTTCTCTACCGTCGCAAGAACTTCATTTTCTGAGCTATTTTCTAGGTCATCCAGTAATTCTGAAGCACTTCCAATACATGCGAAACCGGCGTTTTTGGTGCTAGCTCCTGCAGGTAAATACCCACGTTCAATAACTAATACTTTCTTTTTTGGTTGCTTTTTCTTTAAGTGAATAGCAGTAGACAATCCAACAATTCCGGAGCCTATGATTAAATAATCAACGTTCGCTAAGAACGTTTCTTTTTCCCAAAAGGATAACTGTTCAAAAGGTAGCATGCTTTAAAGATACCAAAATCAACTACTTTTTATAGTCAATGTGGATTTTTAATTTTTGTGTTGCAGTATCTAGAGTTGCAATCCACTTGGTATAATATCCTCATTCGAGTTAATGAAAGTACTATTTACCCATTTAAACTTATTTTGTGAGAGGTAATGCTCGAGGTCTTCTGGGTTGATTTTTAGGGTGAATTCAGCGTCTTTAGTTCCCGGAGCGCATTCGAAAATAGCATTTTCAATTGCAGGTATGTCAATGCCCGTTCGAAGTTCAATATTGTCTATGTTGAACCTCTTGCAGTCCTGATGATTGAAAATTTGTTTACTTAACATTCTGCAGCCTCCCATGAAAAGTATGCTGAGAAGCACAGTTCCACCGGTAATGTATAAAAGTTGTTTCATGTTTTTTTGAAACGTAAATCGAAGAAAAGTATTGTTGAATTTATTTTTTTCTCATTGCTTCAATCAACACCGCAAACCCAATTACCAAACCTGGCGCAATTAAATTGTACCACAAGTAGGCAAGGTCAATTACCTCATACCTGTTCATGGTGTATAGCACAATAATAATGGCTTGTGATAGTAAAGCTGCAATAAAAACGGCATGTCCTTTTACTTTTTTGAAGAAGAAAGCAACTAAGAATACGCCTAAAATAGTTCCGTAAAATAAAGAGCCCAAAATATTTACGGCTTCAATTAAGTTGTCGAACAAATCGGCCATTACGGCAAAAATTATTGCCAATATTCCAAACATGAACGTAAAGAGTTTTGAGCTAACGAGGTAATGTTTCTCGTCTCCGTCTTTTTTGATGTTACGTTTGTAAATGTCAACGGTAGTGGTACTTGCCAATGCATTTAACTCTGCTGAAGTGGAAGACATGGCCGCTGAAAAGATGACTGCCAGTAGTAGTCCAATTAATCCAATCGGAAGGAAGCTGGTAACGAAGGTGATAAAGATGTAGTCATCGTCTTCTGTTGTAGCATCAGGATTAGCTTTTAAAATCAAGGTTTTACTTTCTTTCATGAGCCCTTGCTCCTTAGCATGGTATGCCTGTATTTTGCTTTTTAGTTCTTCGTTTTCTGGGTTCTCATTGTACTGTAAAATCAGGTCTTTTTTCGCATCAAAAACAATTTGCTGTTTATCTTCTAACGCCTCATATTGCAGGGCATATTCAGATTGCTTTACATTCTCAACGTTTTCCGCATTAAAGTGGAGTGGGGGCATTACAAATTGGTAAAACAAGAACAATAATATTCCAACGAAGAGGATGAAGAACTGCATCGGTATTTTCAGCATCCCGTTAAACATTAACCCCAATCTGCTTTCTTTCACTGAACTTCCGGAAATGTATCGCTGCACTTGCGACTGATCGGTTCCGAAGTAACTTAATTGCAAAAAGAAACCGCCTAAAATACCAGACCATATGTTGTATCTGCTACCTGGATCAAAATTCCAATCGATTACTTCCATTTTGTCCATGATACCTGCCACTTGTATTCCTTCCGAAAAGGACATGGTATCGGTCAAGTAAGAAATTAGAAAGCCTGCAGCAATGAACATTCCCAGAAAGATAACGGCCATTTGCTGTTTATGAGTTTGACTCACCGCTTTAGTACCGCCAGAAACGGTGTAAATAATTACCAATCCACCAATGAAAAAGATGGTGTAATTCAGTTCAATGGATAGAATTTGAGAAAGAATAATGGCCGGAGCATAAATGGTGATTCCTGCGGCTAACCCTCTTTGTAGTAAGAATAAAGAAGCAGTTAGCATTCTTGTTTTATTGTCAAATCGAGACTCTAAAAACTCATAAGCAGTATAGACTTTTAGCTTGTAGTAGAGTGGAATAAAAACGGTAGAGATTACAATCATCGCCAATGGCAAACCAAAGTAGAACTGCACAAAACCCATTCCTTCCATATACGCCTGACCTGGAGTAGACAAAAACGTAATGGCAGAAGCCTGTGTTGCCATTACGGACAAACCAATGGTCCACCAATTCGATTCTTTACCTCCAAGAAGATATCCTTCAATGTTTTTAGAACCTCGAGTTTTCCATACGCCATAGGCAACAATGGTGAACAAGGTGCCAAGCATTACCGTCCAATCAATCCAACTTAAACCGTTCATGCTCCGTAAGTATTTGAAATCCAAATAAAAATTAGGATTAATAGAACTTCAAAAACTAAAATAAAAGTGTACAAACCTTTCCACTTCTTGAAAAATGGAGGTTTGTCCTCAAGTTTATTTTCCATAAGAGATCATGTTAGTCAGCAGTCGGTAGGCTCCAGGAACACCTGCAGGTAATTGTCTAAAAAACGAAATTCCTGTAAAAATGAAATGTCCATCTCCATAGTCTGCTACCAGAATACTCCCTTTTTGTGGCTCTTCTCCTGGATCGTTCCATGCAATAATTGGAGTATAGTTAGAGTCCCACTCACCTGCAAAGTACAAGCCTCTCTCTTGCACCCAATTGTCAAAATCTTCTTCGGTTAACTTGTTTGGAGTATTCAATAGAGGATGTTTTGGAGCTAAGAAGGTTGGTTTTGCTTCTTCCTTTGTTACTCTGTTTCTAGAAATTTGGAAAGGGTAAGGGCCAATGTCTTCAGTTACCAGACCCCGATTGGTATTGTATTGTACAATTACATTACCCCCATTTTTAACAAACTCATTTAAAATAACGTTCCCATTTTTCATGCTCGGCTCGGTATTGTACGCTCGTATTCCAACAATGATGGTCTCAAACATCGATAAATCCATTACGGCTAAATCTTTGGCTTCAAAAGATATAACGTTGAAACCAACACCTCCTAAATTTTGAGCCACTTCATCTCCGCTTCCTTTTACATAACCAATGGTTTTAACTGTTTTTGCTAAATCCATTTTAACCACTCGTGTAGTTGCATCAGGAAACATAATTTGGGGTAATATATGGTCGTAATCAATTCGCTGCACAGCTTTAGCAGCTTGTCCATTTACCCTAAATTCAAGATCACCTGTAGATGGTTTTTCTGGTGGAGTAAGCGTGAAATTCAAGGCTTTTTGCTCTCCAACAAAATCAAATTTAAGTTCAATTCTATTGGGCTGAACTGTCCATCCTTTCGGTGTTTGTAAGGTTACAGTTCCAATTGCTCCGGCTAAATTCCCTTCGGCTAAAAAGCTAATTTTTTGAGGCTCATTTGATGAAAAGATGTAAACTTTATCAGCTGGAGTTACTGTAATAATTGGACTAATAATTACATTTCTATGTAATTCCCCTTTCACTCGGTCTGTCCACTTGTAGTCAATCGCTTCTTCAAATTCAATGTCTTCTCCAAAAAGGTCTAATGTGTATTTAAATGTTTGAATAGCTCCAGCTTCAGGTTGACCTCTGTGGAAAGAGCCTCCCATAAACATTCTTTCTTTATAGGTTTCATAAGGAAGCCAATAAGGGTGTGAATTACCGGCACGTGTTTGGAATTTGAAGTTAAACTCTTTCAACTCATTTGACTCCAAAGGAATACTGTAAAATGTAGAGTCTAATGTTGGGGTAATATTTTTTAAATTTATAGGTAGAGTTGAGCGTTGTACGATAATAAACTGGCCGCTTATTGTATCTGTACCAACATAATTAAACCGATCGGCAAGTACTTCAGCTTTAATACCTGCTGCTGCTTTAATAATTGCTTTTACATCATTTAATTTTTGGTCTTTGAAAGAGTTTTCCGGCATCAACTGAATCTCTTTGTACAGAGCAACTAAGGTCTTAACCGAGTTTTCTGGTGCAGAGAAGTTGTAGGTTGATATCAATTGGTCAATTAATTCCACTACTTTTTCGCTTCCTTTCACTCGGTTCCAGCTCGTTTCAATTTCATGAAATAAATCATCATCTTGAGCAGGTGATCCTGCTGTATGCTTTAAGAATTCCATTTGGTTTCCTCTACTTCTTGCACTCCCAAACCCTTGACTCTTATGCTGAGAACGGCTATCTGCTGCAATTTCGGAGTAGGATAGGCCTAATAGTTCGTTGTAATCTCCAATGTTAATTTTCACGTAATCTGCAGGGCTTTTAGCCGCTTTTTCAGGAATTTGGTTGTCCCACCACACTGAAGTGTTCCATAAAATCCGAGTCGGTTGCCAAACGCTAACTGTTTTTAACTGCTCTGGGTAGGCCGTTTTGTCACCAGCTAATTTAAAAGCCTCCTCAGCTAAGATGGCAGAAGCCGTATGGTGGCCATGACCAGCTCTTGAGTCTGGTGGAAAACGAGTAACAATTACATCTGGTCTAAATTTTCGAATAATATATACGACATCCGAAAGGACTTCTTCTTTATTCCATTTTTCAAATGTTTCTTCTGCAGTTTTGGAATAGCCAAAGTCATCAACTCTAGAAAAGAATTGCTCAGCTCCATCTTCTTTTCTTGCTTCTAACAATTCTTGTGTCCGAAGAACACCCATAGCATCACCTTTTTCAGTTCCCACTAAGTTTTGGCCGCCATCTCCTCTCGTTAAAGAAAGATAAGCTGTACGAGCCAACTTTTCGTTTTCCAACCAAGCAATCAACCTTGTATTCTCATCATCCGGATGAGCTGCCAAGTACAACACATTGGTAACAACATTCAATTTTTTAAT
This sequence comes from Vicingaceae bacterium, assembly GCA_047627915.1. Lineage (GTDB taxonomy): Bacteria > Bacteroidota > Bacteroidia > Flavobacteriales_E > Vicingaceae > NORP294. The sequence goes on from JBLHTZ010000011.1 coordinate 45,581, forward strand.
TTCCTGAAAAATGTCAGAAGAACTCTCAATTGTGCGTTGTGCTGAAATTGAATTTATAGCGATTGAAATAATTAAAAGGGAAAGTACTTTTTTCATAAAATATTTTTAAGGACGCTAAAATTAAGGCTTATATGTGCAGAATTAAGGTTGATGGCTAATAAATTGAGGCAGTTAAGGACAATTATTGTTTCAGTTCTAGAACGTAGTCTCCTATTGCTTCACTAAACAATAAATAGCACTATCTAAAAACGTGCCATCAAAGAAGAAGTTTTCTTTAAAGTGCGCCTCTTTTTTAAAACCACATTTTTCTAGCAATTTAATAGTTGCTATGTTTTTTACATCAGCATTTGCTTCAATACTATGAAGGCCTAATTCGTTAAAAACGAAATGAGTCATTGCATTTAATGCCTCCGTTGCGTAACCTTTTCGGTGAAAATTTGGATGTAAGCCGTATCCGATTTCTGTTCGAAAATTAGTGTAGTCTATTGACCAAAAACCAATATATCCTATAAGTTTGTCGCTTCCTTTTTCACAAATTTTCCAAGAAATACCGGTTTGTGTTTTAAACCCATCAATAATTCGTTGAATGTATTCTTCGGCCTTCGAAATCTTTTTAATTGGATACTGCCCAACGTATTTCATGAATTCAATATCTGAGCGAATCTCAAAGAATTCACTGGCATCGGATAAGCTAGGCGGTTTTAGTTCTAACCGGTGCGTTTTAAGAGTAGGGTGAATTTCTGGAAAAGTAATTTTTGGTTCCATCAAATTGGGAATTGTGAACGATTAATGGAATTGTCCAATTGAACAGCCTTGTCAAAAGAAGATTTTGCTAAATCTAACTGACCTAAATAGTAGTAACTTAAGCCAAGGTCGATTTGTGTTTTTGCAATGTTTGGTTTCAATTGAGCTGCTTTTTTTAATACATCAATCGCAGCACTATAATTTTTAGAAAGGCCATACAAGGTTCCTAAGTTGCTTAAAACTTCGTAATTGTTTGCGGCGATTTTTAAAGCTGTTTCTAGGTACAATTGCGCATTTTTTAAATCGTTTTTTTCTCTCCCGTAAGTTCTACCTAAATTTAAATAGGCAGTAACTTCGTTAGGATTGTACCGAAGTAACGTTTGATATGCATTTATTTTATCATCAGAATTTTTGCTCTGTTCAACAATAATGTAAAAGTTCTGTAGTGTATTTTGGTGGTATGGGTTGATGGCAAGAATTTGGTAATAATAGGGTAGTGCCTGATTGATATTTTTAGTTGACTCCCATTGAGCGTTTCCCATTAAAATCAAGGCATCAATGTATTCTGGGTAAGCGTTAATGGCCCTTTGCAAGTAAACCATGCCTTCTTGAAGCATTTTTTGTTTTTCAGAAGGATCGCTAATTTTCATAGCGTTTTCGGTTATAATACCGCCTGCCATCACGTTGCTTTTTGCTCCATTCACTGAAATGTTTGCATCATGCGTGGCTAAAGTCAAGTTATTTTCCCAAACTTGATTTCGACTAATGGTTTTTAAGGAATACAATCCGAAGATTACAATAAGTGCAGGCCAAACTACATTTTTGGATATACTCTTGCTTTCCAGTAATTTGAAAACGCCAAAACCTAGTATCAAACTAAATCCTAAAGAGGACACATAAACAAAGCGCTCATTCATAAATGCACCAATTACAAAGACAATGTTTGAAGCGATACTTAACGTGATGATAAATAGAAAAATGCCGAAACTCACGATGTTCTTTTTGAAAAAGCCCCAAACAGCAACAACGGCCAATAACAAATAGGCTAAAATAGAAAGTAAGACCATCTTGTTCCCCCAACCTACAATGGGGATGTGTTTTGGATAGTAATCGTAGGTGAGTGGATGAGGGAAGATCAACAATTGCAAGTACTTGCCCAACGTCAGCATAATGGTTGCATATTTTTCAGAGGTTGTTGCTTCTAAAAATGGATCATTCATAATGTTATCTGCAACAGATGAAATTCCTCCACCTACAACTTGATAACGAATTCCCGCCCAAATAACAGCTGCTCCTAGCAATCCTCCATAAGCTCGTAATACTTTTTTAAAAGAATAATCGGTAAAGAAGTAAATTGCCAGTGGAATGACGGCAAGCCATGTGATGGTGCTTTCTTTAGCTAACAATCCGAGGAAAAAAGAGAGAATAATGCCCAGTAAATCTTTGATCTTATTTCTTTCAATGTAATTAAGAACAAACCATAATGTGCTTAATTGTAGGCAAAATGCCATGATTTCATCTAAGCCCTTAATGTTAGCTACTACCTCCGTATGAATAGGGTGGAAGAACCAAAGTAAACTAACAAGTAAAGGCAGTTGAACTCCTTTTAAGAAGCCTTGAAATTGAGGTAAAATACGATCTAAAACCTTGTAAAGTAATATTCCGTTAAGAATGTAAAAAAGAACATTTATTAAGTGGCCTAAGAAAGGGTTTTCACCTGCTAACGCATATTGAACATTATAAACTACCATGGATAATGGACGGTATCTTCCTCCTGCCACCAATTCTTTTTTCTCGCCATAGAATCCAACAAACTGATCATTTGTTAATTGATCCCAAATACCGGAGAGCCCTTTTTTTGTAAAGTCGTTTTCCGTAATTACAATGGCGTCATCTAAGGCAAAGTCGTGGGTTAATGTATTGCCATAGAGTAAAAAACCAAAAATGACAAAAATGCCATAAACTTGAAGCTTAGAGAGCTTTTTCATAGTAGGGTCTAAATTATGAAAATAGAAATGCTTGCTTAGGTCAATTTAAAATAAAAATTACCTTCGCAAAATGGAAACGAGATTACTTGAAGGGAACCTTTCAAAAATGCAAACTGAGTTGGCTAGTCCAATTCAGTACACCTTGAATTTGGGAGAGGAAAAAATTGATATGACTTCTTTGGTTGGAAGCAACTTTAAGATGCACTTTACGGGAGTTATAAATTGTGTCAATTGCGGGAGAATTACTAAAAAATCCTTTGGACAAGGGTTCTGTTATCCTTGTTTTATGAACTCCCCGCAAGCTGCGCCATGTATATTGCGACCGGAGTTGTGTGAAGCACATTTGGGTAAAGGAAGAGATGTGGAGTGGGAAGAGCGCAATCACAATCAGCCCCATGTGGTATATTTGGCAATTTCTTCAGGAATAAAAGTGGGAGTTACTAGAGAAACCCAAGTTCCTTATCGTTGGATTGATCAAGGGGCTTCAAGAGCAGTTAAAATAGCGATTACTGAAAACCGCTACCAAGCGGGAATGATTGAGGTGGCCTTGAAAGAATTTGCTTCAGATAAAACCCCATGGCAAAGAATGTTGAAAAATGAAGTAGCAACCGATATAGACATTATTGAAACAAAAGATTTACTCATTGACAAGCTCGATGATGGGTGGATGGAATTGGTAAGTGATGACGATGAGGTAACAGAGCTTGAATACCCGGCGATACGATTTCCTCAAAAAGTAAAAAGCCACAATTTGGACAAAGAGCCAACTATAGAAGGAAAGTTAGAAGCAATTAAAGGGCAGTACTTAATTTTTGAAGGAGGGGTAGTAATTAATATCCGCAAATACGGAGGGTACTTTGTTGAAGTAGAGGTGGAAGCCTAGTTTCTCCATTAGTTATCTTAACTAACGAAATACCTTCTTAAAACTTAGGACACGGAGCTAGGAAGTACCTTTTATTTTTTCGCTTTCTTTTGTCGTTAGCTATTTCGTAGATGATAGAAATTTCGTGAGCGCCACCTGAATATCTAGCTAATTTTGAAATTGTAGCATCGTAACTGTATCCAATCCGCAAGTCGTTAGCTTGCACCCCCAGAAGGAATACGAAGGATTCGTTATTTTGGTACTCGTTTTCAAATCTCTTGAATGGGATCCCTCTGTACCACAATCCAAGATAGAATGGATTATTCTCATAATACGCTCCTATGTCTAACTGGTCCCACTTATCTTGACTTTTATAATGAACCACTGCTTTAATGTAAGTAGGTTGTCCAACTTTATCTGACTTGTTAAGTTCAAAGGTATATCCACCGTGTACTGACGTTTTAATTCCTAAAAAACTATTCGTGCCTAAAAAGCTATACTTGGGTTGATTCACATGATCAATACTTAACCCAACCCAATACCTTTTATCATTACTCAAAAGTATTCCTGCTCCAAAATCGAAATTATTGATGCTATTGCCTATTTGCTCAATTGAAAATGGAGCACCATCTCTAATAATTTGATCAGAAAATAATAGTTCAGATTGATTAACGCCTCTTGTAGTGTACGAAAATTTAGCGCCTCCTTTTAGAAATGTTGATCTACTAAGTCTAATATGCGAAGAGTATAGCAATGCTATGTTTGTATATTTTAATCCTTGATTACCTGCTTTATCATGGGTAGCCAAAATACCTATTCCACTTTTTGCCTTATCTAAATTATATTCAAATGCCGCGGTATATGACACATAACCTTGTGGAATACTTGGCCATTGATTTCTATAGGTACTAGCCATTCTAAGTTGAGCAGTATTTCCTGTTAGCGCAGGATTCAGGTACATCGGATTAGCATAAAACTGAGAAAATTGAGGGTCTTGGGCATAACCCGATTTGTTGATAGTAAAAACTATTATCAACAGTAGAAAGCAATCTATTTTTAGGCCTAAAATTTTCATTCCCTCTCTCCCTATCTAAATAATGTGAAATTACCTGTCTTCGTTTCCCTTTTGCCGTTAATAAATACGACAGATACCTTATAAACATAAACATCTTGAGGGCTTAATCTCCCTAAATAATACCCATCCCAACCTCGATTTACATCTTTTGATAGAAAAATTAATTCTCCCCAACGGTTAAAGATTTGCATTTCGTAGCTTAAGATTAGATCAGTATGTATGTAAAAAACATCGTTATTCAAATTGTTTTTATCATAAAAACCACCATTGCTACCGCCGGTATTCGGAGTGAAGGCATTTGGAATAATTAATTCATAAACAGGGTTGACTCTTAAATTTTTGAAAGCAGAATCTTTGCAGCCAAACCTGCTATACGCAACCAATTTTATTGGAAACCAGCCTGTATCATTAAATTGAATAACCGTATCGTTCTTAACAGAAGTAAAGGAGTTGTAAAAGTCCCACTCCACGTTGTTTGTATTAACAGATGTATTCGTAAAAGTGACAGTAGAATTATTTAGATCAGTTTCGTTTGGATTAATGCTAAAGTTTGCTTCAGGAGTTGGATAAACAATAACTTGACTTTGATTTGTCGAATTCGATTCACAACCTACAGGAGTACTAATTTTTAAAGTGATGGAATAGGTGCCGTCAGCATCATATGTGTAATTAAAGTTGTTTGAATTTGATGTGCTTCCATCTCCCAAATCCCAAGTATAAGTTAGATTGTTTGGCACACTGTTTATCGTATCTCTAAAATTAACCGTTAAGGGTTCGCAGCCTTCTTTTATAATAGAAGGTAAATTCACCAAGGGGTAGTTTTCCACAATTACGTCAATGGAGTCAGATATAATTGATCCACAAACATCAAATGCGTTTACAATGTATTGAGTAGTAGTTGCAGGGGAAACGGGTATAGGTCCTAATCCATTACCCACATTATTACTCCATGTGTAACCGTAGCCTCCTAAGGTTCCATCATGCGTAGCTGTTAAATTCGTTGTATCTCCAATGCAGATGTTACCCGAAGAAAAAGCCTGCAAATTGTCTTTCGATAGGTCTCTGATTGTTACTATTATAGAACCTTGGCTTGTAGAGCAACCTTTGTCATCAGTAACGCTTACGGTGTAGGTAGTTTGGGTAGTTGGACTAACTCGATGAGTGCTTGAGTTGGATAAGTTATTGTTCCAAGTATAAGTAAAACTAGAATTTCCACCCCTTGCTATTGCTTGAATAGTGGTTGAATTACCAATGCAAATCGTATCGTACGGGCTGACTAATAAACTGATTATGTCGGGTTGAACTATGGTAAACGACGAATCAATTGAACAACCATTCGAATCAGTGATTGTAACTTGATAATTTCCTATAACTAGTCCTGAATTAATTGAATCTGTTACGTTGTTAGACCAGTTGAATGTGTACGGAGAAGTTCCGCCAATTGGAGTTACACTGAGTTGACCGTCAGCTAAGCCAAAACATGACACCGGGTTGTTTGCTGCAGCTATTGTTAATGAATCTGGTTGTGTAATTAATACAGTTGCTGTAGAAGTACAGTTATTAAAGTCGGTTACAGTCACCACATAGGTTCCTTGACTCAATCCCGCTTCGTTTGCAGTTGGTGTTCCCGAAGGCCAAGCATAGGTGTAAGGAACTGTTCCACCGGAAGCCGTTACTGTAGCTGCTCCATTTGACCCACCATTACAAGATACATTAGTAGAAGCAGAAATGGTGGCGGTTAAAATGTTTGGTTCAGTTATGGTAATAGTGTCTGTTGAAGTACAATTGTTAAAGTCGGTTACTGTTACAATATAGGTTCCTTGAGTTAATCCAGAATCAGTAGCCGTAGTATCTCCTGAAGACCAAGAATAGGAATATGGAGTTGTTCCACCGGAAGCAGTTACTGTAGCGATTCCGTCTGCCCCACCATTACAAGAAACATTGGTTGATGTCCCTATGGCTGAGGTTAAAACGTTTGGCTCAGTAATGTTAATCGAACTGGTCGAAGTGCAGTTTTTAAAGTCGGTTACAGTTACTACATAGGTTCCTTGGTCCAATCCAGTTTCGGTTGCGGTTGGTGTTCCCGAAGGCCAAGCATAGGAGTAAGGAGCTGTTCCACCTGAAGCAGTTACTGTGGCCGTTCCATCAGAACTACCATTACACGAAATACCGTTAAAGGATGAAATTGTTGAGGTGAGAAGGCTCGGCTCAGTTATGATAATGGTGTCTGTTGAAGTACAATTGTTGAAGTCGGTTACAGTTACCACATAGGTTCCTTGAGTTAAAGTGGTATCGGTTGCGGTAGTATCTCCTGAAGGCCAAGAATACGAGTAAGGAGTTGTTCCACCCGAAGCAGTAACAGTAGCAGTTCCATCCGCTCCTCCATTACAAGAAACATTCGTTGAAGTTGCAATGGCTGAGGTTAAAACGTTTGGTTCAGTGATGATAACAGAACTCGTCGAGGTACAGTTTTTAAAGTCGGTTACGGTCACCATATAAGTGCCTTGACTCAATACAGTTTCGGTTGCAGTAGGTGTTCCTGAAGGCCAAGCATAGGAATAAGGAGCTGTTCCTCCAGAAGCCGTTACTGTAGCTGCGCCATTTGCTCCTCCATTACAAGAAACAGCCGTAAATGCAGAAATCGTTGAGGTTAAAATATCTGGTTCAGTTATGATAATAGTATCTGTTGAAGTACAGTTATTGAAGTCGGTTATAGTCACGACATATGTTCCTGCAGTTAATCCGGAATCGTTAGCTGTAGTATCTCCCGAAGGCCATGAATAAGAGTAAGGAGTTGTTCCGCCTGAAGCAGTAACAGCAGCGGTTCCATCTACCCCTCCATTACAAGAAACGTTAGTTGAGGTTCCAATGGCTGAGGTAAAAATGGTTGGCTCGACAATGATAACAGAGCTAGTTGAAGTACAATTATTAAAGTCCGTTACAGTTACTATGTAGGTTCCTTGGTCCAATCCAGTTTCGGTTGCGGTTGGTGTTCCCGAAGGCCAAGCATAGGAGTAAGGAGCTGTTCCACCTGAAGCATTTACTGTGGCCGTTCCATCAGAACTACCATTACACGAAATACCGTTAAAGGATGAAATTGTTGAGGTGAGAAGACTCGGCTCAGTTATGATAATGGTGTCTGTTGAAGTACAATTGTTGAAGTCGGTTACAGTTACCAAATAGGTTCCTTGAGTTAAACCGGTGTCGGTTGCCATAGTGTCTCCTGAAGGCCAAGAGTACGAGTAAGGAGTTGTTCCACCAGCAGCAGTTACTGTCGCGGTTCCATCCGCCCCTCCATTACAAGAAACATTCGTCGATGTTCCAATGGCTGAGGTTAAAACGTTTGGTTCAGTTATAATAATCGAACTTGTCGAAGTACAGTTGTTAAAGTCGGTTACTGTCACCACATAGGTTCCTTGACTCAATCCGGTTTCGTTTGCAGTTGGTGTTCCCGAAGGCCAAGCGTAGGTGTAAGGAGTTGTTCCACCGGAAGCCGTTACTGTAGCTGTTCCATTTGCCCCTCCATTACAAGAAACAGCAGTAAATGCAGAAATTGTAGATGTTAGAAGGTCAGGTTCAGTTATGATAACAGTGTCTATTGAAGTACAATTGTTAAAGTCGGTTACCGTTACTACATAGGTTCCTTGAGTTAAACCTGTATCATTAGCTGTTGTATCTCCTGAAGGCCACGAATAGGAATAAGGAGTAGTTCCACCAGTAACAGTAACAGAGGCTGTTCCATCTGCTCCTCCATTACAAGAAACATTAGTTGATGTTCCAATGGCAGAGGTTAAAACGCTTGGTTCAGTTATAATAATCGAACTTGTCGAAATACAGTTATTAGAGTCGGTTACGGTCACCACATAGGTTCCTTGACTCAATCCAGTTTCGGTTGCGGCAAGTGTTCCCGAAGGCCAAGCATAGGTGTAAGGATTTGTTCCTCCAGAGGCCGTTACTGTAGCTGTGCCATTTACTCCTCCATTACAAGAAACAGCAGTAAATGCAGAAATCGTTGATGTTAGAAGGTCCGGTTCAGTTATAATAACCGTACTTGTCGAAGTACAATTGTTAAAGTCGGTTACCGTTACTACATAGGTTCCTTGAGTTAAACCTGTATCATTAGCTGTTGTATCTCCTGAAGGCCACGAATAGGAATAGGGAGTTGTTCCACCAGTAACAGTAACAGAGGCTGTTCCATCTGCCCCTCCATTACAAGAAACATTCGTTGATGCTCCAATAGAAGCTGCTAAAACATCAGGTTCAGTTATAATGATTGAATCGATGGATGTACAGCCCTTTATATCCGTAATGGTAACGAAGTATTTTCCTGCTGGGATATTTTTAACCGTATCAGTTAACGAACCTGTATTCCACAAGTATGTAAATGGAGCGCTACCTAATATCGCTGTAGCAACTGCATTGGCATCGCTCAAACCGTTACAAGTTACACTTGGTTCGGCTGTTAGGCTAAAGTTTGGATCTGGATATTTGAATCGAACTCCCTGGGTATTTGATGACGAACCGCCAGGACAATCTCCGCCATTATTGCCCAAAAGAATACGATACGTTACGGTATCTGTACAGAGAGGAAAAGTATCGCAATAACTTAGGATATTCATTGAGTCATAAAGCACAAAACCGCTTCCGATGGGATATTCTCGAAAAATTAAATAATTGGTATCGCTGTTATTCGGTAAGGGTACATCTAAACCGGTCCAGCTGAAACTAACACATGTGTCGTTTAAGATTGGATCAATGTAAATCGTTGAAATTGTATCGGTCGGTAAAATAGTCCAACCAGCTTGGCAACCTGATCTCACTTTAACTATGTAATGCTTGCTATTATTGTTTGCTCCAGCACCAATGTGTGTGTAACTCGTAAGTGTTGAGTCGAAAATACTATCGAGTAAAGTGTACGGTCCGTTTCTAAAATCAGCAACGTAAATCAAGTAAGCTGAAAAAGTTTTGTCAGGATCGTGAATACCATCCCAATTAATAATTACATCTCCATTTATAGAAACATTAGCACAGTTAATGGCTGGGTTTGCTACTAAAGAATCTGCTAAAATGGTAATAGTATAGGTTGCAATTGTTTGACCTGCTGCCGGACAAAAATCATCAAATGCTCGAATGATAAATTGATAAGAGTTAGCGGTGGCAAAACAGATTGGGGTGGTGTTCTGAATATGATCGCAAGTCGTTTCCCAGTAAAAATCAGTTGTGTATCTTCCAATACCCGTGTCTTGTAATGGAGAAGTTAATATGGCACATGGTGGATTTAAGCAACCGGCGTTGGGATCGGTAAAGTTGGCTCCAAATTGTTGTCCACTTCCAAAAACAAATATGGAATCTACATTGGGGTTATCTGCTCGAATTGAATCCAATATACTTATTCTAAACCGGACGGTATCTCCAACTTTTACTGTATCTCTGAAGCTGTTATTCGCTAATGGTGAAATTAAAGGAGGTTCGTTAGATGCACATCCTGAAGCAATTACAGTTTGGAGTTCACGGTAAATTTCTGCGACCTTTGCCCCGCATTTGTATGCGGTAACTTTAATTACTGAAACATACTCTCCTTCAGTGTATGAGGTAAAAGTAATCTCTCCAGTTTCCGAGTCCAGCACGGCAGCTTCATTAAGTGGGTTCAATAACGTGTCAGGATAAGGATCATCGAACCTGAAACCTCTAGTAGCATCAAATGGAATTTCAGGTGGATTAACACCTTGTAAAAAGACACCTCCAATTTGGCAAGGTGAAGTGCCACAGAGATTTCCTTCTAATGGCCTTGCCCATTCGTAGGCAAGTGAATCTAAATCGCTATCGAAAGCACTGTGGTTATAGGTGAATCTCTCGCCTGCACAAATAATTGTAGAAGGTTTCTGATAAAAATCTGGAGAGGAATCAAAACAAAGGTTTGCATTTCTACCAAAATAGGGAAACATAATCGCTCTAAGTGTGATTCCGAAATTACTAGCGTTATTGATGTTATCAATGGCAACATTCCTGTTTCCAGAGGTCCATGTAAAGGCCCATCCCGTTGCCGGAGGTACGCCATTTAAGGTAGTGGGCGCACTTTTTAATACATACTCTTCTATCGCTCCTTGAATGTCTGGGTCACTTCGTCTTAATGTAGCGCAGGGGCTTCCCTCGCATGAAGGAGTAATGTCAGTTACGCTAAAAAAGCTGACAGGGATTAATGTTATATTGCCAGCGTTTGGATAATTATGTGCCTCTAGTGCAATGTTATTGACATTATATCCAATCCCATTACAATCTCGATAAACTTTAAGTGTAAAAACATATTGTCCGTTGTTTAAACATTCCCAAGTAATTTCTCCACCCATAATGTGGGTAGCAAATAGTGAGTTTCCCAAAAATAAGAAAAGAAAGAAAAGAGGAATCTTGAGTAATAACTTTTTCATGAACTATAGGTAGTAGTTTAACTTTAGCGCAAGCCTAAATATACGAATTCGCAGTGGTCGTGGTTCTTTTAAAAAACTTTTAAATCAGATTATAAGACGAACGAATTGTAATCTGAGACGAACAAATTATAACATAAGACGAAGACTCATTAATTATTGGGATTAAAACAGTTAACCGCTGCTTTTGTTGAGTAGATATAATTACAAATTTCTTTGTAAATGAGTCATCTCATCTTTTCCTATGCCTAAATGGGTAACAAGTCTAACTGTTTGAGCACCCATTGATGCCGCGCGAATTCCTTTAGCACCTAGTTGACTCAAGTAGCTCTGAAGGTCTATTTCATCACTCAAAACATAGATGATAATATTCGTGTCAATGGGGTAGATTTTTTTGATTTCCTTTCTCGAATCTAGAATTTCTCCTACTATCTTAGCATTTTCATGATCCACAGCAAGTCTTTCTACATTGTTTTCAAGAGCATAAATTCCCGCCGCAGCCAAATAGCCTGATTGTCTCATTCCTCCTCCAAAGATTTTACGAATTCGCTTTGCTTTTTTAATAAAATCTTTAGTTCCTGTTAAAAGAGAACCTACAGGAGCTCCAAGGCCTTTCGACAAGCAAATGGAGATCGAATCAAAGTGCTTCCCCATTTCTAGTTCTGAGGTGTTTTGTGCTATCAAAGCGTTATATAATCTAGCGCCATCGAGGTGAATGGGAATATTTTCTGAACGGCAGAAAGTAGCAATTCGTTCAATCTCGCTCATCTCCCAATAACAACCTCCGCCTTTATTACAGGTGTTCTCTAAAGCTACTAGGTGACTAGGAGGGAAGTGTACATCATCTTGGTTGATTTCAGGTTTTAGTTGTTCTAAAGTGAAACGTCCACGATCCCCCTTTATCAGCCGATTTGATACACAAGAATTGAAAGCCATTCCACCACCCTCATAACGGTAAATATGCGCTAAATCGTCACAAATGACTTCTCCAGGAGCATTTGTATGTACGTTGATGGCGATCTGATTTGTCATGGTGCCAGAAGGACAAAATAATGCTGCTTCATGACCAAAACGGTTTGCTCCAAGTTCTTCTAGTTGAATTACCGTCGGATCATCTCCCAAAACATCATCTCCAACAATGGCGTTAAACATGGCTTTTTTCATTTCCGACGTAGGCTGTGTTACTGTATCGCTTCTTAAATCAACTATCATCTTTTCACAATTTGTATTTTAGCACTTCAAAAGTTCCAACCTTAAAAATAAGATTCTGATGAATCAAAAGACAATTCTTCTGTGTTTTTCTATGTTGATCTTTCTGGTTGGTTTTGGGCAAATTGCAGAAAATGATCCCTACGGAAGAGACTTAGATTCCATGACCTTGATTAAAAGAGGACCCAATAAAGATAAGTACAGTCATTTATTTTTGTCTTATGGATTTGTTGGAGGGTTTGAAGATGACAGCTCAGCAGTAATTTTTGGAAAGTCAGGTTCATTTTCTATTGGTTATTTGTGGAAATGGAGATTGGCAAAATGGTCGGAAATCGGATTTGATATTGCGTACCATCGCTCGGCGTATCACATTGTTCAAGATTCTACTAAAACTATTCCCAGTACTCAGTTGCACAAGAAAGAAAAATTGATTTTTAATTCATTAATGACCGCTCCCTTTATTCGGTTTAAGCTGGCAAATAAAATCCACTCAAACGGTACTTTTATTGATTTAGGAGGTTTTGCAGGCTGGCAATACGATGTAAGACACAAGCTATTAGAGAAACAGCCTAACCCCGGTGCAGGAAAGACCAGAACCTTGGATACTGATTTATATTATAAAAGAGACTATACCTACGGACTTTTAGCACGTATTGGTTTTAACAGATTTGTTTTTTACGGACGGTATCGATTGTCAAATGTATTTACTGACAAAAGTGGCTTTAATAATTTACCTGTTTATGAGATAGGAATGAGATTGGGCTTTCACCAGTAATTTTTAAAATATTGTCCTCACTTTTTTATTGAAGACTCTTAAAATTGCTTTGACTGCAATAAGTAGAATTATGATACCAATTTGGAAGTGAATATAAAATAGTGCTAAACATGCAACCAAGGCAAAAATTAAGGTGTATCTCAAAAAAAAGTGCTTTAGAAAATCATGTTTGTAGGTATTGTTCTCAATTTTAATTTTGTCATTTTGAAACTCTGTGAAGTAATTTAATCCACTACAAATAAGCATGATAGGAAATAGGAATGAATTGAAAACTAATCGAGGATCTGATACAACCTCATTCTGCAACCTTAACTCAACGATAAGTTCATTTACCGCATGAAGTAGGCCAAACATGATAAATATAAAAATAGGAGCAAGTACTATAAATGCGAATGTATCTAACCAATCTTTACTGCTGATGTGAGTAATGATAATAGCAAACAGTAACATAACGCTTGTATCCACCATGTACCATACTATCAATAAAATAGGATTCCAATCTAAAGCAAAGAAGCCCACTAAAAAGAAGAAATCAGTTAAAAACGACCAAACGTCAAATTTGGAATTTAGTTGTCTTAACTTTTCAATTAATTTCATTGAAAGCTGCTAAAACCCGGGCAACATACCTTTTGCAACTCCCGCCATTTCAGCCTCAGAAACTTTTTCTGCTTTTTCCAATGCTTTGTTGATTGCTAAAATGGTTAAATCTTCAATTTGCTCCTTATCGCCATTTGCTAAAAGTTCTTCACTTATTTGAATGGACGTAATTTTTCTATTGCCAGTAGATATTGCAGTTACTTTACCATCTTCTGCAACACCACTTACGCTAATAGTATCTAATCTTTTTTTCACTTCTTCAGACTTCTGCTTCATTTCTTGCATCTTGCCCATCATGTCACCCATTTTTCCAAACATAATTTTTTCGTTTTAGTACATCAACTGCGCTTTTTACAAAAAGCGGTCGATTTGTATTCCACATTATTTTTAATTCTTCTGCAAAGGTAGTTTCCTCATCTAAAAATTTAAAGATTTTGTACGCTTCATTTTTAGCATACATGCGTTCAAAAACTTCAGGTCCTTTTCGGTTTTGTCGGTATAGAATATTCAATAGTACTTCATCGTAAAAACGGAAACGCTTTTCCCAAGCAGAAGGCTTAGGTGTTGTGTTTAATTTTAACGCTTTAATTAATTCATTCACTTTCCGTTCTGCACTTTTGAAGGAGTAACCTGTAGAGGCTTTTACCCAACCGCCACCAGTACCAATTTTTAAATAATGTTCCTTATTGTCTTTCCAAAATGCATAACTGCTCATTGGAATAACACCCTCTTCAATTTCTGAAATGGAATAAGAATTAATTTCAAGTTTTTCACTGATAAATTGCTTAAGCTTTTCATCATATACCTTACGATCAATTAATTCAGGAACGAAAAAAGTAAATTCTACCAAGGCTTTCCGCTTGCTGATTGGCAATACATAGGTAAAGCAGGTCTTGTCTTCGTGCGCCAACCTATAATCCATAAAAGTGAACGATTCAGGATTAAATTCATCTTTTTCAGTTTCAATTACCCAGCCTTTAAAAGGCTGCAAGAGGGTTATCGAATTAGAATCTTTTTCGAACCCCGCAGGAACTCTGCTGTCAAAAATCCATGCGCTATGATAGAGGTCCTTTTCTCCTTTAATGTCGTTTCCTGTGACTTCTGTAACTCGATCTTTAATCCATCTTACATTTGTGCTTCTTGCAATCTCTGCTTTTGCAAATTCGTAGAAATTAATAGAGGGAAGCATTTTATAAGAATATTCTCCAAAGTTCATTGGAATACTTTTTTGAGGTCCGTAGAACATTCCTTTTTCCCACCGATGTCGCAATAGGCTATCCCACTGACCTCCTCCTTTCTCCCAAAAACACCACGTTTTGTCGTTTACTGTTTTCGAATCTGGTTCAAGGATTGCGATGCTCTTATTGTCAAAAAACGAATCTCTGCAAAAAGCTAAGGCGAGCTGCATTCCTGCTAGCCCGCCTCCTATAATCGTATAATCAAATGTTAGTTCTTTGCTCAATTATTTTCTTTCTCTTTTTTTCGAAGGATAAATTATGCAATAGCAGCAACGAATCCCAATGCTATGGTTGTATATCCCTTTATGTTGTTAACTAATGCTAAGTTATCGAAATCTAAAGAGGTGATACCAAAGGCGAATAGAAACGCTGTAAAAAATGAAAGTAATTTGACTTTATTTTTCATGCTTAGACTTTTCCTTGTTGCTTAATCACAGATGTAGCTGTAGCGACGAGACTTGATATGTCTGTCAAGTCTGAAGGTAGAATTAATGTATTTCCTTCTTTGGCAATTTTTCCAAACTGCTCAATGTATTGTTCGGCAACTCTCAAGTTTACTGCTTCGTAACCGCCTTTGTTTTGAATGGCCGCTGCAATTTTTGCAATACCTTCAGCGGTTGCTTCAGCAATACTCAAGATCTCTGCTGCCTGACCTTCGGCTTCATTAATTCTTTTTTGTTTTTCTCCTTCAGATCGGGCAATTAACTCTTGTTTATCTCCATCAGCTCGGTTCATAGTAGCTTGTCGCTCACCTTCAGAAGTAGCAATCGTTGCTCTTTTTTCACGCTCGGCTCTCATTTGTTTTTCCATTGCATCGTTAATGCTTTGTGGAGGAGTAATGTTTTTAATCTCATATCGAGTAACCTTAATTCCCCAAGGATCAGATGCTTTGTCTACTGCGTCTACAATCGTAGAGTTGATGTGGTCTCTTTCTTCAAACGTTTTATCCAACTGCATTTTACCAATTATACTTCTCATGGTAGTTTGCGCCAATTGAATAGAAGCAAATGGATAGTTATCAATTCCGTACGAAGCTTTTTTAGCGTCCACTACTTGTAAGTACAACACACCGTCAACTTCAACTGAGATGTTATCTTGGGTAATACATATTTGTGCTGAAACGTCAATAACTTGTTCTTTTAGGGTGTGTTTATACGCAACTCTATCCATAAATGGAATAATAATGTGAAAACCTGCTGTTAACGTGTCTCTATACTTTCCAAATCGTTCAATGACAAAAGCAGAACGCTGCGGCACAATTTTAATAGTAGAAATAAATAAGAAGATTAATACAATAATTAATCCAATTAAGATGATAGTTCCTTGATTCATAGTTACGCTTTTAAAGGTTCAACAATTAATTTAATGCTTTTCATTCCGATGATGGTCACAGCCATTCGAGACTCTATGGGTGTAGAAGAGCATGCCTCCCACTGGCTGCCGTTAAATTCTACCTTTCCGTCTTTTCCTGGGGTAATTTCCGTTAGGCTAATAGCCTGACTTCCAATAAAACCGTTATCGGCATCTTCTGTCCCATTGATAGAAACATCCATGTATTTTTTTCGGATACTACGTCGAAGTAACAATAAACTTCCCAAAGAAGTTGCTGCAAATAAGAGTAATTGAGCATTTAAGGACAAGTCAATTCCCAATAACGCAGCTGCTGTGATCCAAGCTCCAATTCCAAAAAACACAAAAATTAATCCTGGAGCAACTAATTCGAGTAACAACAACCCAACACCAATTAAAAACCAAATTACCTCTGGGGTAAACAATGTTCCGTCTATTTCCATAACCACTAATTTACTTTTAAAGGCTTCAAAAAATAGTAAAAATGTGAGGAGCGGTTGCGGGATTACATGTTCAGTAAAAAACCGTGTTTTTCAAATTCAATGCCATTTACAATTAAAGTTATTCCGTGCTCGCCTGGATAATATTTTCGAGTGCTTATGGGTTTTATTGAGTGCGATTTTTGAATTGAAATAGTTTCCCTGTTTTTCAATTTTCGCTCACTTATTTTAAAAACTTTTTTGTTTTGCACACCATTACTTTTCATAAAGTAGATTCCATATTCTAAACGGATGGTTTGTTCCTTTTGGGTCTTATTTTCAAGGTTAAATTGAAATTTTAAATTGTTGCCAATTGAAACAACTGGTGTATTGACTTGAATAGAGCTAGTTCGCAGATTGTCAATTGCTGCATAGCCAAAAAGTGCCATTA
>JBLHTZ010000012.1:0-60912 GCA_047627915.1 Vicingaceae bacterium
ACACCAAAATTCATACAGGGATTTGGTACGCAAGGATTTTGTCCAAAAGATAACTGAAAGAAAAAGGATAAAACTATTGAAAGAATAAGTGTTTTAGAGTGTCGTTGTTTTTGCATAGCGATTTTATTTTCAATAAAACTAGATTAATTAAATAGATAAATAGATAAATAGTTAAAAAGCCCGAACTGCACGCACATAGTAAGTGGTTAAATTACTGACGTTGAACTGGTAACCATTGCTGAAATTCTGTATCCACGCTTTGTAGCTATTGAACTCTGTAGAACTCCAATAGTAGTTACTAGCAAAACCGCCAAGCCCTTGCAAGTGTAAATTTACATACATCATGTCTAGTTCATCTTTTGAAGGTAAATACCAATCATTAAAGCCACCATCTGTTAATGAAGCTTGAGTAGCTGCAGGGCATTTACTTAGATTAGTTACTGCTTTAGCAATACTTTTTTTTGTGTTTTGAGCCCCTCCAAAAATCCCACTTGCATATGCCCATGTATTAAAAGCGCTCTCAGAACGTTGATAAGTGGATAGCTCATCTTGAGTTTTTGCAACCAAACCATGGCAGCCTGAGCCATCTAAATAAAAGATAATTCCGCCTTGGTAGGTATCGCCAATAGATAGACCACATACATCTGATGTGCTAATTACATTATTAGTAATATCAATACCTGTTCCTGCGGTATAAACTCCTACACTATCGGTAAATGAGCCACCACCATTGCTTAGCGTTACTGTAGTTCCGGTAAGGCTTATGCTCTGTATTTCATTGGTTACAGAACCATCTACTTCTGTTGTAATTCATCCTGCAATATAACCTAGGTTGGCTATGTCTGTAGAGTCTAGTTGGGTGTCGTTATCAACAGTATGGTTGTTCCAGCTAGCAGTATCTAATGCCGTAATACCATTAGCAATAGAAGCTCCAAATACTGGGTCGGTTTCTATTATGCTTACTCCACCTACAATACTATCTGCTGTGTTGGCATGTAAAGCATAAGGCACACTCATTAATTGACTGGTACCTGTTGTTGTATAAGTTGTTCCTCCTGTTGGGTCTGTTTCTGTTTTTATAAAGTAAGGTCCAGCGCTCCAATCAATGGTGTTAAACGTACCCGAAACTACTGTTCCAGAACCTATCTCTATACTTACCAAACCGTTAATGTTGGTAGTTGGTGTTTGAGTTTCTATATAAACGGCTGTGCCTGATGATCCACCTTGCAAAATGCTTATTTGTATTCCTACAGCTGCAGATGTTACTAAAAAATTACCTGCATCTCTAATTACTGCTTAATAGCTCATTTTTTCTGGTGCTTTTGCCCATACGCTTGCAGTCATTAATAATGCCGCTGATATTGTAAATATTCTTTTCATAATTTTTTAATTGTTGTTCTCAATACGTTCCTCATTCTTCAGAACACTCGAACTGACAAGCTGTTTAGTTTTTAATTACTTTAAATTTTTTAATTAGTTGATGACCCTTTGTTACCTTTAAAAAGTAAATTGCTTTTGGTAATGCTTCCATTTTAATGGTTGTGTTACTTGCCGTTACTTTTTTGTTTTCAATTATCTTTCCTTGTAGGTCTATCAATTGAAAGTTGAAAGCTCAACGTCATCTACTTTTAGGGTTAAATAATTGGTGGTAGGGTTAGGGTAAACATTCATTTCTAAATTAATAGTTGTTTCCTTTACACCTGTAGTAATGGAGATTTCGTAAGGTTGTTGCACGCCTTATGCTACGCTTCCGTTTGTTCCTGTGGCTGTAGTATAAACCACTTGCCCTGCAGTATAGCTAGATGAGCCTCCTGCACCTGTAGCATCTCCGCCTGCGGCAATTGTGCTTTCTTGGCAAAAGGATGATAAACTAACAAAAACTGCAAATAAAAAGCTTGTTGTTTTTTTCATATTTACATCATATTTAGATAATTATATGGTTTTATAAAGACCACTTTTATTAATTACCAAACCTATAGTAATACAAAAGGAATAGCTTTACCATAAAGACCAAATACTAATCAAATTAGGTCAATCGAAATTAAAAGGAGAGCATGAAATTTTAATTACAGGGGTATGGATTTATTAAAGTCTGCTAACTAATTAAAAAACCATTATCGATAATATGATTAATCAATTGTTTGTATTGGAGTGTGTTGGGTAACGTTTAGTATATGGCAAGTAGGGCAGTAGAAAGCAATAAACTTTCGTGTTTGCACTGAGCTAAAGCGTTGTATTTTGTTTTTAATTTATTCATTCTTAAAAGCCAAATCTACGATTTGGCGATGTTTATAAATAGCACGGAACTTTCGTAAACCACCGAACGCCCTATTTGCTATATACAGTGTTACCCACCCGTTTTTTTTATTTTCTTATTCTTTTAATTATTTGCAAAGTCACTATAATGATAATAGAAACAGCGCCTATATAAAGAATTATGTCATAAAATACTCCAATATCCTGTCTATCAAATAAGGCCGTTGAAATGACTGATGAAGCCATTATGATGGTCATTGTCTTAACTACATTATCCATAGAATATACCTGTGTAGCAGATAGCCAAGTTTTATATTTGTCGTTTTCTGGAAATTGGGTGTTTAGTGACTTGAGATCATTTTTTGCTTCATTCAAATTCTTAAGGTAATAATTTGCCACTGCACGATCAAATAGAAGTGTTTCGTAAAATCCAAGTTTGAAAAGGTCTGTGTCTTTGAAGTCAGGATAAGTTTGAAAAAGCTCGATTGCTTTGTTAAGATTTGGCAGTGCTTTTTTGTAATTCTCTCTCATTGTCAAGTGATGAGCATAGTCAGCAGTCAATCTCATAACTTTATTGTGCAATTCTTTATCGTTATTGATCAATGTAGCATCAACCAAGTTTTTATTAGGTTCATAAATCCCAAGAAACTTATCAGGTTCTTTTGTGGACTTGTCAGAGTAAATCTGGTCGTATAATTGGTTAATTGTCATTGTAATATAATGGTGGGTAACACTTGCACATGCGTATGATTAACTATGTTCGCACTATGTCTGCTGTGTTATTTTTTTATAAAAATAGTACAATTAATGTTTCAATTGCATCATAAATAAACTTTTAAGCGTTTTTAAACGACTATAATCGTTTGTAAACGTTTGTTGAAGTATAAAATTGATAGTAAGATAATTGAAGTAGTGAACAGAAATAATTAACTCTCTTTAATTGTTCTTTCTATTTCTTCTTTCAACTTCTCTGGGCTAAGGTCTAGCTTGTACTTGGTTCCTACAATAAAAGAAATCTTTCCGGTTTCTTCTGAAACTACAATCGCCATGGCAGGGGAGTTTTCAGTTAGTCCCGCAGCGGCTCGATGGCGCAATCCAAAATGTACCGGAATGTCTGGGTTATCGGACAAAGGCAAAATACATTTAGCGGCTTTTATTCTGTTGTTGTGAATAATTACACCACCATCGTGCAGTGGGCTATTTTTAAAAAAAATGGACTCTAAGAAGATGGAAGAAAGCTTCGAGTCAATTTCAACTCCGGTAGAAGCATGGTACTTTAGTTCAGAGTCGGTCGTAATAATAATAAGTGCGCCAGTTTTGCTTTTACTCATGTTAAAACAAGCTTTTACCACACTGTTAATGTTCAAGTTTGCTTTTTCTTCTTGTTGGTTGGTCCATTGCAATAATTTTTTCACCACACCTTTTCCTGCAAAAGGACTTTGTGAGCCCACTAAAAGTAAAAAACGCCTAATTTCTTGCTGAAATACAATGATCAAGGCTAAAACTCCAACCCCAATAAATTGCCCAAGAATTTCAGATAACATTTCCATTTGCATGGCGGAAACCAGCTTCCATAACACATAAATAGCAAGGATTCCTAAGAAAATGCGAATGGCTACGGTACCTTTTACCAACTTGTAAAGTTGAAATAACAAGAGCGCTACAAGTAAAATATCTAAAATATCAAACCACTGAACGCTAATAAAAAGAGGTAGAGCCATGTTCACAATATTACTGCTTTTGGTAAAAGTCTACAATTTGTATGGCTTCTTTCGCTTCTTTCACATCATGAACCCTTAAAATGTTGGCTCCATTTTGTAACGCCAAAACATGCGCTGCTGTAGTTCCATTTAATGCATCCTCAGCAACCGCTCCAATTACTTTTTGAATCATTCCTTTTCTGCTTACCCCAACCAATAACGGTCTTTTTAAAGAATGAAAGTAGTTTAACTTTTTCAGTAAAGTATAATTATGCGCTAGCGTTTTCCCAAAACCAAAACCTACATCTAAAATTACATCGTTCACGCCCGCATCATTTAACCGTGCTAATTTCGAAGAGAAACTTTTATATATTTCTTGAAATACGTCATCGTATTCCGGAGATTGCTGCATGGTTTTTGGCGTTCCTTTCATGTGCATCATTACATAAGGCACTTTTAATGCTGCAATGGTTTCAAACATTTTGTCATCTAAATCCCCTCCTGAAATATCATTGATGATTGCTGCGCCTTCCTGAACGGATTGTTTTGCAATTTCTGAACGATAGGTATCAATGGAAAGAATTGCAGAGGGAAACTCTTGAATGATTTTTTTGAGAGGAGACAGTAAGCGTTCTTGTTCCTCTTTTAGTGAAATGAAATCGGAATTAGGTCTTGAAGAGAACGCTCCAAGGTCAATGATATCAGCTCCTTCCGAGAGCATTTTTTCTACTTGTTGCAGAATTTCATTCTCCGCTTGAAATCTACTTTTTGTGAAAAATGAATCAGGAGTGAGGTTCACAATTCCCATGATTTTGGGTGTGGAAAAATCCATTAAAACTCCCTTGCAGTTGATGGAGTAGTTGTTTTGAAAAGGATTAAATTCGTTCGCTAATTGCATGAATCAAAAATAAGAGAAAAGGATGGCGAATACTTCGGAACAATATGACAATGCGGTTAAAGTTTGTCAAGACGTTTTTAACAACAAAATGCAGGACTATGGCACAGCGTGGAGAGTGTTGCGAACTAGTTCATTGACCGATCAATTGTACATTAAGGCCAAGCGAATTCGGAGCATTGAGGAGAAGGGAAGTAGCCGAGTTGATGAAGGTATTCAACCTGAATTTGTCGGAATTGTAAATTACTCTATAATGGCTCTAGTTCAGTTGGAGTTAGGATATAGCGAGGACACCGAACTAAATCACGACCTAGCTAGAAAGTTATACGAAAAGTACATTGCTACTGCAAAAGGGTTAATGGAAAACAAAAACCATGATTACGACGAAGCATGGCGTGAAATGAGAATCTCTTCCTTAACCGATTTGATCCTTCAAAAGATTTTAAGAATTAAGCAAATAGAAGATAATAAAGGAAAGACGATTATGTCTGAAGGCATAGACGCAAATTACTTAGACATGGTGAATTACTCCATCTTCGCATTGATTAAAATGGAAGAAGAAAACGATTAGCGTTAATAGCTGTTAATTGATCATTTTTTGAACTTTCCTTTTCTATTTTTGAATAACTAAAAATTAAAACATGAAATATCTTGTCACTTTTGCCAGAATAATAGTTGGTAACCTTTTTATATTTAGTGGGGTAGTTAAGGCGAATGACCCGTTGGGTTTCTCTTACAAGTTAGAAGAGTATTTTGTAGAATTTGGAATGAATTGGGAATGGTTGCATTCTATTCTAGTTCCGTTGGCAGCAGCATTATGTATTGCTGAAATTATTATGGGAGTCGCTGTTTTAGTGGGTTGGCGAATGAAAGAAATTTCATGGTCATTACTCTTAATGATTGGCTTTTTTACCATCCTAACAGGAGCTTCTGCGATATTTGAAATTGTGCGTTCATGTGGCTGTTTTGGTGATGCAATTCCGTTAACTCCTTGGCAATCTTTTTACAAAGATTTAGTGCTGCTCGTATTAATTCTCATTATTTTCTTCAAACGAAATGTGATTAAACCTTGGGCGAATAACACACATCTACTGGGAATTTATTTAATCTCTAGTGCCATTTTATTTGTGTTAGGGAAGATGTTAGATTGGAGTATGGTTTCTGAAGTTTTAGTGTTTTTATGGGTAGCAATAATTGTAAAGTACATTTCGCAAAAACCAAGTTTAGCGGCAAATGTGGCTATTTTTATGAGTGTAGTATATAGTTTGTATTTAACCATTGGCTCCACAACTGATCTGCCTTTCAAAGATTTCAGACCGTATGCTATTGGTAAGAATTTGCCTGAGCAAATGAGTTTACCTGAAGATGCTGTGCAGCCGGTGTATGATAATATTTTGGTGTATAAAAATAAAAATACCGGTGAAACGAAGGAGTTTACCAATGCGACCTATAATGACTCTAAAATATGGGAAGACAAGGATTGGGAATGGTTGAGCACAGAAAATGAATTAATTGTAGAGGGAGATGTAGCTGCAATTGCTGATTTGACAATCTCAAACCCGGATGGAGAGGAATTAACAGACTTAATTTTAGCTGAAGAAAAAGCACTTTGGATTGTTTGTTACGATATGAACTTAACGGACAAAGAAAACTTAGATGCAATCAATCAATTGTCTCGTGAAGCTTTAGAAAAAGGCATTAAAGTTTATGGACTGTCTTCAGCTGGGGTAGACTTGAGTAATAGTCTCATTAAAGAGTTTGATTTGAACTTTGATTTTTACGTAACCGACGGAATCGTGTTAAAGACAATGATCCGGTCTAATCCGGGGATTATGTATTTAGAGAATGGAACGGTTAAAGGAAAGTGGCACCACAGCAATGTTCCTGCAGTTGATGACTTAAGGTAGGGTTATGCTAGCTTTTATCATTCGGCGTTTAATCTATGGCTTTTTTGTCCTGTTTGGGGTGCTCACGCTGGTCTTCTTTATATTCAATATTCTACCAGGAGATCCTGCTCGAATGATGTTGGGGCAAAGAGCCGATCAAGATGCAATTGATGAAATTAACAGAGAGCTTGGACTCGATAAAAGTATCTTCTACCAATACGGACTTTACCTGAATGACCTGTCGCCCATTTCTTATCATTCCACCACCGAAAGTGATGCTAGTTTTTATGAAGCGGAAAAATATGGGGGCACAAAAGTTTTAGCTACAGATCAATTTGATATTGTTTTTAAGGTACCCTATCTCAGAAAATCCTATCAATCAAAGAAAAAGGTTTCTTCCATTTTATTTGAGAGCTTGCCGGAGACAGCAGTATTGGCTTTGGCATCTATTCTTATTGCAAGTGTTTTAGGAATTCTATTAGGCGTTTTATCTGCGCTGTATAAAGATGCATGGGTGGATAAAACATTGCTTTTGTTGGCAACTTCGGGCATGGCGCTGCCTTCCTTCTTTGTAGGAATTATTTTTGCTTGGCTTTTCGGTTACGTTTGGTCCGATTGGACTGGTTTAAACATGTCAGGCAGTTTGTACGAAGTTGATGATTTGGGAAGAGGCGAATACATCAATTGGACAAACTTGGTTTTGCCTGCCCTAACACTCGGAATACGTCCTTTGTCGGTTGTACTTCAACTGAGCAGAAATTCGATGCTTGAGGTGCTTTCAATGGATTATGTTCGAACGGCAAGAGCGAAAGGTTTAACCACAAGATCAACACTATTTGGACATGCTTTGAAAAATGCCTTAAATCCCGTGGTTACGACAATTTCAGGAATGTTTGCCAGCTTAATGGCAGGAGCTGTTTTTGTTGAAATAATATTTTCTTGGAAAGGAATAGGCTGGGAGATTGTAAATGCACTCGAAAAATATGACTTGCCTATTGTAATGGGAGCCGTTTTAATTATTGCGGTTATCTTTGTTGTCGTTAATATTTTAGTAGATATACTTTACGGAGTTCTTGACCCACGAGTTAGGGTTTAACCAAATCAAAATGAGAAAGAAAATTGTAGCAGGAAATTGGAAGATGAATAAAAACTTCCAAGAAGGGATGGACTTAGCAAATGAGTTGATTCAGAATTTCAAATCGTCGGATTCGAACAAACAGTTAATTATATGTCCTCCATTTATTCATCTTTCAGCCTTAGCTGATTTACTTGTTGATAGTAAAATTACTTTGGGTGGACAGAATTGTCATACTTCTGAAAAGGGAGCATATACGGGAGAGGTTTCTGCAGAGATGTTGAAATCCGTAGGGGTTCAATATTGTTTAGTGGGTCATTCAGAAAGACGAGAGTATTTCTTCGAAGACAATGAGGAGTTATTTCAGAAAATAAAACAATTACTAGCCAAAGACATTCAACCTATATTTTGTTGTGGAGAATTGTTGGAGGATCGAAAAGAAAAGGAACATTTTGACGTAATTGAAGACCAACTGGAGTTGCTTTGGAAGTTTTCAAAAACTGACTTCCAGAAAATTATAATCGCCTATGAACCCGTTTGGGCAATAGGCACAGGAGCAACTGCAACGGCAGATCAGGCGCAAGAAATTCATGCATTTATCCGTTCTCAAATAGCTAAGAAAATGGATTCAACCATAGCAGAGAATACTAGCATTTTGTATGGCGGCAGCTGCAAGTCAAGCAACGCAGCGGAGTTGTTTTCGAAACCTGATGTTGATGGTGGATTAATTGGAGGAGCAGCATTGCAAGCCAAAGATTTTTTAGGTATCTATAACGCTCTTTAACTATGGATTATATTGAAGTTTGCATAAAGTTATCTCCGTTTCGCCCTTTTAATGAAATAGTTGTTGCTCAATTAGGTGAAATGCCTTTCGATAGTTTTTTAGAAGACGAAGACGAATCATTGGTGAAAGCCTACATCTTAGAAGGCGATTATGTAGCGTCTGATGTGAAGGATGCGTTTGACCAATTTGAAGGATTAGTTGAAATTTCATTTACGGCAGAGAAAATTGAAAAAGTAAATTGGAATCAACAATGGGAAGAGAATTTTGATGCTGTTGAAGTCGGTGATTTTTGCTATGTTAGAGCACCTTTTCATCCTGAAAAACCTAACTTTTTACACGAAATTATCATTGAGCCCAAGATGTCATTTGGTACAGGGCACCATCAAACAACACAAATGATGATTGAACTCATGGAAAGCATTGACTTTAATGAAAAGTCAGTGTTGGATATGGGTAGCGGAACCGGAATTTTAGCCATCTTGGCGAAAAAAATGGGTGCAGACCAGGTTGAGGCGATTGACATAGAAGAGTGGGCCTTCGAGAACATGAAGGAAAATTTTGATAGGAATAATACTGAGGTTTCAGCGTATTACGGTGGAGTAGAAGTTATCGCTACTATTGGAAAGCAGCACGATGTCATTATTGCCAATATCAATAAAAATATATTACTTAGTCAGTTTGAAACATACAATTCGCACTTAAAAACCGGAGGACTGCTATTATTAAGTGGGTTTTACATTACCGATGCAGATGACTTGATTGCTGAAAAGGAGTTAAGCGGTTATTCTGTAATTGAGAAATTGGCGAAAGAAACTTGGTGTGGTTTGAAACTCCAAAAGCATGGCTAAGATTAAACGCGATGGGTTAAAATCTCGTTTTTTTCTATTTATAGATGACCTAAAAGGGTATACTTGGAAAAAATGGCTGGCAATACTATTTATTGTGATTGTAATCAGTATAAAGGCCCATAAATTAATAACGACAGGTTCATTGTAACTAAAAAAGGGTGTGCTACTAGCACACCCTTTTTTTATTCTTCATCTTCTTCTTCAAGTACTTCATTTGCTACGGTTACAATTTTACCTGTAGCATCTAACGTTAGGTAGCTTGTTTCTCCTTCATTATCAATCACGGTAATGTTGTAATATTTAAGTGTTTTTGTTTCTATAAATTCAGCAGAATCGAAAGCAGCATCTCCAAACTTGTTGGTCACGTAATTCATAACAGGTTGAGGTATCCTTTCTGCATCAACTTGACTCGTTGTTTTTATCCAGACACCGGTTTTGTCAAAGGTTGCAGTTTTGTAAACGTCCTTCTCACTGAACACTATTTCATAGCTAGTTGAATAAGTTGTCCATTCGGCATCCATAGCAGATGGATATTGTTTTTTAAATGCTGACTCAATGTTCTTCGGAACACTTTGACTCATTGCATTCAAGCAAAATAAAAGTGATATTCCTATTGCTAATTTTTTCATGTTTTATGGTATAAAGTTTTTATTGAGACGGAACATATAAAAAAGGTCACAGCAATTAAAAATAATTTAGATTTGAGTACATCTAAAATGAAGAAAGAATGGCCAAAGAAGATTCTATTTCTGACGAGCAACTTATTGACTACTACTTAAGTAATGGGAATAAAACTTCTTTACAGGAACTTTGTGAACGTTATGAAAAAAAGGTTTTTTCAAAATGTTACTCTATGACAAAAAGCAGGGAGGTGGCTGAGGATTTGAGGCAGGATATCATGCTGAAAATGATAGCTAAATTACACCTTTACAAAGGGCTTTCTTTATTCAGTACATGGCTTTATTCTATAACTTACAACCATTGCATTGAGCACCTTCGAAAATACAAACGAGTGCGATTCGATGATTTAAAAGATTTATTAGATATTCCAGAAGAAGTTGCAGACGATGAAATTGAAGCTGTTTTAGAATTGAGGTTGGATCGAATTAATTTCTTGTTAGAGCTTTTGAAGCCAGAAGATAAAGCAATTTTATTAATGAAGTATAAGGAGGGTTTTGATTTAAAGCGAATTATGGAAATAAGTCAGATTTCTGGTATGAGTGCAACCAAAATGAGATTGAAAAGAGCAAAAAGTAGGTTGATCGCGCTGTACAATAAATTTCTATTGGAGACTTAAAATCAAAAGTTTTTTGTTTCGTTGAGAATTGAAATGTGACCAAATTTTAGATTTACGTCAAAATAAAAAAACTGAAATGAAACAAGCCTTTAACATGCGACTAGTGCTAATTATCGTTCTCTCGGTATTCGTTTCGCTCTGGGCTTTTTTCTTAAAATATGTGATTTCTCGAATTAATTTTTAACTAAGAAATGATACATCCGAATACGGAATTAAAAATGATTAGCCCTGAAATGGGAATAGGTGTTTTTGCAACTAAATTCATTCCAAAAGGTACAATAACTTGGGCTCAAGATGAACTTGACATCGTGTTAAGTCCGCAAGCTGTAAGAAAACTATCTAATGAATATCAAGCAACTATTGAAAAATATGCTTTTAGAAATAGAGATGGGGAATCTGTTCTTTGTTGGGACAATAGCCGTTTTGTGAATCACAGCTTTAATTCAAATTGCTTAACAACCCCCTATAATTTCGAAATAGCGATTAGAGATATTCAAATAGGAGAAGAGCTAACCGATGATTATGGATATTTGAATATTTCAGAACCATTCGAAGCGTTTAATGAAGAGTCTGAGCGAAAAGTAGTTTATCCAGATGACCTATTACGCTATCATCCAGTGTGGGATGCTCAAATTGCTGATGCGATGCAAATGATAAATCAAGTTCCACAAGAATTATATGGGTTGATTCCAAAGAAATGGATGAATAGAATCGAATTAATATTGAAAGGAGAGGGTGCGTTAGACTCTATTTTAACTTGTTATTACCATTCTGAGGTATAACAAGTTCCTGTTTTTGTAAAATCCGCTGTTTAAATACAGCGGATTTTTTTGTTTCAACAAATCGTTGATAAGTGCTTCCTTCACTTTTGGAATAGGTTTTGCAAGCTCTATTTAAATTACTTACTTTACTTCCAAATATGATTTATGAAGCGTTCGTATAAGTTACTCTTAAAAACACTTTTTATAGCAGTGTTTATTCACACTTCAGGAAGTTTATCGGCTCAAACTCCTGACAAGTTTTCTTCTGATTCTACAGCTTTTTTCGATGAAATGGAAGATTATTTATCAAATGCTCGTAAAGAGGGGAAAGACTTTATGAAACAATTTGAAGTAGTCTGGTACGGAGGTTACTTTTCTGAAAAACAGCGTGAGGGTGTCTATGCTGTTTCTAACATTATGTTAAAGAAGAAATTAAGAGCATTTCCGGATTTTAGGAATTACCTTTATACGGTTGGAAGTTTTGTAGTTGATTCCAACCAAACTGACGAGAGTTTTCAAGCGTGGCAAGGAATTTTACTAGAACTTCTGCAAGATCGAAAATCAAGAAAATTTACGCAATTTCTTGATTTTTGCAATGGTTTGTTTAGGGAAAATGTAATGTACAGCTCAGCAAGTACGATTTGGTCAGCAAACAATAGCAACTACTCTTTTGCATATGATAGTTTGCCAAAAATTACCTTTGACCAATTGGACCTTATTTGCTTTGCAAAGCGGGACTCCATGATTATTTATAACACGAAAGGAGCTTATTATCCAACAACCAATTCTTGGGTAGGAATAGGAGGAAAGGTGCTATGGGAAAAAGCAGGATTTGATGCAAAAGATGTTTATGCAGACCTGAGAAACTATGTTGCAAACTTCAACGTTTCAACCTATGAGGCGGACTCTGTTACTTTTTACAATACATTTTATTTTGATGTTCCTCTTTCTGGTAAAGTGACTGATAAAGTGTTGGCAAATATGACGGAAGAACGGGCTTCATACCCTCGGTTTGATTCGTACGATCGTCGAATTCAGATACAAAATTTAGCACCTGGGGTAAATTTTGATGGTGGTGTTTCGATGGTAGGTTCAAAGTTACTTGGCAAAGGAGATGAGTTTCAAGACGCCATTGTAGAGTTTACAAGAAATGATACTTTATTCATGCGCGCCTTTTCAGAAAACTTCTCCATTCGAAAAGATAGAATTACTTCCAATAACTCGGGTATAAGCATCTATCTTCATCAAGACTCTATCTATCATCCTGGATTAGATTTTAAATATCTTTTTGAAGAAAAGACGGTTACTTTATATAAGAACGATGAAGGGGTTGCTAAAACTCCATACTATAATAGCTTTCATGATGTTGAGATGGATTTTGAGGTTTTAATCTGGAAAACAGCAGAACCTATTTTAGAGTTTACTAAACTATTGGGAAGTACGAAGACAGATGCACGATTTACATCGGCGAATTATTTCAAGCAAGAATTGTTTGATAAGCTCGGTGGAGGTGGATCTACCAATAGAAACCCTTTAAATACGATTTATAACCTGTCGTTAAGTTACGACTCTAAAACAATTTCATTTATGGAATTGGCAAGGAATCTCAACATGGATCCTCGTGATCTTCAAAACATGGTTATACAATATTCTAATTGGGGTTTATTGGGTTTTGATTTTGAAGCGGACAAGGTGTTTGTGAAAGAGAAATTGTTTGAATATGTCATGTCTAGTCGTAAAAAAGTGGACTACGATGTAATTAACGTGAATTCGAATGTTGAAGGAGATAAGAATGCAAAATTGAACCTCCTTAATTTTGATTTGACAATTTACGGTGTACCGGGAGTGGTGTTAAGTGATTCGCAAAACGTGGTGATTGTGCCGGCAAATGGTATAATTAAAATGAAACGAAATCGATATTTTGAATTTGCTGGCTTGGTAAAAGCAGGTAGGTTTGATTTTTATGGAAAGGAATTTTCTTTCGATTACGAAAACTTTAAAATTAACCTGACAAATGTTGATTCGTTGCGTTTAAAAGCTGAAAGTTCAGAATTAGACGTATTTGGAAATCCTATCATTAAGCCAGTGAAAACCGTTATTGAGGGAGTGAATGGAGACTTACTGATTGATAATTTTGGTAACAAATCAGGAAACAAAGATTTTCCAGGGTACCCGATTTTTAATTCAAAAGGTAATTCATATGTATACTATGACAAAGGGAATGCACTTGGGCCAGTTTACGACAGAGGACAGTTTTATTTTGAATTAGAGCCATTTACAATTGCTGACTTGAACAGCTTTACAAATGATCAGTTAATATTTGGAGGAACTTTTGCATCTTCTGGAATTTTTCCTGAGTTCAAAGAAGAGCTCAGGTTGCAAGAGGATTTTTCATTAGGTTTTATTCGTCAAACTCCACCGGAGGGGATGCCGATGTACGGAAGCAAGGGAACGTTTTACAATGATATTAAATTAAGTAACCAAGGGTTAAGAGGAGATGGGAAGCTCGAATATATAACATCGACAACTTATTCAGATGACTTTATGTTTTATCCTGACTCAATGCTTACGAATGCAAGTGAGTATTTTGTTGATAAGCAAAAGAACGGTGTACAATATCCTCCTGCAAAAGCTCAAAAAACAGATATGCGTTGGTTGCCGAAAAAAGATGTGATGTTCGCTACAACCACGGTATCACCAATGGTGCTGTATGATGAGCGAGATAACTTTGAAGGTACTTCAGCCTATGGTATTAATGAAATGAGGGCAAATGGTATTTATCATTTTGAACGAGCAGATTTATTTTCTAACCAAATGGTATTTAAGTACAATACTTTTGATGCTGATACTTCTGATTTTCAATTAAAGAATGAAAAGGAGTCAGATGGAGAATTTGCACTGGAAACAAAGAATGTAAAAGCCCATGTAGATTACACAGAGCGCTCTGCAAGTTTCAAAGCAAACGGGAAAAAGGAGCCAATTTTCTTCCCTGTCAATAAGTACCTGTGTTATATGGATGAATTCAAGTGGTATATGGATAATGGAATTATTGAACTTTCAAGCACAAGCTCTACAGAAGTTGCAGCCGATGTAAAATTGGAAGGTTCTAAATTTACTTCCACTCATTCAGGTCAAGATAGTTTGTTTTTCTTCTCTCCAATGGCCCAATACGATTCTAGGCGTCATACAATTGCAGCTCACAAAGTAGCTTACCTAAATTCTGCCGATGCTCGGATTTACCCTGATAGTGGAGAGTTGATGATTCGAAAAGATGCTCAAATGGATCCGTTGAAAAATTCGAGAATTGTTACAAACAGTATCACCGAATTTCACGAAGTGTACGAAGCAAATACTCAAATTAAAGGTCGTAAGGATTATGTTTCTAGTGGAAAAATTGACTATGTGGACGAAACTAATCTAGTGCAAACCATTTTCTTGTACAACATTGTTGTTGATGAAGGTGGTCAAACGTTAGGAACTGGAAAAATTTCAGATACATCAAACTTTGTTTTGAGCCCCTATTTTGCTTTTGATGGAGGCGTAAAACTTTTTGGTAGCAAACAGTTTTTGGTTTTTGATGGAGTTGCACAGATTAATCACGAATGTGCTAGCCTAGAAAAACGTTGGATTGATTTTGAATCTGAGATAGATCCAAATAATATCTACATTCCGATTGATACAAATTTGAGAGACTCTTCAGGAGCCTTCATTGCAACGGGAATTAATTTAAATGTTGATTCTACTTTCCTTTACCCAGGATTTTTAACAAAACGAGTTAATTATTCTGACATTTCTATAATTGAAGCATTGGGTTTTCTGCACTATCATAAAGAGAGTAAAGAATATAGGATAGGTCAAAAAGATAAAATTGTTGAACAAAGTCTATCTGGTAGTTACTTAAGTTTAAATACGGAGGCTTGTAAAATATATGCTGAGGGTAAGTTAGACATAGGAGCTAGAACCGGAAATCTGAAATTTAATGGAGCCGGGAATGTAAATTATACCTTGGAAGATAAAGGAGCCGTTGTAGACATGATGATGATTGTCGATTTCTTTTTTAATGACAACTTAATGAAGAAGCTAGCTGAAAATATCAATGAAAATATTAATTTGAATCCCGTAGATTTTAGTAAATCAACCTATACAAAGGGACTAAAAGAAATTGTTGGAACAGAAAGGGCTGATGAAATTGTATCTCAACTTAGTTTAAACGGCAAAATTAAAAGACTTCCTGAAGAATTAAACAAGCGATTAGTATTCAATGAAGTGAAGTTTAAGTGGAATGAAGATGAGAATACTTTTAAGTCTTTTGGCCCTATGGGATTGAGTAATTCAGGGAAGTATGAAATCAATAAGTATGTTAATGGAGGGATAACAATTACAAAAAAGAGAAGTGGTGACATTGTAAATATTTACTTAGAAGTTGATGCAAATACATGGTATTTCTTTTCTTACAGAAGAAATTTAATGAAGGTAATTTCTAGTAATGAGGAGTTTAATATTCAGATTAAGGAAATGAAGCGTGACGATCGAAAATATGATGCTAAGAAAGGGGAACAAGCATTCACCTATATGTTTGGATTGGAAAAAGAAGTGCGTGACTTTAAACGGGACTTCGAAAGTGATTTATAAGTTAGAATCTTTATTCACAAGATGTTGTTAACCATTAAATTCGTAAGTGCATTTATAACTCAATGAACTTATAATCTTTGTAAATAACGAACTTTGAAAAAAAATAGATGAGAAAGAATTTATTCTTTGGTCTTTCATTAATAATAGTTTTAGCTATAAGTGTTGGTGCTCAGGGAAATGTTGGTTCTGAGGATGAGCTAAAAGCTAAAGCAAATGAGCTTTTTATAGCTGAAAATTATAAAGAAGCCAAGCTCATATATGCTCAGTTGTTGAGTTTATATCCTAAAGATCCCACTTATAATTACAGATTTGGTGCTTGTGTGCTGCAAACAGAGGCAGATAAAACCAAACCTATGAAGTATTTAAGCTTCGCCGCTTCTAAAGCCAATGTTGACCCATTGGCTTATTTCTATTTAGGCAGAGCATATCATTTGAATTATGAATTTGCTCAAGCAGTAAAACAGTATAGCAAGTTTAAAAATAAGGCTAGTAACGAAGAAAAAACTAAGTACAGTGTTGATCGTCAAATTGAAATGTGCAAAAATGGCAAAGATTTATTGACCAAGATGAACGAAGTTCAAGTGCTCGAAAGACAAGGTATTGCAGAAAAAGACTTTTATCGAATTTACGATGAAAATGCCATTGGGGGTAAAATTTTAGCAGTGCCCGAGCAGTTTAAGAGTAAGTATGACAAGAAAATAAATGACAAGTCTGTTGTGTTCTTAGCAAAAGATGCAAAACAAGTCTATTACTCTTCCTATGGAAAGAAAGGGGAAAATGGGAAAGACATTTATAAAGCAATAAAGCTGGGCAATGGAGAATGGAGTGAAGGGGTTAGTCTCGGCAGTTCAATAAATACTGCGTATGATGAAGATTACGCATATATAAAACCGGATGGAAGAACACTGTATTTTGCTTCAAAAGGGCATTCAAGTATGGGAGGTTTTGATATTTTTCGAAGTGTATTAGATGATGTCACAGGACTGTGGAGTGAGCCTGAGAATTTAGATTTTGCTTTTAATTCTGCTGATGATGACTTCATGTTTGTAACGGATCAAGAAGAAATTGCAGCATATTTTACATCAAACAGGGTAAATGAATTTGGAGAGGTAACCGTTTACAAGGTTTTAATAGAAAGAGCTCCTGCTGAGCTATCTGTTATATCCGGAACATTCATAGCTGAGAGTAATTCGGGTCAAAAAAGGGCGAAAATTACAGTGATAGACAAAGCAACACAAGAAACGGTAGGAGTTTATGAAACAGATGATAAGGGAAATTATGCAATAGAAATTGCTAAAAATGGAGGAGAGTATCAGTTTAATGTGGAAACAAATGAGGTAGATCCTATCCATACAGGAGTTGTTGTTGTTCCCAAGCAAGATGAATTTGCAGTTCTAGGTCAAGAGTTGAGATTGGTTGGAACCGGGAACGAGCAGCAATTGGTGATTAAAAATATTTTTGATGGTTCAGTAGCAAATAATAGGTCTTTAACAACAGGTCCAAGTGTATCTTCTTCATTAATTAAGATGAAAGCGAATTTGGAAGTGAATTACAGCTCTAATAATCTTGCTGCACTTAAAGAGAGGAGAAAAGGAACTACTTCAACTATAAATGAGGGAAGTCAAACGAATGCATCCAATAAAGGTTCAGCATCAAGAGGAGAGTCGGGAACTGAATCAGGTAAAAACAATACTAAGGAGTTGGCAAACAATACCCAATCGGAAAAGGGGTCCTCCGCTATGTCAACTAATCCAACCGTCACAGCAGTTGGGATTGAGAAGGAATTGAATTCTTTGAAAACGGAAAAGAATACGTTAATCGATTCGAAGCAAAAGGCAATTGACTTACAATATGCTACTGCTATTCAGCTAGAGCAAGAGGCTTCAGCACTCTTTGATCAAGCAGATGCAATCGAAACCAAAGGTTCGCAAACGGAAGAAGTTGAGTTAAAACGAAAAGAAGCTGGAGAAAAGGCACTAAAAGCTTCTTTTGTAGCACAATTGGCACAAGAACTGGAAGCGTCAATTAACGATGATTTAAGTAATCTAGATGCGATAGAAACATCAGAGGTAGGCATTAGCCAAGCTATTGGAAAAAACGATTTGCAAACTGCGGGAAGAATGCTAAGCGATTTAAAATCGAATAGTACTAACAGTAAAAACTTGGAAGAGGTTGTTTCAGCGTCGTTAAATGATATAGCGGAAAGAAACTCTTTGGTACAAAAGAAAATCACCGATTTTTCTTCTAAGGCGAAGTCTTTTTCAGAAGAGCAGAGTGCTTTGCAAAGTCAATTGGAAACCTTAAAGAAGAAAGAGGAAAGCTCTAGCGGTAAGGAAAAAGAGGAGTTAGCGAAGAATATTGAGAACACAGAATTGGACTTAAAAGACCTCGAATATCAATCTGGCATTCTCAATAAAAACTTGTTAGAAGCGAAGTTAAACAAGAAGTCTTTAGCTATGGAAAAGGCTGAATTATTAGCCGCTTCCAACAGTCTTAGTTCCACTTCTGAAGAATCTGTTCAAGTTTCAGAAGAAGAAAAGAATGAACTGTTCAATCAGTTAAAAAAATACCGAGACAACGATAAATTAGCGTACGCTCCTGGTAATGAGTTGTATGCTTCAATTGAAGATAATTCAATTAGTAATGAAGAAGGTTCAAATGAGCTCGCTTCAAATAACGAAGCTACTACAGGTGTTTCTAGTTCAAATCAACAGCAGTCATCAAAGCCATCAAATGAAAGGGGTCTTGATGGGGCAGAAGCTTTAACAAAGAAATCATACAAGGATCAAACAATTGGTTCTATTAATTTAAAGTATGTTGAAGAACTTAATAAGGCTGAGGCTGTTGCAGATGATGAAGTGAAATTGACTAATAAAATTCAACTTTATGACAATTGGTTGACTGACTTGAAGGGCAAAAAGAGTGAGGTGAACCAATCTTATGAAGCTGAAATTGATGAAAATGAGCGTTCTATTTTAAAGAAAGAATTAGATCAATTGTCTGCAAGTATTAACGAACAACAAAAATCTAAAAATGATGTAGAATCAGAATTAGCTGCAAGACAGTCAGGTCAGTTTGTAGCTGATAATTCTCCAATTACCAATTCAAATGAGGTAACAGCAGCAAGTGTAATTAAAGCTGACTTCACAAATTTAGAGTTTGATCAAAAAGCACAAGCAACTAGCGAACAGAGTAGAATTCAGTTGATTGCAGCGAAAAAAGCCCTATATGAGGCAGGAGAGTTAGCAAAACAGCAGGAAATAGCTCAAGAGTCAGCTTACACTTTACCAACTGCGGCGGAACGAACACAAGCATTTTCTGAGGCAAATCGACTGAAGAAAGAATCTGAGGCGAAACAGATTGAAGCTGCTAATAAGTTTGCGGCTTTCAATTTAAAAGAATATCAATTCAATAAAGCAAAAATTTATGAAGCAAGCGATATTGATGAAAGATATAGCACAGAGGGAAGAGATATTGCTGAATTACTAACAGATGAGGCGGACAACTTTTTTACTGATGCTGCTATTCTTCGTTCTGAAGTAAATAAGACAGATAGACTTTCTCAGAAGGAAGTAAATTTGCAAAAGGCATACGATTATGAATTATTGGCACTCAAAAAGCAGCAAGAAGCGCTGATAAAACTAGGATCGGTTGTTAACGAAGCTTTAGCAGCTGATGCAAATGCGGAGGAGAATGAAGCTGCAAAACCATTTGTTCAAGTAATTGATGATGAAGAAATACTTGCCATTGTAGAGGCGCCTAAAGCCAAGGCAGCGGCCGAGGAAAGAAGTGCTCAAGTAGTTACATTAGATGCGACAATTATAACACAAGAGTCTGTTGCTGACGGAATGCAAGAAGGGAATGCAAGAGACAGTGTTTTAGCATTAGTGGAAGACTTAGGTGAAGAACGGGCACAACTGATTCGAGAGGCAGCATTATATTATGAAAGAGAACGGCAAATTAAAGAAGGATTTGTGGGTGTTCAGTCGTCAGATAAACCTGCTTCTGCCCAGGTACTAGCTCCTAGTAAACCGGCATTTGAGGTATTTCTCGACACAGTAAATGTCGATGCAGATCGACAGGAATTGATATATAGTTCTCCGGCCTTTATAATGTTTGCAGATAATCGTCAAGCGTTGACTAACCAAGTAAAAGCTGCTGATGAAGCATATCAAGAGGCCCTTGAGTTGGCGAATGAAAACAAGAGACTACAGAAACAAGCATTGGTTGAGTTGAGTATGGCGAAGGCTGTGAAAGATGAAGATGAAAGGCAACAATTAACAAAATCAGCTCAAGTAATTGAAAGCACAATTAAAGCGAATGAAGAAAAAATTGAAACGATTAACCTTCAGATTAAGGTAAAGAACTTTCTTTTTCAAAGTCTCTTAGAGAAGGATAAATCTTATTTATCGAAATTAAGAGAAAGAGAAAGGCAAGAATATATTTTCTTAAGTAATGATTATATGTTGAAAGGTAAATCTGGTATAGTTTTAACAGATTTACCGGAATCTTTATTAACACTCGGAGAAACGACAGGCTCATTAGAAAGCAACGAAACTGCTCAGCAGACTGAAGAGTTGAACTCATTAAATCCAAATAATAGTAATCTTACTTTACCTGAAAAGGAAGAGGATAATGATGTGGATGATAAAGTTATTGCGAAAACTCCAACAACAAACGATAATAAAGTAGAAAGCGGAAGTACCGAAATTGGACAAGCAACAGCAATAAAAAATACTGCTCCGAATGTAAAACAAGCTACGGCATCTAAAGTCAATTCGCCAGCTGTAGTTTCAAATGTACAATCAGCTGTTAAAATTGAAAATATTGATCTCGTTCCGAGAGTGGTGAAGCAGGCTATTTTCGTTACGTTAAATAGGAATGAGTCGGCTTACAATGAGAACAAACCAATTCCAACGAAAACTAGTTTACCTGAAGGAATCGTTTATAAAGTTCAAGTTGGAGCGTTTAGAAAAGAAATACCTGCGAATACGTTTAAAGGATTTGCGCCGTTAATGGCTGAGCCAACCGGTACTGGAATTACGAGGTATACTGCTGGTCTTTTTGTGAACTTTAATAATGCAATTTCAGCAAGAGATGAAATTAGAAAAATTGGATATCCTGATGCATTTGTTGTTGCCTTTTTAAACGGTGAAAGAATTAGTACTAGTAAGGCTAGAGCTGAAAGCGGCTCAAGCTCAACCTCACAAACAGTTACTAACTTTCCTAAAATTAGCTCAAGTACTTCAAGTAATCCGACAAACGGAAGTAGGACTGTAGCGTCTGCTGAACAAGTAAGTCAAGTGCCGGGAGGGAGTAAAGAAGCTTTACCAATCGAGTTTACTTCAGATCAAATTGAGGAAGTCGTTAATGCAAAAACAGTTGAAGGGTTGTATTATACAATTCAAGTTGGAGTGTTCTCAGCGCCTGTGAAAAAAGGTGTATTTAACTATGAAGGACTGAATGTGGTTGCTTTAGAAAGTGGTTTGTACAGATACAATGCAGGAATTTTTAATAGCGTATTAGAAGCTGCAGATTTGAAAAATACGATAACAGCTACAATCAAAGATGCATTTGTAACAGCCTACTATAATGGAAAGAGGATCTCCTTAACGGAGGCCTCTAAATTGAAAAATCAATAGATTTATGTCAACAAAAGAACTAGAGAAAGTAGAATTAAAGGAGCAGGTAGTCAGACAGCGTGAACTCATCTTACACAACGATGATGTTAACACATTTGAGCATGTAATTACGTGTTTAATGTCTATTTGCGATCATCACGAAGTGCAAGCTGAGCAATGTGCATACATTGTCCATCATAATGGTAAATGCAGTGTAAAAGCTGGGACATTAGAGAAATTGGAGCCGATGTATTTGGCACTTAAATTACAACAGTTAAAAGCAGAAATTAAATAAGATGAAGAAAGGATTAATAGCGTTTGCAGTAATCGCGTTTTTTGTTCAATGCGCAACAGTGCCTATTACAGGTAGAAAGCAATTGAAGATGGTAAACACAACCCAATTGCAAACCATGAGCTTTACGCAGTACTCTGAAGTAAAGTCAACTGCAAAACTTGTACCTGATGCTGATCCCAGAACAGCTTTGGTAAAAAAGGTGGGTGCTAATATCTCTTCTGCAGTGAATCGTTATTTATCAAACAACGGCTACAAAGACAGGTTGAAGGAATTTGAGTGGGAGTTTAACTTAGCAGATGAAAATACGGTGAATGCTTGGTGTATGCCTGGAGGAAAAGTTATGTTTTACACAGGTATTTTACCAATCTGCGCCGGGGAAGATGGAATAGCTGTAGTAATGGGCCATGAAGTTGCTCATGCCATTGCAAGGCATGGAAATGAGCGTATGAGTCAAGGTATGTTAGCTCAGGGATTGGGAGCTATAGGACAGATTGGGACTAGCGGTGCTTCACCTGCAGTTCAAGCTGTATTTAACCAGTCATTCGGTATAGGTTCTCAATTGGGATTGTTGAAGTTTTCTAGAAACAATGAATCGGAAGCTGATAAACTAGGATTGGTATTTATGACAATGGCAGGGTATAATCCTGCAACTGCAGCTGAATTTTGGAAACGTATGTCATCAGCTAAAGGAGAGGGTCAAGCACCGCCAGAATTTATGAGCACTCACCCTAGTGATGATAGAAGAATTGCTGATATTCTTAAATACTTGCCTGAAGCTCGTAAATGGGAAAATAAATAAGAATTTAGAAGTATTTCGTTGAAAATCCCTTTGCCTTTATGCAAGGGGATTTTTTTATTTTACATTCTTAAACCGTCCCTTCTTTTTCATATCCATTAATCCGCAATCGTCACATTTGTGCGATTTGGTTTGTAGGTAGAAGTACCGAACCAAATAGGCAACTGCTAAAATCATTAAAATTGTTACGATTATTTCTTGCCAGTTCATCTGTTAATAAGTCCGTTTTTAGATTGTCTAAAGTTAGTGAAATTGGAATAAATTTGTTCCTGTTGATACACTTAGAAGACCAAGAAAAGTATGAAGTTTGATAGACAAATATATACTAATAATCAGTTAGTTGATTTATATTCGGCATTACTCAAGCCTAGAATGATTGAGGAGAAGATGTTGATTTTATTGCGACAGGGTAAAATTTCAAAGTGGTTTTCTGGAATTGGACAAGAAGCTATTTCTGTAGGAGCAACAGAAGCAGCATCTGAAGATGAGTTTATGTTACCCATGCACCGAAACTTAGGTGTTTTCACAAGTCGTGGGATTGAGTTACATCGATTGTTCGCACAATTTCAAGGCAAGGCATCTGGATTTACCAAAGGCAGAGATCGATCTTTTCATTTCGGTTCAAAAGAGCATCACATTGTAGGCATGATTTCTCATTTGGGTTCACAATTAGGGGTGGCTGATGGAATAGCATTAGCGAATCAGTTAAAAGAAAATAAAAAAGTTACCATAGCCTTTACAGGTGATGGAGCAACGAGTCAAGGTGATTTTCATGAAAGTTTAAACGTTGCTGCAGTTTGGAATTTACCTGTCATTTTTATTATTGAAAATAATGGTTACGGACTTTCTACACCTAGTGCAGAACAGTTTAGATGTAAGCAATTCATAGATAAGGGAATAGGGTATGGAATGGAAGCTCATCAAGTTGATGGGAACAACATATTAGAAGTCTATCAAAAAGTTACAGAGCTAAAAGAGTCAATGAAGTGGAATCAACGACCAATTCTTTTGGAGTGTATCACCTTTAGAATGAGAGGGCATGAGGAAGCTTCTGGGACCAAGTATGTTCCTGACGAGTTATTTGATGAATGGAGTAAGAAAGATCCTGTTACCAATTATGAAAACTTTTTAGTTGAGGAGAATTTACTTGATGCAGAAAAAATTGAATTAATTCGTTCAGATTTTAAAGCTGAAATAGAACTTGGTTTAGACAAAGCGTATGCTGAAGAATTGATTCAAGTTTCCACAGAAAATGAATTAAATGATGTTTATGCAGACTTTAAATTTAAAGAAGTAGCTCCATCAACTGAGTTGAATGAAGTAAGAATGATTGATAGCGTTGCAGATGCAATAGAATTAGCAATGGCAAAGCATCACAATCTTATTCTCATGGGACAAGATATTGCGGAGTACGGAGGAGTTTTTAAAGCAACCGATGGTCTCGTTACAAAATATGGAAAATCAAGAGTAAGAAACACGCCTCTTTGCGAAGCAGCGATTGTAGGTAGTGCTTTAGGTTTGTCCATTAATGGTTTTAAAGCCATGATGGAGATGCAATTTGCTGATTTTGTGACCGAGGGATTTAATCAAATTGTAAACAACTTGGCGAAAATCCATTGGCGCTGGGGGCAAAATGCAGATGTGGTGATAAGAATGCCGACTGGTGCAGGAGTGGCAGCGGGTCCTTTTCATTCGCAAAGTAATGAAGCGTGGTTTGCACACATTCCAGGTTTGAAAATTGTTTACCCGTCTAATGCTTATGATGCTAAAGGGCTTTTACTAACTGCTTTTGAAGATCCAAATCCTGTAATGGTATTTGAGCATAAGGCACTTTATAGAAGTATGACCGATCAAGTGCCAAAAGGGTATTACAATTTGCCATTTGGGAAAGCTAATTTAATCTCTGAAGGCAATGAACTTTCGATAATCACTTACGGTATGGGCGTTCATTGGGCTAAAAAGGTAATTAAAGAAAAAGGTATTAGTGCTGATATTCTCGATTTAAGAACATTGGTTCCATTGGATTGGAAAAGCGTTTTTAAATCTGCTAAAAAGACTGGGAAAGTCATCGTTTTGCATGAAGACACTTTATTTGGTGGAATAGGAGGTGAGTTAGCCTCTGAGATTTCAGAACAATGTTTTGAATACTTAGATGCTCCTGTTAAACGAGTTGGATCATTAGACACCGCCGTTCCGTTTCATCCTAATTTGGAGGCAAACTTTTTGCCACAAAAGAGATTGGAAAAGGTGGTAGATGAATTGTTAGCGTATTAGAAGAACACTGCCATAATATCAGCTGCAGACATCTTGTGAAAGTATTGCTTTAAGTCAAATTGAGCCAATACAGACCTTACTTCGTCTTGTCCGTGTTTGCAGCCTATTAAGGCTTGCTCAATTTCTGTAATATCTGCCACCCCGAAGAAATCGCCAAAGAATTTTGCTTCTTGAATAATTCCCTTTTCTACTCGTAAGTTCACTTCTAATGTGCCGCCAGAAGTTCGCGCACCTTGCATAAAATTATACTTTGGTGAGTGTCCAAAGTTCCATTCCCAAGTCGCATATTTTTCATCTCTTATTTTTTGAATTTGGGCTAAATCATTTTCAGTGAATTCATACATTTTAGCGTCGGGAAAGGTTGCCAGAACATGATCCATGATCCGTTGGGTAAAATCTTCTAAATTCATGGGTTGCTTCATGTGTTCTGAAACATTGGTAACCCTTTTTGGAATTGATTTTACAGCTCTGTCTTTATATTTTAGGGGATTGATTTTTAAAGCTCCACTAACATCTTTCATTTGAGAGGAGTACAGAATAGTTCCGTGGTGCAAAACTTTGTTTTTGAAAACATGTTCGGCGTTTCCGGAAAACTTTTTTCCTTCAATCGTTAAATCGTTTCGTCCTTCAAATTTTGCGGCAATTCCTAAATTGTTTAATACATCTATAATTGGCTTTGTATATCTTTCGAAGTCGACTACTTCAGTATTCTCACCAGTTCTAGTAAATGAAAAGTTAAGATTCCCTAAGTCGTGATAAACCGCCCCTCCCCCGGAAAGTCTTCGAACAACTTTGATGTCTTTTTCTTTTACGTAGTCCACGTTAATTTCTGCCATCGTATTCTGATGTTTTCCAACGATTATGGCATTATCGTTTCTCCAAAGCATGAAACAATCCTCCTTTAAATGTTTAAAGATGAATTCATCTGTTGCTATATTAAAGTAAGGGTCGGTAGAATGGTGATGAATACAAAGCATAGTGATGTAAAATAAAACAACCGTTCCGATAGCTATCGGAACGGTTGTAAAGGTAAAATTTATTTGGTTAAACCTCTTGAGTAACTTTAGGAGCTGCAGCCATAATAGAATCATTTGCATACTCTTCAAATTTATTGAAATTATTTACAAATGCCGCAGCTAGTTTGCTAGCTTTACTATCGTAAGCAGCCTTGTCTTCCCAAGTATTTTTAGGGTTTAAGATTTCAGATGGAACACCTTCACAAGAATTTGGCATAGCTAAACCGAAAATCTCATGATTAGTATAGTCTACATCATTTAATTTACCAGTTAAAGCAGCTGTTATCATTTCTCTTGTGTATTTCAACTTTATTCTTGATCCAGTTCCGTATTCTCCACCAGACCAACCAGTGTTGATGAGCCAAACATTTACATTGTTTTTCTCCATTTTATGGCCTAACATTTCCGCATATTTTGTTGGGTGTAAAGGCATGAATGGTGCTCCAAAACAAGCTGAGAATGCTGTTTGTGGTTCTGTAATACCAGCTTCAGTACCGGCCACTTTTGCAGTATAGCCAGAAATAAAGTGATACATAGCTTGTCCTGGGGTTAACTTAGAGATAGGAGGCAATACGCCGTATGCATCAGCGGTTAAAAAGAAAATGTTCTTTGGAGCAGCTCCAATTGAACCTGGTTGAATATTATCAATGTAGTCTATTGGGTACGATACTCTTGTGTTTTCAGTTTTTTCACTGTTTTCGTAATCTACTTCTGTCGTTCCATCTTTGAAGTTGATGTTTTCCAACATTGCTCCAAATTTAATT
This sequence comes from Vicingaceae bacterium, assembly GCA_047627915.1. Lineage (GTDB taxonomy): Bacteria > Bacteroidota > Bacteroidia > Flavobacteriales_E > Vicingaceae > NORP294. Next base: position 26,901 of record JBLHTZ010000012.1, read on the forward strand.
GCATTGAATATTTGAGGCTCGTTCTCTTCTTTTAAGTCTATTGTTTTAGCGTAACAACCACCTTCGAAGTTAAAAACAGAATCGTCATCCCAACCATGCTCATCGTCTCCAATTAATCTTCTGTTTGGATCTGAAGATAAAGTAGTTTTTCCTGTTCCTGATAGGCCAAAGAAAACAGCCGTGTCGCCATCTTGTCCAACATTTGCAGAACAATGCATAGAAAGCACATTCTTTTGGTGTGGTAAGATAAAGTTTAATGCAGAAAATATTCCTTTTTTAATTTCTCCTGTATAACCAGTTCCACCAATCAATAATAATTTCTTTGAGAAATTGATTATTGCAAAGTTATGCTGACGAGTTCCGTCAACTTCAGGGTCTGCCATAAAACCGGGAGCACAAATAATATTCCAATCTTCTTCAAAATTGGCGATTTCTTCTTCTGAAAGTCGAAGAAACATATTTGACGCAAATAGATTTGAGTATGGTAACTCAGAGACTAACCTGATATTCATTTTATACTTTTCAGATGAACAAGCATAAGCATCTCTAACATAAACTTCTTTTCCTGATAAATAGGAAGTTACTCTATTGTAGAGGGCGTCGAACTTATCAGTATCAAATTTAATGTTGATATTTCCCCACCATACAGCATCTTTGGTAATTTCATCTTCTACAATAAAACGGTCTTTTGGCGACCGCCCTGTGAATTCACCGGTATCAACTGCTATAGCTCCTGTGTTGGTTAAAACACCTTCGCCACGAACTAGTGTTTCTTCAATTAATTGTGCTGGTTCTAAGTTCCAATATGCCGCGGCAACGTTGCTTAAACCTAACGTAGAAATAGAAGCATTTTCTGCTTTTCTTCCATACTCGTTCATAAAATTTGTTTTTGAATTATAACTCCGAAAATGTGAGGTAACAATATATTTTCGTTCTTAATTATTAATTGATACAAAGATAACCGTGATTTTATTACTAGGTTTTTTTTATATCGTGTTTTTATTAACAGCAGAGCTATGCAAATCCTTTTTTGGGTTTGAGGTAACCTAGATAATAAATTATTGATATTGAAGCAACATAGAATGGTACTGAAGGAATTTTATATCTTGAAAGTGCACCAAAGTTGTATGAAGTTAACCCTACGGTTACTCCAAAAATAATCGCAAATAACATGAAAGCTCTCAAATCTGTGTTAGAAACGATCAAGCGTAAGCTTTTTAGAATGCCTACTCTTAAGAAAACATAAATGCTTAATATGAGTAATATTAAGGCTTGAATCGCCTCAAAAAGTGTTGCAATGTTTCTAACATCGCCTATAATAAAAGGTCTAAAGTAGGTTACAAAAAATGCCTGTGGCGCTTTTGTTAAAATTCCAATTGGTGTGAATTCAACTTCTCCTAGTGAATATCCTGATTGATCTCTTGTTTCGGCCAAGTAGGTATGCCAGCTTTGAAAACCTTCAGCAACAGATTGAACACTGTCTAATGAATATTTACCTGCACCTGAAGAAACTGAATTAAGTGCAAAATAGCCCCCAATACAAAAGATAGTGATTATTAAAGGAGTGATGATTATTTTAAAAAATGGATTTTTTACCTTACGAGAAATCTGACCTTGAGCCCATAACAGTATGATAGGTATGAATGTATAGAGTATGTAAGGCTTCAAGACAAAACAGAGCAAAGTGGAAATTATAATTCCCATTACAGAATAGAACACTTTTTTCCTATTAATCAAGTGATAAGTAGAGCTAAAAATCACTCCAACCGCTGCAAAAGTTAAAGGATCTTTTAAAATTCCGGAACCCCAAATCCCTAAGGAAGGGTAGAATAGTATCCCTAGAGCAAAAAGTTTGTATAACCGTGGATATAGCTTGCACATTGTTGTGTAAAGTTTCCAAATGCCAATTGCCGTTAATGAGGTGAATATAATGTTAGCAGCTAAAAAATTCTTACCGGTAAATAAAAGTATAATTCCAAGAATTTTACTCATGAAAAAGACATCATTAGACCTTATTGAACTTATAATACCATAACTGCTTGTGTATGATAAATCGTTTAAAGAACCGAAGCTAGAGTTTAATATTTTTAAAAGAGCTATTGGATTTGCCTTGATTTGTTCATAAAAGAAATTACCACCAGCAAAATATAAGAATGTATCCCCTCCTTTGTAATAGTAGGAGTGGATGAGCACGAATATTATTGCAAAGATTATTTTAGAAATAACAAATGGAAAATATAATTTGGCGTAATTTTTTTCTTTGGCGGGCTTAAAAATAGAAACTATTGAAAGTATTACAATTATGTAAAACAGACTAATAATAATGTCTATTATGGTTATTTGCTGAACCATGCCTTATAAATATTTTGCAATTTTTTGCTTGACGTAATTTCTTGACTCTTTCGTGTACAATTTGAATATAATTTTCTGAATGCAATAACTTTTTACTAAAATTGATTTACTACTTATAAAACATTGAATAAGTATGTCTAATCTTTGTCTAGAGCGATATGCTGCAACTTCGTTTGAACTCGTATTATTAGAGACTTTACAACTAATTAAATTAAAATAATCTAATGAAATCTTAATTAAGTTTAAATTTATTTTGCCAATGGGTCTATTGTTGAGCATGGCCACAACATTATCATCTATTGTTTTACTTAGTAACATTTGCAGATAATGTTTAGATGCCAAATTATGACTTTCAATTTGCGTGGATTCGAATTTTCTTGAAACACCATCTGTGTTTATCCTGTACGTGTACAATGAATCCTTTAAGTTAGCTAGATTATAGTTTTTTGAAGATAATCTATTCCATAATTCGAAATCTTCACTGTGTTTGTATTTTTCAGAATAATGATTCTCTTTCAGTACGTTAGTTTTTGCCATTACAGAACCATGGAAGAAAGGTTGAGTGAATAATACACTCAATTTTAACGTCTCTGATTGTAAGTAAGTAAAAGAATCATTGGAAAGGAAGTTACCCTCCATATCCATCGGCGATGCATTTGTACCAAGTACATCACATGAGGGATTCTTAAGAAATGTATTTATTTGTTTTTCTATTCTTCCCGGTGCACTAAAGTCATCAGCATCCATTCTTGCAATGTATTTGCCTTTGGCTAAATCAATTCCTTTGTTTAATGTCTTAATTAAGCCAAGGTTAACTTCGTTTGTGATCAATTTAACTCGTGTATCAGTCTCTAGTAGAGACGTTATCTCAGCGATAGAGGAGTCCGTGCTTCCGTCATTTATAACAAAAATTTCTAAGTTTTTGTAAGATTGATTAATTATCGAATTAAGTGCATCGAAAATAAACTTTTCGGCATTAAAGCATGGGAGAATTACGGTGACTAATGGCCTATCCATAATTTTCTATTAGCTTTTTGTACATATTCACAACCTCAGTATTGTTTCCAAAAGTGGCAAGAATGGTTTTGTTTAGCCTTTCACCCATCTCGCTTACTTTTCCAGTATTAAGGTGTATCTCTTTTATAATGCGTTCAGCATCGATCTCCGGGTTTTCTATATTCATTAGAAACCCATTTTTATTGTCAATAATATAATCATCAAAATCGCCAACACCCTTGCAAACAGCCACCGCTTTCTTCATTAAGCCTATTTCTTTTACTACATTGTTACTCGCTTCTGTTAAAGAAGGATGAATAAGTATATCAGAAGCTTTCATATATTCTAAGAACTGAGTTGTGAAACCAATTAAAAAGATATGTTGCTCTAAATTTTTGGCAGTTATATACTTTTCGATTTCATCCCTAGAAGGGCCTTCATCCAAAATAATTACCTTGAGGTCAATACCTTCTTTAATTAATTTCCGAAATGTTGGAAGCATCTGCAAATGACGCTTAAATGGAATCAAACGAGCTACCATTATAACCAACAATTCTGATTGATATTTGGCTTTCAGTTTACTAACTATTTCTTCATTAGGCGAACCGTATTTTGAAAAATCATATAAATAAGGTATAATTTCAACTTTTTTTAAATTTACTTTTTCGAACTTTTTCATTCCATTGTAGACTCCAGTTGATGGAACAATTATTTTCTTCGAAAGTCTGTTAATAATCTTATCGAATAAAGCTTCTGTTTTATTCACTTTTAAAGAGATACCAAAGTTCCCTCGGCTGAACTTGAAGTGATGTCTAAAAGCAATAACCCTTGCATTTATGAAATATTGAGCAAAAACAGCAATAAAATTAGTGTGCTGAAGATTTGAGAATACCAGGTTGATGTGTTGTTTTCTGCAAAATCGAATCAAGAATACGATTTGATTGAGGTAATAGAAAGGAGAAAAGCTATAAGCTGATGTGTGCGAAAATGTTTTAATTCCTTGCTGGTTTAATTCTTGGTGGATTAATCCTTTTTCACAAGTAGTGAGCAGAATAATTTCATGGCCCAACTTTTTAATCTCTGAAAGAGTAGTTTCAATCTGAATGGATCTTTTATTTGAAGGGTAATAAAAAAGAATTCGTTTCATTAAAGCTATTTTATTTCTTCTAAAACGGTATAAAAAACAGTTTTAAAGTTCGTAATGGCATCTTCCTCTCTATACTGCTTAGAAATTTCTTTTGCTTTCTTTGATATTTTTTCTTTTTCAGCAGGCAAGGTAACAAGGTAGTTTAAAATACTGTTTTTAATTGCTTCTTTTTCTAAGGAAACTACAAAATTTGGCGCTACCATGTTAACTAATTTTTTTGACCCTGTTTTATCTGAAACAATAGCAGGAACTCCTGCAGCCAATGCTTCATTAATAGAAATTCCCCAAGCTTCTCCTCTTGCTGTGTGCAAGTAAAGGCAGGCTTCTGAAAATAAATCGTCCAAGTTTTCGACGATACCCAAGAATTGTATGTTTCCCTTTCTCTTTTCTGGAACATTTTTCAATAAATAGGACTGAATTTCTAGCGGGATATTTCCAGCTATTTTGAAAATAAGCTCAGTTTCCTCCAAACATGCTAAGAGCGTTTCGATCATTATATCCAATCCCTTATACTCCGTTCTCCAAATGGCAGAAGCATTTCCAATAAAAATAATTGTTTTCGAATCTAATGCAGGCGTTACTAAATTTAGACGCTGCATTTGTGCTTCCGGAATCCCATTAAACGTTTGATAGATTTTATGATGATGGCTTTGTGGTAAAATTTCTTTAGCGAGGTCAACTTGAAAACTTCCTATACAGATTAAGGCATCGCAGGATTTCCAAAACTGTACCATCAGAAATTGAGTAAGTCGCGGAAACTTTTTTGAAACTGTAAAGTAAAGCGATTCATCACTCATCAAGGCTATCAGTTTCTGACGCTTGTTTAATAATCCTATTTTTTTTTGAATCAGTTGAGGAATTCTAACACATTCGGTTAAAACGACATCCCACTTTTTTCGGTTAGGGAAGAAGAATGCATTCAGTATCCAACTGGCATATCTTTTTAGTTTACTCGCTTCTCTGTCTTGCCAATGAAGAAGCCTGTCTTCATGAAAGAATGTACTACCTACTGATTTGGCATATTTTGCATGAGTTGGATGACCGCTAGGTCTTCCATGAATGAAGGCAACACTTAATTCTTTATGTTTTCCCAATGTAAATAAAGGTATTTCCAAAATTTTTATTCCACCCAGATACGAGTATGCTAATTTGAGCAATTATATAGTTTATCTTACCAATTGTTCCGCTTGCTGAGGCGAACGAACTTGGGAAAGGCCATTCAGCTTCGCTAATGTTAAAATGTACTTGTTCCAGATTTAAATCTTTAAAAAAAGTCAACTGATTTTCCTTATTTGTAAAAACAATGTGTGTAGGCGTATGACGTGCAACATAGCTATTATTTAACCTTTTTCTTAAACTGAAGTATACTTTTCTAAATTGTTTAGCAAGATTAAAATTCATCTCAATCGGTCCTTCAATTAAAAAGTAGCCACCTGAGTTCAATTTAGTTTTGAGTTGATTCATCATTTGTTTAGGGTCAGTAAAATGTTCAAAAACATTGCTTAACCGAATGATATCGAACTTTTCGTCTGATCTAAAAAAATCTTCTACTGTATAAATATTACTTTTTGGGATTTCTTCTTTTAACACTTCCACATGTTTTGGATTAAACTCTACTCCATCGCAACTGAAGCCCGCATGATTACAATTGATTAAGAAGTTAGCAGCTCCACAACCAAAATCAACCATTTTTCCTGTAAACTTGATTTCTTTTAACAAATCAAACTGGTAGCCATAACTGTATCTTAATCCAATTAATTTTTTATACGGATTATCTAAAATTGTTGGATCAATCCCTGCTTGGTAGGAGGTCGGATACATCTCCAACAGATCACCCTGTGTAGGAATAGGATGAATAAAATGCAAATTACATTGATTGCATTTTTCATAATCGAATAACTTGTTATTAAACGAAGTGCTCGGAAGAAATGAGGAAGAGATTTTCTTTGATTTACAAAATAAACACTCCATAGAAATTTGATTAAGAGACAAAAATATTGTTTTAAATCTTGGAAAAGTCAAATTTTTAGTGCCAATTTAGTTTAGTATAGATTGTTTTATTTTACATTTCTTAAACTTCGATGTATTTTCAATTAAAATCAGTTTAATTTGGGCTTAATCAGATTGCTTCTTGCATTGTCCGTTGTTCTGTCTCACTCAAGTTCAATTCTCGGAATTGACTTGGTTGGAGGTAGGGTAGCGGTTCAAGCATTTTATATCATATCAGGATTTTATATGACCTTAATTCTAAAAGAAAAGTACATTGGTAAAAACGGGTCTTATGGACTTTTTATTTCCAATCGATTACTTCGACTTTTTCCTGTTTATTGGAGTGTTCTTCTACTCACTTTACTTGTTGCCTTTTTTTTGCCGGCTAGTTCTAAAGACTCCATGTATGGATTTTTAAACTATTATTCAGAGTTTGGTAAAGACCTTGACTTTTCAACGGCAGCATTTCTGTTTTTTACCAATACGTTTCTCATTTTTCAAGACTTAGTAATGTATCTAGGGGTAGACTTAATTTCGGGAGAATTATTTTTTACAAGTAACTTTCGAGAGACTTCTCCAGAATTGTATCATTTCTTGCTTGTGCCACAAGCATGGACGATAGGCATTGAAATTACCTTTTATTTAATTGCTCCATTTCTAGTCGTTAGAAAACTTAAGTATGTGCTTTTATTTATTGTAGGCTCTATTTTATTAAGGCTCGTATTAATGAGGGCGGGGCTCTCTTCTGATCCTTGGTCCTATAGGTTTTTCCCGACAGAGTTGGTATTCTTCTTATTGGGAACAGTTGGTTACTTCATTTATAAAAAAATAGCTGTTTTCCGCATAAAAAAAACCTATTTATACCTTGTTTTTCTATCTATATTGGCCTTTACATTCTCGTACAATTATCTGAATATTCCTTTTAAAGTGTTCCTATATCCGATGTTATTTTTTACGGCTGTTCCCTTCATCTTTGTATTATCGAAGAAATGGAAAGTAGATCGTTGGATAGGTGAATTATCTTATCCGGTTTACATCTCACACATTTTAGTGCTAATGATTATAGAAGGCTATGATATTTCTATCATGAGCAACAAGGGAATTACATTAACGATTCTAACACTAGTTTTATCGGTATTTCTAAATGAGTTAATTGCGAAGAGAGTCGAAGTAATTCGGCAAAGAAGAGTACAGTAAACTTACTTCGAAGTAATTCGCTGTTTTAAATAATACATGGAGTTTCTAAGAATTGAAAAGCGATCTTTTGTTTTAATAAAAAGTATGCAATACTCACGCAGAGCTTCCATGTAATTTCCCAATTTTATCTGGTGATACAAGTGGTGTTGTAAACCGCTATAAATCAAATGATCATCTACTCCCAAAAACCATTTTTTGAACAGAGCCTTTTGGTTTTTGTGATACTGTAAATCAACTGTGCGGGAGCTAACCCCATCGCCACTAAAGGTGCTAACGATAACATCAATAAACATCCAATGCCTGAATATTTGACTAAAGCAGGAAATATTAAAAACTACATCAGCAGCTATCGGGTAGTTTAAATCGTAGAGTCCAAATTTGTCAAATACAGATCTTCGATAGAAGACACTTTGGTGCCAAATAGAGGTAGTGATTAATTCCGTCTTTGTTTGAATGACTTCACCTTCTGTCTTCTGTTTGGTCTTATTGAATATTTTACCATACATAACACTTGCAGTTGTTACTTCCTGTTTAAAGACATCAAGTAGTGCTGTCGGAGAATAGAATTCATCATCGCATCCAATAAAATAAAGCCATTCTCCTTTTGATGCTAAAATTCCCTTGTTCATCGCATCGTAAATTCCGTTGTCATTTTCCGATACGAAGTAGCTAACCAATGGGTGATAGTCCTTAATTGTTTTCCTAGTATTATCTGTGCTGTTGCCATCAATAATGAGCAATTCAAAATCCGTAAATTTTTGCGATTTAATTGATTCTAAAAGAATAGTCAGTTTATCTGCGTTATTGTAGCTCGGAACAATAATCGAAAGTTTTGGCTGTATCATTCTTTTTTAGTCGTGTTTTTTAACAACACCATTTTTTTGCATGGCAACCAGTTTTTTATAAAACAAAATGTCAAGTTGATTATACTTCACAATTCCATTTAAGGTTCCCTCATCAAGCTCTTCAACTTTTAGTCTTTTAGATGTGGTATTGACTTTATTGTTATTTATGTTACGTTTGGGAAGTTTCATCATCTCTGAAAAAGCAGTAAAGAAATCTGTTAGATTAGATTGAAATCCAATTAGATCATATTTCTTGGTAATATTTGTCAACGCTAAGGCTAAAGCAGCTTCTTCATTTTTTCTAATTTCAGAAAGGGGCAGTTTACTAAAGTGCACGATGTATTGGTTTTCTAAATCATTACTTAAGTTCAACGAACAATAATCTTTCAATGAAATAGAGTCTTCAATAATCTTTTTATGAAGGAAATGACCTTTGTACGTCTTGATATAAAAATAGTGAGAAATTATTCGATCAATCGGATCTCTCAAGATGGTTAATATTTTTGCATTTGAATGGGTGAAATCAATAAGCTTGTCGGCTGAATGACCTTGGATTAGTGAAAATCTTAATTGATCCTTTTTGGAAAGTGCTTTGAATTCTTCTAACGATTTTTCAAAGTGCACTCCATCTAAACTATAAGTGACTTGAGGTGAATAAAATCGCATTAAAAAACGATTCACAGCATTTCCAGCACATTTAGGAATATGATCAAACAGTATAGGGCTTGGCTTGAAAATTCGGAAATTGATTATCCTAGTGAACTGGTATTTTAAAACGTTTAATTTGTGCATAATTATTTTTAAGAAACTAGAGAATCTCTTTCCTGTTTTTGATTAGATGAAAAATTGTTCTAAATTCTTTTTGAAGTAGAATGGGGGCTGCTAGAATAAAGGCTAGTAGTGGAGTAAAATAAACCAAGTAGATGTTTGTATGGTCGTAGTCGTAATCGCTAATGAAAAAAGAAATAACACTAATCAATACCATCATTAAAATTAAATTCTTAATTCTAATGGGCAATCTAGATACCTTGTTAGAAATTAAATTCATTATAATGAACTCAATCAGTTTAGAGAAGTAGACTGCGTATATGATACCCATGATACCAAAATATTCATATCCAAAATACCCAAATAAAATAATACTGATAAGGATGCTTGACTGGTTGAGTAAGAAATAATTTGTTTTTTTTTCTTTAAAAAGCGAATAGCTTTTAATCCCGGTTAGTACCCTCCAGAAAAAGGCACAAACAAGTATGGGAACATATTTTCCCGATAAGTGATAGTTCTCAGGAATAAACAGTTCGAGCATAGGATAGAAAAGGCTAATTATCACAACGGCTAGAATCATTACTGATAAGATGATTAGAAATACAATACTTTCAATGACTTCTGCTTTGTCATTAAAAGATTCTTTTAAATATCTAAATATGGTTGGAGTAAAGGCATTGTTAACTGCATTGAAAAAGATTTCTAACACGGTGACAGCAATTAAAGCAAATCCATAGATACCTAAGGTTTCAAGATTATCTAATTGCTCAATTAGAATTTTATCAAATCCATAAGCAACAGCTCCAATCAGTGAATTCACAAAAAGAGGAAAGCCAAAAATGAGAATGCTTTTGTAGATAGTACGATCAAAAGAGAATCCATATTTTCTAATAAAATAGAGAAGGAATGCTATTGATATTAGACCATAACTGATTGTTCTTCCATAAACAGCTCCGATTGACTTAAGGTCTAGAAAAACTACGCCCACTAGGTTGCCAATGGTGAAAAGTACTAATGTCCCTACCGTCAAAATAGAATAGAGTTTTAGGTTTTCCTTATTTCTGAAAAAAAACTGAAACATTTCATAATACACCATGAAACAAGAGTAGAAGATGGAAAGAACAAAATAAGGAAAGAAGGTGAATTCGTCGTCTGAATTTGAAATTTTTGAAATGATAGATTCTCCAAAGAATAAGCTAACAGAGACTAGAATAAGCTGAAAAATGAAGAGTAGTGTAATTGTGGAGGAGATGAGCTTTTTTAAATCCGCCTCGCTTTTGTACACATCCCAATAAAGGTATGCAAAAGAGCGAGATATACCTAGGTTGAGAATAATGGTAAAGATTCCCGAATACAATAAAAAAAGGTTGAGTAGTCCATATTCCTTTTCATCCATATAATTCACGTAAATGGGTGTGAATATAAATGCAAAGGCAAGGGGTAAAAAGCCTAATACCGTATAAATTATTGAATTTTTAAATAGATCTTTTGCCAATGTAAGCTTGGAATAAAGAGTTCAAAAGTAGACTTTTTAAAGAAAAATGGATGTGGGATTGATAATACTTGTGAACGCTAGCTTCTTTTTAAAATCCAAGGAAAAGAATTTGACTGTTTAATTATGTGATAAAAATATTTTTTAATCGACTCTTGGTCTCCATAACATCCTTTATCGCAATAAGGTTCGTATAGGAATAGTACTCTTTTTTTTCTTGCTTTATAAGCTCATTACGAACCCAGTTATATTTATATAACGAATAACCAAAACTTGAAATTAAATCAAATAATTCAGCACAACAAAAGCCTGATAGCTGCGCATTATCTTCGGTAAATTCGACAATCAGAAGTGGAGAGTTTGCTTTTTCGAGCGTTTCTTCCATTCCTTTTATTACCGGAATTTCCCAACCTTCCACATCTATTTTTATCAGTGTAGGAGTTGGGATGTTGTTTTCTTTCTGAAAGAAATCAAATGTTTGTGTTTGAATGGTATCTTTAGAGAAACTAACTCCTTGTGAAGGGCTGCCTAGGGAGTTGTACGCATCAAATCCATCGTTAGAGGTCGTAAATTCACGCTGTTCACATTTATCTGATAACGCGATCTGGTGCGTTTGTATATTGTTGCAATTATTTAACTTCAAAGATTCTTGAAGTCTTTTGTAGGTAGTTTCTGTTGGTTCAAACGAATACACCTTTCCCTTTGATGCTACCCGTCTTGATGCAATAATTGAAAAATAACCAATGTTAGCTCCAATATCTACAAACACATCATTTGGCTTTAAAAAAGAGTTTAGGAATTGCGCTTCTTGATATTCAAAATCTCCTTTGTATAAACTTTCGGAAAGACTGCTATCTTTATAAAGATTTAATCTGATGCCATCAAATACATCTTTTGTAACTACTTCTTTGTTAGTGGTTAAGAAGTATTTCCATTGAGATGTATTGTTAAAAGCCATTTTTTTAACTTTTTCAAATTGAATTCTTCTAAGTGCAGTTCCCCTTTTAAGGTGATTAATGATTTTATTGATTCTACCCATTTTTGTTTCCTGAAATAGTTGATTACTTGTCTTATAATCTTGTACTTTTAAAAAAAAGCAAAAGTAGCCTTTTTAATGAAAGATTGAAGAGTATGTTCATTATCAGATGCGTCTCTACTCTTTTATTCTAGAGATAGACTGCGATTGATAGAAGTATTAATTAAACTTTGTCAACAATAAGTACCGTTTTGAATATATGTAAATTTGTACCTCTTATTAAGATGTGATACGTATGAAAAGAACAGAATTAGATTAATGAAAGGGATTTTAAAACAATTATTGATATATCTGCTATTCTCAATACCTGGACATTGTTTATTAGGCCAAAGTGTGAGCTCGATGGATAAATTTACTACGATTTATCCAAAGACAGATCAAATACTGTTGGGTGAAGTATTCTTTAGTTGGAATGCTAAAGAGGATGCTTCAAGTTATGATTTTGAGCTATCTACAGATTCTAGTTTTAATACTTTTACAATTAATCAACAAAGTATTGAAGCATTAGATTTCAAAGCCAACATAATAGGCTCTAGCAATTATTATTGGCGAGTGATTGCAAAAAATGGATCTATCAATATGGATACAACTAATGTGTCAAAATTTATAGTTTTTTCTCCTACATCGATTGACAGTCTTTCTCTTTGGTTAATTGGAGATTCTGTGGGTCTAAGCACACTAAGCAGGGTATCTACATGGTATGATTTAAGTGACACAATGAATACATTGATGCAAGGGAATGCTGCACGGCAACCGGATTTTATTCCAAATTACATAAACGGTTATGGTGTTGTTGACTTTCCTGATAGTAGACCTTCTGTATTTACTACAGTCAGTAATATTCCAGGTAAAAACTATTACGTTTCTTCAGTTTACAACTGGCATGGAGTTCTAGGAGCACCTACGAGATTTATAAACTCCCAAACAGCTGGAAATTTATGGAATTTAGGTCCTGATAATGTCCATTCTTTAAGTCAGCAAACTGGTATTGTAGGCCCGGGGTTGGGTATTGAGCAAAATCGTTTTGTACTAAATACTGCCTATGCTGCTGGCGATTCTGTTTCTAACATTATCAATGGTATTTTAGTTGGTAAGGCGCAAACTGCAAGGGTGCCACAAACATTACGAATTAGTATCGGGAATGGTGAAAAAATGAATGGTGCTGTTGCCGAAATTATAACGTACTCTGGTCTTATTAGTAAAAACGATCAAGAGAAGGTTGATAATTATTTAATGGATAAATATGCTCCTCCGATAAATTTAGGACCGAATAGAGTTTTATGCAACCTACCTGATTCGATCAATTTAGTTAACGATTACATTGTAAATTACTCTTGGAGTTCAGGGGATACAACATCAAGTATACTATTTGATACTGTAGGACTGTACATTTTGAATGCTACCGATATCTTTGGGAGGATATCTACTGATAGCATTTTAATTATCCAAGATACGATAGATTTTGCCGTTAATTTTAATGCTGATACCATAATTAATTGTGAAGGCCAGTTAGTTACACTAATATCTAATTTATCTAAATCGAGATTTAGCTATTTATGGAGTACAGGAGACACAACTCCTTCTATCAATGTAAGTCAATCAGGGAACTACAAATTAACATTACAGAATTGTGTCAATAAATTATCGTCTGATAGTGTACAAGTCATTTTTTACAAACCCCTATTTAGCCTTGGGCAAGATACTTCAGGATGTCACAACAACTTTGTTCAATTAGCACCTGATTCTAATTTTTTTAGTGTTAATTACTTATGGTCATCAGGCGAAAATACATCTAGTATAATTGCAGACACAGCAGGGCAATATATTTTGACAGTAACCGATCAATATGGTTGCTCCTTTGTAGATTCCATCAATGTTTCAATTGACTCTTCCCTTATTGGATTAACTTTGGGCAACGATACTTCTCTTTGCTCAGGAAACGAAATTGCGTTAATAAACCCTACTTCTTCGATCTCAAGTTATTTGTGGTCCAATGGTAGTGTCAATGCTACAACAATTGTAGATACAACAGGTATTTATACTGTGCAAGCTAGCAATGGAAGTTGTATTGTATCAGATACTATAAACGTTACAATTAAAGGGGATGCACCTGTAGCTAATTTCTTATTTAATAACTTGTGTTTCAGGGATTCGACGTCGTTTTTAGATACTTCTCTTCCTGCAATGGCTTCTGATACCGTCGTAAATTGGAGTTGGAAATTTGGTAGCGGTGATAGTTCACTTTTACAGAACCCTAAATATAGTTACTCTCAACGAAGTGCATATCGTGTTTCATTAGAAATTGAAACGGACAAAGGATGTTCTGATACAACCTCAAAAATTATAGAGATCGAGCCATTGCCAAATGCGAACTTTGGGTTTCAAGATAATGTAATCTGTTCTAAGTCTCGAATTTTTCATGAGGACAGTAGTAGTATTTCAAGAGGGTTAATAACGGGGTATAAATGGAGTTTTGGAGATGTAGTTAGCAATCAAAACACTTCTCAACTAAGAAACCCATTTCACACCTATGACACGCTCGGAAACTATAACGTCGAGCTTAAAATTATTTCAGATCAAGGATGTTTGGACTCTATCACTAAGACTGTTTATGTTAACCCTACCCCATTTGTTAATTTTGGTTTTAGTGGGAGTTGTATTTCAGATTCAATTCAATTTTTTGATTCAACTCATTTACCTGTAGCCAATATAAGAGACTACCGTTGGACGTTAGTAAAAAGTGGAGTAGGTAGTTTTCTTGTTGATGAAAGACAAGATCCGCTATTCAAAATTAATAGCGGAGGGGAGTACATCGTTACACTTAGGGTTAGGTCGGAAGTCAATATTACAGAATCATGTCAAGGTAGTAAGAGAGATACCATTAGTTTTTATGAAAGTCCTGTTGCCTTATTTACCGTTCCAGTTATATGTGAAAATGATTCTTTTAGTGTGATAAATAATACCTTTTCTAATGATCCAATAATTCATTATCGTTACGTGTTGAATCAAACAGATACGCTTCGATTTGAGCAACCTAAATTTGAAGGTAGGGAACCTGGGAGTTACAAGCTAGAATTACTTGTAGAGTCTGATAAAAACTGTACAGATACAACTTCAAAGAATGTATCTATTTATGAGAAACCAAAGGTGGCGTTCGACATCCTCAACAACAACACGGGAATTCCTTTTTCTCTTGATTTAAGCAATAATTCAACTAATGCGAACAACTATGTTTGGAGTTCTGGAGATGGAGATTCATCGAACGCGGTTGTTCCAAACTTCAGGTATGAGAATAAAGGGAGTTATAGATTGAGTTTAACAGCTACTTCTGCAATTGGATGCACGGATAGCACTCAAGAGCAAGTCAACGCCTTAGTAAAGTATGTTGATGCTAATTTGCTTAAAGTATTTCTGTCCGAAAATAATCTAGGAGATATTCAAGTATCGATGCAAATCAACAATTCCGGATTTAATACGATCGACGAGATTGTAATGGTTGTTGACTTAAACAACGAGTTTGAATTTAGGGAAACTTTTAAAAGAGAGATTTACTCTGGCAGGAATGATGGTTTTACCTTCGCTTCTGCGTTTATACCGGATGCAGGCAAAAAAGTAGATTTTGTTTGCGTTCGAATTTTAACCGTAAATAACGAACAAGATTCCATTAAAGCGAATAATGAACGCTGTGAATTAGGGTTTAATGATGAGCTAATATTAAACGTGTTTCCAAATCCTGTTGAGACTAACTTAAATTTACAATATACCTTGCCAGATGAAGGAAACCTAGAACTTAAGTTTTTTGATATTTTAGGCAGAGAAATGGGTATATTCATTAATGGATTTCAACAAGAAGGATTTTACACGTCGGTTATAAACCTTAGTAGCTTTGATAGAGGTCTATATATTTATAGATTTACTTTTAATGGAATTGAGAAAACTGGAAAGATTCTTGTTGAATAGATGTCATTTTCAGAAATCTTTTTCTAATAGAATGTCAGTTACTCTTAGTTGCTCTTCCACGTTTAAAGAGTTGAAGAAGGGAAGTCGCAATATAGTTTTAGAATACATGTCACATTTAAGTAATTCTTCACCTTTGTATTTTTCCCTAAAGTATGGGCTGGAGTGCAATGGAATGTAATGGAATATTGCTAGTATGCCTTCTTTCTTTAAACGAAAGATAGTTTCCTGTCTAGTTTTATTATTATCAAATAACAAATAAAACATGTGACTATTGTTATGAGCAAATGAAGGAATTGTTGCAGTTTGAAATTTATTCGAATTCCCTTTTAGTGCGGTTTCATAAGTAAGCCAAATATTTTTTCGTTTGTCTTGAATGTTATCAAGTTCTTCCAACTGAGCCCATAAGAACGCTGCCGTAATTTCTGACGGCAAAAATGAAGATCCAACATCTACCCAACTGTATTCATTTATCTCTCCTCGAAAAAACGCACACCGATTGGTTCCTTTTTCCCAAATTATTTCTGCTCTCTGAATAAATTGAGAATCATTAATTGCCAATAAACCGCCTTCTCCTGAAATAATGTTTTTTGTTTCATGAAACGAAAATGTGGCTAAATGTCCAATAGAACCTAATGCTTTTATAGTACCATCAGGGAATGTATAGTAGCTTTCAATTGCGTGGGCTGCATCTTCAACAACAAATAGATTATACTTTTCAGCCAATTTCATTATTAGGTCCATATCACAGGCAACACCTGCATAATGAACGGGAACAATGGCTTTCGTTTTTGCGGTGATTAAACTTTCAATTTTATGTTCATCAATTCCTGGATGATCACTTCTACTATCACAGAAGACAATTTTTGCGCCCCTAAGAACAAATGCGTTCGCTGTGGAAACGAAAGTATAAGAAGGCATTATTATTTCATCACCTTCATTTATGTTGATTAGAATAGCAGCCATTTCTAGTGCATCTGTGCAAGAGGTTGTCAAGAATGCTTTTTGAATACCATATTTTTTTTCAAAAAACCGTTGACATTTTTTAGTGAAAATTCCATTCCCAGAAATCTTTTGACTGTTAACCGCCTCTTTTATATAGTCGGTTTCTTTTCCTGTTAGGTATGGTATATTAAACGGAATATTCATTACAATTTCGAGGTTACATAATATCAACTTTGATTAAAAAAGAATCTCAATTGAGTAAGACAAATCTATTTAATTTTGAGAGTACATTTATATAGATATTTATGCAAATCATTTTCGCGACTCAAAATCCAAATAAGGTAAAGGAAATTCAAAATCAGATAGGAGATATACATAAAATTGTATCTCTTCTGGACCTATATTATCTTGAAGAATTAGAAGAAACACAAGAAACACTTGAGGGAAACGCCCTTCAAAAGGCTCGTTTTGTATTCAACAAATTTGGAAAAGCTTGTTTCGCAGATGATACTGGTTTGGAAATTGAAGCTCTAAATGGTGAACCGGGAATTTATTCAGCTCGTTATGGCGGTACTGAAAAGTCTTTTGAAAAAAACATGGACCTGGTGTTGTCTAAGTTAGAAGGCCAGACAAATAGAAAAGCGCAGTTTAGAACTGCAATTGCACTTCTCGACAAAAATGGGAAAGAGCATCTTTTTGAAGGGGTTTGTAAAGGAGAAATTTTAAAGGGTAAAATTGGCGAAGGAGGATTTGGTTATGATCCAATTTTTCGTCCGGAAGGCTATCAAGAAACTTTTGCCCAATTGAGCATGGAGACAAAAAATAAAATTAGCCATAGAGGTATAGCAGTAAGTAACTTGATTAAATTTCTTAAAGCCTAATTGAATCCTTAATTTTGCAGTCCAAAAAATAATTATGCAAGCAAAAATAAATACTGAAAAAGGTGAAATGCTCGTTCAATTTTACGACAAAGATGCACCGAAAACCGTTGAAAATTTCGTTAAATTATCAAAGGATGGATTTTACGATGGATTAACTTTTCACCGAGTAATTCCTGATTTTGTAGTTCAAGGTGGTTGTCCTGATGGAACAGGAGCCGGTGGACCAGGTTATTCTATAGATTGTGAGTTAGACGGTGACAATCAATTCCACGATAAAGGAGTTTTATCAATGGCGCATGCAGGAAGAAATACTGGAGGGTCACAATTTTTCATTTGCCACAGTAGAAATAACACAGCACACCTAGACAGAAATCACACTTGTTTTGGAAAAGTGATCGAAGGACTTGATGTAATTGATACAATTAAAGCTGGAGATAAAATCAATAAAATAGAAATTATAGAAGATTAACAATTATGAGTTTAGCAATAAAAGGTAGAATTAAAACGATTCTTGACGTAGAAAGTGGAACGAGTAAAGCTGGTAAAGGTTGGAGAAAACAATCTTTCGTAGTGGATACCGGAGCACAGTACAATCCAGATGTTTGTTTTGGAGTTTTTGGAGACGACAAAATTGAAATGTTGGCTCGATTTAATGCTGGAGCTGAGGTAGAGGTTTCGTTTAACGTCTCTTCAAGAGAATACAATGGCAAGTATTACCATAATATTGACGCTTGGAAAATTGATCCAATAGGAAGTCAAGCGCCAAGTGGCAGTACGCCACCTCCTCCGTCAGAAGAGCCCAACTCTATGAATACAGCTGACTTAAGTTCAGATGCAGAGGACGATGATTTACCTTTCTAACTAAATAGTATTGGATTCTGTAACCCAAATTGTGCTCGGCGGAGCAGTAGGTGAAGCCGTATTGGGTAAGAAAGTGGGCAACAAAGCTGTTCTTTGGGGCGCAATAGGTGGTACAATTCCGGATTTAGATACAATCCCCGGTTTATTTCTTGACACAGTAAGTCGTTTAGAGATTCATCGGGGATTCTCACATTCTATTGTTTTTGCTATACTAATATCCCCGCTTTTGGGATTCTTGATTAGCAAAATTTACAAGAAGAAAAATGAAGCAAATTGGTGGGGCTGGACGCAATTAATGTTTTGGGCCATTTTTACTCATCCATTGCTTGATGTTTTTACAACTTGGGGAACGCAATTACTATGGCCTTTAGAATGGAGAATCGCCATTCAGTCAATTTTTGTGATTGATCCTTTGTACACCCTTCCATTCTTATTGTGTTTAATAGTAGTGTTGTTTTTAAAAAGAAACAATCCGAAAAGATTAAAATGGAATAGAGTAGGAATAGCCATTAGTTCTTTTTATTTGCTGATTACTGTCGGGTTAAAACTGTATGTTGATCAAGTTTTTGAAATTGCATTGAATAATGCCAACTATAAATTTAGCCGATTTGATAGCAGGCCTACTCCTTTAAATGCCATATTGTGGACTTCCAACATAGAGCTAGAAGATCGATTCTTAATTACCTATTACTCCATATTTGACGCTAATCGAGAACTAGAATTTTTTGAGTTTCCTAAAAATGAAGCTTTGCTACATCCGTATCGCAATGATCCTAAAATTGAAAAATTGATACAGTTGACCAAGGGTTTCTATACCATTGAAAAAACAAGTAATGGTATTGCAATGAATGATTTGCGTTTTGGGTTGACGGAAGGGTTTAATCAAGGGAAGGGCGATTTTGTTTTTACTTATCTAATCTCAAAACAAAATGGGAAGTTACAAGTTGAACAAAAGAGACAAAATTTCAAGGGAGTGGAATCAGCCATGTTTAGCCTGTGGGATAGAATTAAAGGTACAGACTAATTACTGTTTGTCATAAAAAACGATTTACACCAAAAGAAATTTTATATTTTAGGATTGAGCCAATAGATATTAAATGAGGTCATTAGTAGTTGTATGTTTGCTTGCCTTTAGTTCAAGTTTTGCACAGGTTGAGAAGCTTAATAAATTGAAGTTGGACATTGAACCTACTGAAGTTGCTCCAAGTATCGATGGTGTTATTGACGATGACTTTTGGAGTAGAATACCTTTCGTTTCAGGTTTTAAACAAACGACTCCTAAACCAGGTCAAAGGCCAACTTATCAAACGGAGGTAAAGCTTACATACGATGATGAAGCTTTGTATGTCGCTGCTCGAATGTATGATAACCCAGATAGTATGTATATCTTTTTAACCGAAAGAGACCAGATTGGAAATTCAGATTTTTTCTTTGTTGCCTTTAATACTTATCGAGATGGAATTAATGGCGAAGGTCTTGGAATAACCCCTTCCGGAGTTCAGTTTGATACCAAATATTCTAACGATGACGAAAGTTTAAGTTGGGATGTTGTTTGGGAAGCCGCGACCACAATTGATGAAAAAGGGTGGACTGCTGAATATAAGATACCTTGGTCTGCACTGCGTTTCCCAGAAGTGGAAGAACAGTTTTGGGGTATTAATTTCGGTCGCGAAATTCGTCGTAACCGAGAACGGTCCTATTGGAATTTTGTTGACCCAACTGTAGACGGATTTCTAACTCAAACAGGAAGTGTAGAAGGAATTAAAAATATAAAACCACCCGTGCGATTGTTCTTTTTCCCATACGCCTCAGCTTATGTTGAAAATAATTCAGCTAATGGAAATGCCTTCAGTAACCGCCAAAACATTGGTATGGACGTAAAGTATGGCATTAACGATGCTTTTACGGTTGATATGACGTTAATTCCTGATTTTGGTCAAGCAAGATTCGATAATCAGGTGTTAAATTTGTCTCAGTTTGAGGTGCAGTTTAACGAGAATAGGCAGTTTTTTACGGAAGGAGTAGAACTATTTAATAAGGCAGGATTATTTTATTCCAGAAGAATAGGAGGTGTGCCCTTTAATTTTGGAGATTCGTTTGGTCAGCTAGACACCTTGGAGCGATTTACAAGAAACCCCAACCAAAGTCAACTGCTTAATGCCACAAAACTATCAGGAAGGAACAAAGGAGGTTTAGGAGTAGGATTTTTTAATGCGATTGAAGGGAAGGAGTTTGCGGAAATAGAAAACTCAGAAACACGTGAAAAAAGAGATTTTCAAACCAATACTCTTACCAACTATAATGTGTTGGTTTTGGATCAAGTCATTCGAAATAACTCTTTTGTTACCTTCACCAATACAAACGTGATGCGCCAAGGTGAAAACAGAGACGCAAACGTAAGTCAAGTTGATTTTCAATTGGCAGACAAGCAAAATAAGTATGCTGTGAGTGCCGCAGGAGCAGTTAGTAATCGTTTTGTAGATGACAAGGTAAATACAGGGCAGAAGGGCAGTGCTGCAGTTGAAAAAATTAGTGGAAATCTAATTTATTCTCTTTCTCATGAAATTATAACAGATTTATTTAATCCAAATGATTTAGGTTTCCAAACAATATTTAATACTCAGGAAACCATAGGGTCTATTCGTCTTCAAAATTACAAGCCTAAAAAGTATTTTAACTTTTGGCGACATACTATAGATCTTACCTATTCTAGAATTTTTAAGCCGGATCATTTTGCAAATTTCTCTACTTCTTGGGAGACCATATATAGTACTAAAAGCTTTCATGCGTTTGGTTTAAATGCAGGGGTGGAACCGATTGAAACCTACGATTTCTTTGAAACTCGAACCTTTGATCAGTATTACAAATACCCCAAAAATGTTTCGTTTGGAGGCTTTATTTCAACTGATTATAGCCGTCCTTTTGCTTTTGACATTCGCTATCAAAACAGAGTATTTGATGAGCTAGGTCGTTATTACACGAGATTAAATCTTTCCCCAAGAATACGGCCCAACGATAAATTGTTCTTTGTTATTGATTTTGTGCGAGAACAAAGTGAAAATGAAATCGGATATGCCATCTCAGCAAATAGAAATGCCCTAAGAGATAAACTTACAATGGGACGGAGAGACATTGATGTGCACATCTCAGCTATAACAGCTAATTATATTTTTAACAATAAAATGGCACTCAATTTTAACCTTCGGCAGTATTGGTCTACAGCTACTTATGATAAATTATATGACCTCGAACCTGATGGAAGTTTGACGGGGATCCAATATGATGAAGGAAATAATGCCTCTGAAGTGTTAAACGAGAATACTAGTTTTAACGCATTCAATATAGATATGGGTTTTAGGTGGCGTTTTGCTCCTGGTAGCGATATTAATGTTGTATGGAAGAATGTAATTTCTCAAAATGGTGATCCATTAGAACGTAATTACTTTAATGATTTGGAGCAAACGTTGCAGTCTCCGCAAATTAATAACCTTTCCATTAAAGTGCTATATTTTATCGATTACTTAAGTTTGAAAAGAAAGAATCGTTAATTAATAGAATTGAAACTTTTAAATTTATTTTCTTCAGTAAAGTATTGGCTATTGGGGCTATTGTTAATTGGTTTAATGACACAATTATCATGGAAGACAGCCGATGGAAAATACAATTCACAAATTATATCCGGCGATGGGGTCGGGTATTATCAATATCTCGTTAATTACTTCTACAATGAAACCATAGAAAATCAGGAAAAAAATTCTGATTTTATGATGGAGTATGAAGGGCGAATTGTAAATAAATGTTTTGTAGGCGCAGCTTTATGCATGACACCCTTTTATAAGGTAGCTGAATTTCATTCGTACATGGTTAATGAAAAATTTGACCCATTTTCTCCACGAACAAAAAAGTGGATCAACATAGGCTCGTTGGTTTATTTATTCTTTGGACTAGCCTTTATTTGTCTTTGGTTGAGATTGTTGAAATTAAAAGAGTCTTCGATCTTTTGGAGTCTCTTGGGATTTTCTTTAGGTAGCAACTTGTTTCTCTATGCGGTTCTTTCACCTAGCATGACCCATGTTTATTCGTTTTTTGCGGTGTCTACCTTTTTCTTTTTTTCCACTCACTACTTTTCCAACAAAAAGACATCGTCCTTTATTTTGGCAAGTTTTTTCTTAGGCTTAATCGTTGTGATTCGACCTATTAACGGAGTTGTGATTTTGCTATTGCCATTATTGTCAAATGGAAGTAAGGAGATGATTTCAACTTTGAGAACATTGCAATTAAAGAGATGGGCGATAGCGGTAATTTTTGGATTAATTCCTATCGTGATTCAATTCTATTTATGGTACTTGCAAACCAATCATTGGCTGGTCTGGTCCTATGGTGAAGAAGGCTTCAATTGGTCAAACCCACAGGTGATGGAGGTGTTATTTGGATTTAGAAAAGGTTGGTTTGTGTACACGCCAATCGCTGCTCTTTCTCTTTTTGCACTACCAAGACTTTATAAGAGAAGTAAAGCTTCGTTTGTTAGTGTATTACTGTTTTTGGTAACCTTGATTTACATTGTTTCATCTTGGTGGAATTGGTACTATGGATCGTCTTTTGGTCAGCGTTCTTTTGTAGATTTTTATGCCATCATTGCTTTGCTTTTAGCCATTTTAATAGACTCATTTTATGATAAAAGGTTAATGGGCGTTTTATTAAAGATGTTGTTAGTCAGTTTAATTGGATTGAACTTATTCCAATCTTTTCAATACAAAGAAAACATCATTTCATCTTGGGATATGACAGCTAGAAAGTACGTAGCAACCTTTGGGGTTAGTAAACCGCATCAGGTTAAAATAGGAGGGAGCAGAGCTTTGCTGCCTTACAATGCCCAAAAGGAATTGCTTTTGGATACCGCTTTGAGCGTAGGGACTATAATTCAAAAAGGATTGAATAATCAACAGCGATACTTTGATTATTCTGGAAAAGAGTATGGCCTTGCTTTGAAATATGATTTAATAACTTGTTCCAGTTTAAGTCGAGGCTATTATTTAGAAATTGAAACTAATCGTTTAGAATTGGAATTGAATAGTTCCGAAAATGCAAAAATGATTGTTGAAGTAAAAGATGACAATGGCAATAACTCCTTTTACACTTGGTTTGTACTCAATGAAGTTCCCGCAAAGGAAAAAGGCGAGTGGCAGAGTTATCATTATCAATTGAAGCTTTCAAAATGTACTTCAGACAATAGCCAACTTTCGGTTTATATAAGAAATGAAGATAAGTCGAACTTTCTTATTTCTAAGTTTAATTTAAAGTTATTTGACTTGTATTAAAAGGTTTTTAAATTACCACTCAAAACTGTCTTCATCAAACCACTTACCTTGTAGTTTTAACACTTGTTCAATTAGATCTCGCACACAGCCTTCACCACCTTTTTTTGATGAGATGTAATCTGAGATACTCTTAATTTCTTCAGCTGCATCATTAGGACAAGCCGCAAATCCAACTCTCTGCATTACTTTATAATCGGGGATATCATCACCCATATAGAGGATTTGTTCCTTTTTAAGCCCAAATTTCGCTTGTAATTTTTCAAATACTTCAACTTTGTTCTTACAAGCTAAGTTGACTTCGGTTATACCCAGTGTATTCAAGCGTTTTCGAACACTTTCTGATGTGCCGCCACTAATTATAGAAATATGAAAACCCTTTTTAACAGCATGCTGCAAGGCGTAACCGTCTTTGATGTTCATGGTGCGAACTTGTTCGCCATCTGGCAGGGTAGTCACCATTCCATCCGTTAAAACTCCATCAACATCTAACATGAAAGCTGTGATCGGTCGAAGCTTAGCTTTTATATTTGACATATTATTTGTTTTGTTGTGCTTTGTAAATATCTGCGGTAATCAAATCGTAAATTTTTTGATATTCCGGGTTACTTGCTAAATATTCCAAGTGACTATCAATTACTTTTTTATCGTTTCTAACAGCAGGACCTGTTTGAGTATTAATGGGCTTCTCATGTTTAATTTTATCTGCTGTTTTCTCCAATAACGGTCGAATAACGTCAAATGGAATTTGTTTTTTTGCTAAAATTTCACCGGCTATATGAAATAGGTGATTGCTAAAGTTATTTGCAAATACTGCTGCAACGTGAAGTGCTTTCCGCTTTTCTGAATCCATAGCGTATACCTTTTTTGACATTGATTTAGCCAAGCTCAAAAACAAGTCTTCCGTTTTAGAGTCATTGGCTTCAACACAAATTGGAATTGGTTCTAGGCTTTCTGTTTCATTTTTTTGAAACGATTGAACAGGGTAGAAAATTCCATAATGTTTAAAACCACAAGGTTCAAAAACATCAATTGGGGTAGAGCCTGAAGTGTGAACGATGGGCACATTCTTTACCTTGATTGCGCAAATTACATCAGCTAAAGCATCGTCATTTACTGCTAAAATAAAAAGGTCTGTATCTGCCCTAAGATTATTTAAGTCAGTAGTGTAATTAGTATTCATCGCTTGGCTCAACAACATCGCTGAACGTTGAGTGCGGCTATAAACTTCATGAATAATATAACCTGCATTTCTAAAAGCAAGCGCAAAATTGTGTGCAACGTTTCCTGCCCCAATTATAGTAACCTTTTTAATTTGTTGTTTAGCGTTCATACCTCTGCGTATAAAGTGTTTTTTAATGGACTAAATATAATCTAAAATTAGAAATTAGTTAGAAGATTTATTACTTCTAATTCTATTCCAAGCTGCTAATAAACTTCCCAAAACCATTACAATAATACCAATCCACAAAACATTAATATATGGGAAGACCAGTGCTTGCATAATGACGAAATCTCCTGAATTTTTATTTTTCTCAGCTAATAATATTTTCAGTTTTTCAGTGTCAGGATCTATTCCTGCGAAACCAAATTTTAAACCAAGTGCTTCAATTTCAGAACTTATAGAGAATATGTTGTTGCCACGAATAACCATTATTGGTCTGACCTCATAGTGCTCCCCTTCTAATGTTTTTGCGGTAATTTTTACCCCTAAAGCAATGTCGCTCTCTAATAAGTTTAATTTCTCTTTATCTATATTTCGCTCAAAATTAACCAGTTTAATAATTGAGTTACTTGTAAATAAGGAGTCTCCGATTTTAAGGTTTAAGGTATCGGAATCTCTATAGATTTCCTGTGCTGTAGAATCTAAATTTTCTAAATCAGCATACGTAATGTGAGTAAAAATATCTTTGTCAATAAAGTGCTTGGTGTCCGGCTCGGGTACATTTCCCATTTGTTCATTAAGTTGAACAAATGGTGACAAACTAAACTCTTTTTGATATTTCCCTTCCTCGTTGACTTTTAGGTAATCCATGTCAAAATAAACATTCTTAGCGTCCACTCTTCTTTGCGTGTAGGTGACATAATACGGATCCATTAATATCGTATCATTTCGCAACAGCATCACATTTTCATCGTTGGCGTTTTTGTTATCCTCAAAATTTATGTTAACCTGAGTTCTGTTCTTCGAAATAATCTTTTTGTTACCGGCTGATAAAAGCGATCCTAAAATCACCATACCAAAACCTACATGTGCTATTGCTGAACCTCCCTTTTTTACGTTTCCTTTTATAATTCGAATTAAATAATCGAGATTAGCCAAGACGGCAAATAAGGAAGTGAATAGCAAGGTGATTAAAAACACATCTCTAATTTTCAGTTGAACAGCCATAATGATAGCAGCAGCAAATGAAATGATAAAGGAAGGGGCAATCTTTTTAAAGAAAGGGCCAACTTCAGTTTTTTTATATTTCAAAAATTGACTGATAGCTACAAATAAAGTAACTAATATGGTTAAAGGAATTTGCCATGAATTATAATGCTCAATTGGTTTCGCCGGAGGAGCTAGAGTAGTCCCGAATAAGGCATTAATTACTGGGATAGAGGTAGAAAGTGTGATTTGAAAGGCTGAAATAACCAACACTAGAGCTCCTAAGAACATCCAAAATTCTCTGCTCCAAAATGCATCCTCTTCTGATTTTTTAAGAAACTGTCCTCCATTTTTGAACAAGAAAAATAACGCAACAAATAAGTAGAACAATAAGAAAATAATTAGCTGTCCGGGTAAGCCATCTGCGAATGAGTGAACAGAAGTTTCGCCTAATATTCCACTTTTGGTAAGGTAGGTTGAGTAAACGACCAATAGAAATGAAAATAGAGCAAGAGCGAAAGCTGAAAAAATACTCTTCATTTTAGTTCTATTAATCAGCATGAGATGGCCTGCGCCAACCAATACCAACCAAGGGACAAGAGAGGAATTCTCCACTGGATCCCAAGCCCAAAAGCCTCCAAAACTTAACGCTTCGTAAGCCCAAGCTCCACCCATTAAAATACCCAAGCCTAGAATTCCGATTCCAAAGAACGTCCAAGGCAGAGCAGGTTTAATCCATTCTTGGAAATTTTTTTTCCAAAGAGCTGTTAGCGCATACGCAAAAGGAATAAGGGTAGTGGCAAAGCCGAAAAATACAGTTGGCGGGTGTATGGTCATCCAATAGTTTTGCAATAGAGGATTCAATCCATTTCCTTCCACAAAGCTTAAGTAGTTGGGATTGGTTACAAAAGGCAAGTTGAACATGTCAGCGTGCTCTCGCAATAGCACAAAAGGATTACTTCCTATTTGAATGTCGAAAGGAAAAATACCAAGTAGCATAGCACTCAAGAAAACTTGAACGGTAGCATAAATAGTCATGACACCACCTTCCCACTTTTTTGTGGTAAAAATTAGAATATTGCCTAAGACGATGTTCCAGAAAGCCCACAGCATCGTACTTCCCTCTTGTCCTTCCCAAAAAGACGAAATGATGTAGTTCATTGGCATGTCTGAAGAACTGTGTCTCCAGATGTAGTAGTATTCAAATGCATGGTCATAAATGAGGTAAAATAGTATGCCTATTAAACCAACCATGGCAAATGAATGCAAACGGAAAAAGAACCGCCCCCATTTTTTCCATGAATTGAGTTCTAAACTCAGTTCAGACGTTTTATAATAAAAGGCAACTGATAATAAACTAGCTACAAAACTTAGGAAGATTAAAAAATTTCCTATTTGACCTGCTAACAGGTTTTCTCCTACATATTCTATCATTCGTTAAGATTTGCTCTCAGCTGTAATTTCTGTTAATTCCCCTGCCTCACCATCTTGGTATTTCGAAGGGCATTTCATTAGTATTTTGTCGGCTAAAAAGTTCTCACCTTGCAAACTACCGGTGATGACAACTTGCTCTGACCGTTCGAAATCTTGAGGTTTTGCACCATTAAAAATAACTTTTTGCTCGTTTCCATTTTTATCTACCATATGGAATGAGAACTGATTGGCGTTGCTTTCAGGTGCGTAAATAATCTCTTTTTCCTTGTTCAACTCCCCAACAACTTGAAATTGCTTACCTGGGTTATTCATTGCTACTCCAAAATCTGCATAGGTAGCAGCATCTGCAACCGTACTTATAATTGCTCCAATCGCAATCGCAATTACTATAATTCCTATAATGTGTGACTTTTTCATAGCTTATGAATTAACTTCTTTTTCTAATTTACTTACCTTCCGATCAATCGTAATTAAGTAAGTAAACAATCCTACTAAAATGATGCAGAGCACAGCAACTACAACATAAATTTTACCTTCAGATCGCATGGCGTCTGCCATTTGTATATTTTCAGCCTTAGCAACAAACGAGCTAATTAATAAGGAGATTAAAATGATGTATTTCATGCTTCTAATTTTTGAGTCAAATTTGAAATTCGAATTCTAATGGATGCAATCCACCAACCCAATAAAATCCATGCGATAACTGCAGGATAAAAAACGAGTTTCATGTTGTTATCTAAATCGTAATTATTAAAACCAGGGTTGCCTCCATTACCTGGGTGCAGGGAATCTGTCATTCTTGGTAAAATACCAATGAATACCAATAACAACACAAAAGCAAAGATGTTGTAAACACCTGATATTCTTGCTTTTTTTTGCTCATCATCTAGCGACCCTCTTAAAACGATATAGGCTAAGTAAATGAGCATCGTAATGGCAGAACCGTTTAGTTTAACGTCATTTACCCACCAAGCACCCCAAGTGAATTTAGCCCACATACTACCCGTAATGGTTCCTAACACACCAAAAATAATACCTGTATTTACTAGTTCCTTAGCTTTGGTATCAAAAGACAAGTCGTTTGAAGAAAGCCCTTTTACACTATAGATTACAGACATCAGAAACAAAAATATCATACTGAACCACATGGGAACGTGAAAGTATAAATTTCGAATGCTTTCGTACAAAATGACTTGTTTGGGAACAGGAATTAATAGACCTCCAATTAGGGTATAAAGAAGTAGGATAATCGTAAGGGCTTTCCACCAATTTCTCATTGAAAATGAGTTGTTTAATTCGTTGTAACTGGAGCTAAATTAGCTTCTCCAAAGGTAGGGAAATAAAATATAGGAAAGTATGACAATAACTATATTTAACAAGCCTAACGTAACAATATATACTTGACAATCTTCCCATGAAAAACCTAATCCACAAAGCATACTTGCCTTGATTGAGGTTAACAGTGTGGGTAGCATAATTGGAAAAGATAAAATAGCAGTTAACGTTGCATTGTTGTTCGTTTTTGAAGCGATGGCTGAACTTAAGCTCAAAACAGTAGAAATTCCTAAGCTGCCTAAAAACAGAATAAGGTAAAAGAGACTCATGTTTTCAACAGGATTGCCAAGAAGTAAACTGAAAAGCAATAAGGTCAGCGCGGCAATTATGAACTGTAATATGGCGTTGAACAGCATTTTAGATAGAATAATAGCTTGGGGTTTAGCAAGCGAGTAATAGTAGTAAAATTCCCTTCCGGCTTCTTTTCTAAAACTATTAATGCTCGCGTTGGTAGATGCAAAGAGGACCACAATCCACAATAAGGCTACCCAAGTGCTTAACTCTTCTAAATTTGAAAAAATGAGGTAGGCTACAAAAACAGTGGAAACGACATATAACAATATTCCGTTTAGCACAGCTTTTTGGCGTAACTCCACGGTAATGTCCTTTTTTAGGAGTTGTATTATTTCTTTTGAAAGTGCGATATGCCTTAGTTTTTTACAAAGGTAATGGAATTCAATTTTGAAGAGGACATCATTGTTAATTCCTTTCTAATATTCTCTTACTTTTAAGCAAAATCAAATTATGTACACGCAACGAAGATTCCCGATGAAAAGCCTTTTGGCCTGGACCATGAGAGAAATTATCTTTTTTCTCGTTTTTTCAACGGTGGTAACTATTCTTTATGAGGTTGTTAACATCAAATGGCTGCAAGTACCCCTTGCACCCGTTGGGCTGATTGGAACAGCTGTTGCATTTATGGTTGGTTTTCAAAATAACGCTGCTTATGACCGAATATGGGAAGCTCGTAAAATCTGGGGTGGAATCGTCAACTCCTCTAGATCTTTAATTATTAACGTTAGAGATAGCTTTAATTTACATCGTTCTGAAGCGAGCTCAGACGAAAAGCAGACTTTAAGAGTAATTACAAATAGGCACATAGCTTGGTTAACAGCTTTGCGCTATGCGATGCGAACTAAAAAGTCATGGGAAACAGATTACAATCCGATCCATAATAAAACTAAGTTTGAATACAATATTCCGGAATATAAGACTAGTCTAGAAGAGGAGTTAACGCCTTATTTATTGCCAGAGGAATTGCAATTGGTGATGAAGAAAGACAATAAGCCAAATGCGATTATTAGCATTCAATCAAAGCACTTAAGAAAGCTTACTGACGAGAAAAAGTTTTGGGATTTTTCTTTTCTGAATTTTCAACAAATATTACAAGAGCTAACTGCACTTCAAGGTAAAGCAGAACGGATTAAAAATTTCCCATATCCAAAACAATATGGCAGCATAGGCTATCACTTTGTGCATATTTTTATGTGGTTGCTGCCCATGGCAATTATTCCTGCGTTTGCTCAAATGGGATTAAAAATTGCTGAGACAAATCCATTTGTCGGAAGCTACTTTGTTTGGCTGAATATTCCGTTCACCGTTATTGTGATTTGGGTCTTTAATACTATGCTAAGGGTAGGGTTGGCAGGAGAAAACCCTTTTGAAGGGTCGCCGAATGATGTTCCAATCTCAAACATATCCCGTGGTATTACGAGAGATATACTTCAACTAATTGATGAAGACCCAGATTCTATTCCTGAGCCTTTTGAGAACATTAATCACATTCAGATGTAGCGAAAATGAAGGGTAAGTCAAATACCTTTTTCGACTTCAGGCGTTTACAAATGGGTGCTTATTGTTTTACTGACAGCAAAAAGTTTGACTTAAACTTTATTTGTTCATTATTAACTTTCGACTAATGAAATCA
Source organism: Vicingaceae bacterium (assembly GCA_047627915.1). Classification (GTDB taxonomy): domain Bacteria; phylum Bacteroidota; class Bacteroidia; order Flavobacteriales_E; family Vicingaceae; genus NORP294. Next base: position 57,749 of record JBLHTZ010000012.1, read on the forward strand.
TTATTTGTTCTCAGGCTTATGATATAAATACCATTGTCTAAAATTTTCGAGGCATCTATTTGGAAGCTTTGATTAACTTCAAAATTTAAATCTAGGAGGTAGATAAAATTGTAAAATACTTTTCCTTCTAAGCTATTTATATTCAATTCAACTTGGCCTTCTGAATGAATTCCTAAAAATTCAATAGTTACAGAACCACTGGATGGATTTGGATATGAGTTAATGTCTGTTTCAATATTTATTTTTATTGACTTAGGTTCAAAGTATTCATATCTGCCATTAAAATCTGTTTGTTTTAATCGGTAGCAAGAAGTTCCGGAAAATGGATGAGCATCAATTGTGGAATAAGATTGAATGCTAACGTTTAATGGATAGTGTCGCAGTATCCCAAAGGGGGCTATGCACCATACATAGTGTTAGCATTTCGTTATTTCTTCTTTTATATCATTCGTTTTTATAACACGAACTATCCATCCAATGCATTTTTCTATTGGATCTAAGTCTTATATCCATTTTTTAATATCGTTAAATGCAATAACTTTAATTCGATGGCCACTGGATTTAGTTAGCCTTGATTTTTCAGACTTATTTATTCTCAATATCATTAATATGGTGCTCTAAAGCTTTAACTGAAATTTGAATTTCCCAAATTAAAAAAGCCAAAGAAAGTATTAATAAAATAAGAGCTAAACCAAATATCCAAACAGCAATAGTATGCTGCTGTATGAAAATTAAGAACATAGTAAGTACACAAAATAACAAACTGGTAATACCAAAAATTTGCATAGAGCGGGTTAGATATAAGCGGTGTTTAATATTTTTAATTTGAGCTATTAAGACGGAATCCTTTTCCCTTTGATACTTATCATGCAAGTTCCGTATAATAGCTGCATAAGCCAAAAATCTATTAGTGTAAGCTAACATAATTAAAGATATTGCTGAAAATAATAGAGCGGGAGTTGTTAAGGTAAGTTCTTCCATGAATAATAGGTTTTGATAAAAAATTAAATTATTAATTATATTTTATAATCGAGTGATTTTCACACTGGTTTTTTTGGTATACAAGTGAATTTTTTCCAAGGCATAGTAATTTGATTTTTATCTCAAATTACTACCTAAAAAATGTAAACTATGTCCCTTTACCATACCTAATAAATGCTAACGGTTATGGCTATGGCAAGTGCGGGATTTCAAGGCGCTTACTTGTCCGATTAGCAGTTAGTTTATTTTGTTTAATCAATTTTATTTTAGCACGCATTTGCTATAGCCGATGTTATGTGCAGGCTTTACTTCACGGACTTTAATATATAGTTTGGTATCATTTCGTTTGGAGGTGTACTTTTTCCATACAATTGATAGGAATTATAGTTACCACCAGTAAATACTGTTATCATATCGAGTTCAGGCCAAATGTTAATTTTTTGTCCTCCGTTTCCAGAAGCTAAGTATGAATTGTATTGTCGACCGTCAATCACAAAATATTTATGCTCCCATAAATAGCCATAATCACCTTTTTCAATATCAAATGTTTTATCTATCCATTCTTTTGATATTATTTGTTTCCCATTCCATTTGCCATCGTCTTTAAATAAAATAGCCAATTTTATTAGGTCTCTTGGTCTTATGGACATTTGACTAAAAGTAGTCATGCTTTTCTGGTTAGGTTCAAAAGTCCATTCATAATTAGAGATACCAATTGGCTCAAAGAGATTTTCTTTTGCAAAATCTTCAATTTGTTCATTTGTTGCAATCTCTACTAAACTCCCTAAAGTAAGAGGGCATCCTGTGCAGTAGGACGATGAATGACCAGGCTCTGCGACCATGGGTAAATCAAGTGTAAATTTTACCCAATCGTCACTTTGCATCATCTTCAACTCGTTCCCTTGGCTTTCAGGATTGTTGTTCTCGCAATCCATTCCGTGCCTGTATTTTAGGAAGTCTTCTATTGTGATTTCCTTTTTCCTATCGTCAAAATTGGCAATTTCTGTATATCTAGAATTAAAATAAGGTAATAGTCTATCTTTTTCACTTTTTATAAATCCTTTGTCAACTGCTATTCCAAGAATCCCACCAATGAAAGGTTTTGTAGCAGACCTTAATTGATGTGGTTTATTTGCATCATAACCATAGAAATATTCTTCAAGTACCAATTTTTTGTCCTTGTAAATCAAAATGCTGTGAACATCGGGATATTTTCCCTTTATGGTTTCTTTTACCATATTTATTATGGGTACAGTGTTCATGAATCCATCTTTTAAGTGCCCTGTTTTCAGTCCATCAGAAGTTTCTTTAGGTTTTTGGTATACGTAGTTGTCTGGATTATCGAAAAGTTCTTTTCTTGGGAACATTTCCATTTTTTCGAAATCAGAAGCAATTAGTTTAAACTTTTGTCCGTCAGTCTTATAAGTAATGATTTGATTAGACTTGTCTCTTTCAAAAATGACGGGAATATCTGCTATATTGGCAAAAGTGTCTAATGCAATATGTTTTAATGGGTATTTTGCTTTATCAATAACAGCGTACAGTGTTTTGTCAAATTCTGATGCTACGATATAAAGTGTACTTTCATTTATATATTCATAAGTTCCTTCATAATCTAAAAGTTGTTCGTATTCAGGTTTCTCTTTTTGGGTTGAACATCCAATAACTAATAATAAAATCAAGAAGTAGAATTTATTCATTGAGTTAGTTTTCATTAAATACTGATTTTTAAAACTAATATGATGTTGTTTTAGCTTGAACCGTTTAATGTATGGTGTCGTAGCATCCCGAAGGGTGCTATGCACTATACATAGTGTTAGTTGCTTTTATTTTCTTTTATCAATTTTAATAGTGGCTCTTTAAATCTTTGAATAGATTCTGCATTTTCAAAATCATCAACACCAACAGTTGTTGACCTAGTAATCAGAATGCAAAACAATTCACCATCCCTCAGTATAATCTTAGAATGGTTTTTACTCTTTGAGTCATTAGCAATCTCAAAAACTCTGTTGGCATCAGTCTGATTTTTACACTCTATTATAAAAAGAAGAAACATTTGTGAAATCCAATCCTCACACAAATCCTCTTTTGGATAAGCACGCAACGAAACAGTTCCGAGAGAACGATTAAGAATCTCTTTTAATTCAGAATTGTCTTCTCCGTCAACCCATATTAAAGGAAGA
>JBLHTZ010000013.1:0-58811 GCA_047627915.1 Vicingaceae bacterium
AATCCTTTCATTACAATAAAGATAAACCTTTTAATAATTTACTTTAAAAAAAGGCTTTGATTAATTTAGGAGCAGAAATACAATATGAGTTTAATCGTCATTTTAGGGCCAACAGCTGTTGGAAAAACAAAACTTGCTGTGCAGCTTGCCTTGCAGTTAGATGCTGAAATAATAAGTGCTGACAGTCGGCAAGTTTATCGCAACATGGACTTGGGAACCGGAAAAGACATAAAGGAGTACAATGTTGGTGGGTTTGCAGTTCCACATCATTTAATCGATATTAAAGATGCTAGCACCTCTTACAATGTATTTGATTTTCAACAGGATTTCTATAAAGCGTATGAAGCAATAATTGGAAAAGGTAAAACAGTTATTTTGTGTGGGGGAACCGGTTTATACCTAGAAGCTGCTCTAGCAAAAGATCAAATGATTGAAGTTCCTGTAAATGAAAGTTTACGAGTAGAATTAGCGCCATTAAATCAAGAGGAATTGGTTGAACGACTGCAGCGTATTTCTAGCACTTTGCATAACAATACCGATTTGGTTGACCGAGATAGAACGATTCGAGCAATGGAAATAGAGGAATTTAAAAAAAGATCGACAAAAGTTGCTAAAAGTCCTGTGCAGAAATCTATTGTAATTGGGCTTAAAATGGATCGAGAAAAGATACGTACAAGAATTGGAGATCGACTCAAGGTTAGATTGGATGAAGGCATGATTGAGGAAGTACAATCTCTTTTAAAGCAAGGAGTGAGTCACGAACAGTTGAACTATTACGGCTTAGAATACCGTTTCCTTTCTAATTACGTTGAAGGAAAAATGAATCATGAAGAAATGTTTGATGGTTTGGTACAAGCCATTAGAAGGTTTGCTAAAAAGCAAATGACCTGGTATAGAAGGATGGAAAAAAAAGGACAAAAAATTAATTGGATTAATGCTGAAGAGCAGATGGACGTCAAAGTTCAACAAGCTTTAAAGCTTATAAATAAGCAGTGATGAAGGGAAAGTTTAACGTCTACAAGTCCTCCGCAGGTTCTGGGAAAACCTATACTTTGGTAAAAGAGTTTTTGCGCATTTGTTTAACAAGCAAAGACCTTTATGGTTTTTCAAGAATATTGGCCATTACGTTTACCAATAAAGCTACTTTTGAAATGAAGCAAAGGATATTGTTAGCTTTAAAACAAATTGGTAACCAAGATTCAAAGGTTGTCGAACTGATGCAAAGCTTACAGGAAGAAACAGGCCTGGCAAAGGAAGAATTGGTGTTAAAGTGCCAACAAATCTTAACTGCTATTTTACATTCCTATGCTGATTTTGGAATCAGTACGATAGATAAGTTTACCCATCGTTTGGTTCGAACCTTTGCAAAGGATTTAGGCTTATCCCCAACTTTTAAAGTGGAACTAGAGGCGTCAGAAGTATTGAACGAGGTTATCGATTTGTTAATTGATCAGCTTGGTATCGATGAAGCGTTATCTGAGCTTTTGATTCAATTTGCTTTTTCTCGCATGGAAGACGAAAAGACATGGAAAATTGACAAAGAAATGTTTCAGTTTGCCATGCAGTTCTTTCAAGAGCAGTCATTTCCATATCTGAAAGAATTAAGAGAATTGCCATTGTCAAGCTATAAAGAAACCTTTAAAACATATAACAAGGCTCTCAAAAATTTTGAAAAGAAAATTAAAGGTATAGGGAAAGAAGCGATGGAATTGATTGCGGCTAACCGAATTGATAAATCGTCATTATTTGGAGGCGGAGTAATTTATAATTTCTTTCTGCGGTTTCAAGAGTTTGATCTGAAAAACCTTAGTCCTGTTCCAACTGCAGTAAAGTCTATAGAAGAAGATAAATGGCTAGCTGGTAAATGCACAAGTGAGCAAGCAAATGCCATTGAGGGAATTAAGTCGCAGTTAGCTGATTTATTCCATAAAGGAGTTGCCTATCATAAGGAGAACATTAAGAATTACCTCGCCATTCGTGAAACGCTAAAATACATTCACTCATTACGATTATTGAATCACATAGAAAAGAAACTAAACGAGTACAAAAAGGATGAGAAAATTCTCAATATATCGGATTTCAATCAGTTGATTTCGTCAATAGTGGAACATGAACCGATGCCTTTTATTTATGAGCGTTTGGGAGATAAATACCAGCACTTGATGATTGACGAATTTCAAGATACTTCTGTTTTACAGTTCTCTAACTTATTGCCTTTGGTAGAAAACTCCTTAGCTCAAGGATTTGAAAATTTAATTGTTGGGGATGCAAAGCAGGCTATTTATCGATTCAGAGGAGGAGAGGTAGAGCAGTTCTCAGAAATGCCGCATTATGTATTGCCTGAAATTCAGCAAAATGAGTTGTATCTAGAACGCATGCAAACTCTAGCATTTCAATACAATAAAACTGATTTGGCAACCAATTATCGTTCGCTTACCGAAGTGGTGCATTTTAACAATGCTTTTTTTGAATATGTAAAGAATGATGCCAATTTAACGCCTAAAATAAAAACTATATTCGAAGGTCATCAGCAAAAAACATTGGCAAAAAAGAGTGGAGGATACGTTGAAATTCAATTTATTGAAGGTGAAAAGTCGGAGGAGCGATCGTCGCTATACCAACAAAATATTTTAGATATAATTCAACGGAGTCTGGAAAAAGGTTATCAATTAAAAGACATTGCGATTTTAGTACGCAAGAAGTCTCAAGGAAGAGATGCAGCTGAATTTCTAAAGGCTAATGATATCAATGTGTTGTCTAGTGAAGCATTATTGCTTAGGAACGACAATGCAGTTAATTTTTTAATTCGATTTGCACAATGGATTTTTCAACCACAAACGCATTTGTATCGAAAAGAGATAATAGAGTATTTAGTAGAACAAAAGTTTCTTTCAGGAAAGTTGCACGACTATTATACAATGGAGGCTACTGGTAAGAGCACCCAAAGTTTATTAGATGAAACCGGACTTGCTATAGATGTGGAACATCTAAAGTTATTGGCTTCTCATGAATTCTTTGAAGAAATCATTCGAATGTTCGGATTAGACAAAACGTACAATGTCTATCTTCAGTTTTTGCAAGACGCTGTATTTGATTATTTTAAATCGAATAAAGGGAATGTGCAAAGTTTTTTAGACTGGTGGGAAGAGAATCAAGAACGGTTTAGTATTTCAACTTCTGATGATACTAATGCTGTGAGTATTATGACCATCCACAAGTCCAAGGGGTTGGAATTTCCAGTTTGTATTGTTCCATTTGCAGAGCAAGAAATAGCGCAACATGGACCTATGCGAACAAACCTTATCTGGACTAAAACAGCAACTGAACCTTCTGTTCAACTTCCTTACGCCTTAGTGGAATTCGGCAATGATTTGCAAAATTCTGAACTTTCAGCGGCCTATGATACGGAATTGGAAAAGTTGCAAATTGACTTCATGTGCGACAACTACGTTGCATTTACTAGAGCTGTAGATGCATTGTTTGTGTTAACGGCCCAATACAAAATGCCTAAAAGTGCACCTTCAAATCCAAGTTTGGTGAAGTTACCACAGTTGATTAATGCTTTTGTTGAACAAAGTGGGTTAGATTCTAACGGAAGTGCAGTAACTTGGGGGGAATTTCCTTCAAAATTAGCAGAACATAATTCAAAAGAAGAGGAGTATCCACTGAACTACCTTTCCTCACCTTGGAGTGACAAAATTAAAATTAGTGCTAGCAGCCAATCCACATGGAAGGAGAACGAGCCCATACAATATGGAATTTTAATGCACGAAATTTTAGGTGAAATAACAAGTATTCATGATGTTGAAGAAGTACTTCAACGGTACAAGGCCGATGGCTCATTGAACGGAGTTGAGTTTGAAACAATGGGGAAGAAGCTCAACCAAATTGTGACGAATGCACAAATACAACCTTTCTTTGACGAGAAATATTCGGTTAAACAAGAAGCTAGTATGTTAAGTAGTTCCGGAAAATTACTGAGGCCCGATCGAGTTGTCTTTTGGGAAAATAAAACTGTAATTCTCGATTTTAAGACTGGTGAAAAGAATGAAGCTCATCACAATCAAATGAAAGAGTATCAGTTTGTGTTAGAAGAAATAAGCACAAATGAGGTGGAGGCATACCTTTTATATACAGAAACTGAAGAGTTGGTGAAGGTTTAACTAGCCAGCTCTTTCAATTCATTACATGTCTTTTTTGGGTCGGCTGATTTAAAAACAAAACTACCTGCAACTAGGACATCTGCTCCAGCATCTATTAATTTCTTAGCGTTTGCAGAGGTTACTCCACCGTCAATTTCAATCAGCGTGGAAGCTCCTTTTTCGTCAATCATTCTTCTTAGCTTACGCACCTTGTCATAGGTTTGCTCAATGAAAGATTGTCCACCAAAACCTGGGTTTACAGACATTACGCAAACTAAATCAATGTCTTTAATCACATCTTCTAGTAAAGCGATTGGAGTGTGTGGGTTTAACGCAACACCTGCCTTCATGTCTTCCGCTTTAATTGCTTGAAGTGTTCTGTGAAGGTGATTACATGCTTCGTAATGAACCGTTAAAATATCAGCTCCAACAGCTTTGAAATCTTTGATGTAGCGATCGGGGTCAACAATCATCAAGTGAACATCAAATGGTTTGGTAGAATGTGGTTTAATGGCCTTGATTACCGGCATTCCGAATGAAATGTTAGGTACAAAAACTCCATCCATTACATCAATGTGGTACCAATCTGCTGAACTATTTTCAATTATATCACAAGCTGACTGTAAGTTAGAGAAGTCTGCTGCAAGAATGGAAGGGGCGATTTTATAATCCATCTTTTTTTTACAAAAATAGAAGATTATAAGCTTGTACGCGGCTTAGCCCAAATAAGATTTCAAAATTTTTGTATGACTGTTCACTTTTAGTCGTCGCACGGCTTTTTCTTTGATCTGACGAACTCTCTCTCTCGTTAGGCCGAACTTCATACCAATCTCTTCTAAAGAGTGAGGAGAGGTTCCATTTAAGCCAAAGAACAAACGTAGTATCTCAGCCTCTCTGGAAGGTAAAAAGGTAAGTGATTGTTGGACTTCGTTGCAAAGAGATTCTGTCAACAAGGATTTATCGGGATCCGGGGTAGATGAATTTTTTAGTAAATCGTACATGCTGCCACTTTCTTCATCTGAACTTAAGGGCGCATCCATCGATACGTGTCGCCGGTTGTTTTTAATTGAACTTAAAATGTCTTGATCTGAAATATCAACGCATGCTGCAATTTCGTGTGGCAAAGGTTCGCGCTCGTATTTTTGCTCTAATTCATTAAATACCTTTCTCACTTTATTGATGTTTCCAATTTTGTTTAACGGTAAGCGGACAATTCTAGATTGCTCGGCAATCGCTTGCATGATTGATTGACGAATCCACCAAACAGCATAAGAGATGAACTTAAAACCTCTTGTTTCGTCAAATTTTTGGGCGGCTTTAATTAACCCTAAGTTTCCTTCGTTAATTAAATCTGAGAGGCCCAAGCCTTGATTTTGATATTGTTTAGCCACAGAAACAACAAAACGAAGGTTTGCTTTGGTTAATTTCTCTAGGGCTGTAGCATCACCTTCTCTAATTCGAATGGCCAGTGAAACTTCTTCTTCTGCAGTGATCAGGTCAACTTTTCCAATTTCTTGTAAATATCTATCAAGTGAAACAGTTTGTCGATTGGTAATGCTTTTAGAAATCTTAAGTTGTCTCATTCCCGTTGTTGGTTAATATGTAAATATTGAGATAGAATCTGCTTTTAAATATAAGCAAAAACATTATATTTTAACATATTTTGACAATCTTAGCACAATATGTGAGAATTCAACATAGAAAAAGATGCTTTAAGGAACGAAAAAGCCCTTTTGGTCGTATGTTGAATCAAGACACAAAAGGGCTTCAAAAGCAGAAGTTAAACAATTACTTCGGTGTAAATATGATTCATTTCTTCTGCAAACTAGATGATCAAATTCACGGTTGAGGCATTTGAGTTCACGGTTGCGTTATTTAGTGCATGATGGTTGAGTCGACTATTAAAAGTATGTAAACAAAAAAGCCCTTGCTTTATTTGTCACACTGACCGGAGTCGGGGTGTAGACAAAAGCAAGGGCTTCTCTATTCTATGTAAAAAGACTTAGTCTTCTTTTTGTTCTGGCTTTGGTAATAAAGCTTTTCTAGACAATTTGAATTTTCTAGTTTTAGGATCAATAGCAACTAATTGCACCTCAATCATATCACCTTCTTTCAATTCATCTTCCACTTTCTCTACTCTTTTATGAGCAATTTCAGAAATGTGCAACAAACCGTCTTGTCCAGGTAAAATCTCAACAAATGCACCAAATGCAACAATTGATTTTACTTTTCCTTTGTAAGTTTCACCTACTTCTGGAATAGCTGTAATAGCTTTAATTCTAGCAACAGCAGCATCAGAACCTTCTTGATCCGTAGAAACGATATCAATTACGCCCATGTTATCTACTTCTTCTAAAACAATTGTAGTTCCAGTTTCTTCTTGAATAGCTTGAATAATTTTTCCACCTGGTCCAATTACTGCTCCAATCATTTCCTTAGGAATTCTCAATTGAATAATTCTTGGGGCGTTTGATTTGTATTCTGCAGCTGGTTTAGAAATGGTTTTATTCATTTCACCTAAAATGTGCATTCTACCTTCTTTAGCTTGAGCTAATGCTTCTTCTAAAACTTGGAAAGAAAGACCTTTTACTTTGATGTCCATTTGACAAGCAGTAATTCCATCTGCAGTTCCTGTAACTTTAAAGTCCATATCTCCTAAGTGATCTTCATCACCTAAAATATCAGAAAGTACAGCATAGTTTCCATCAGTACCACTGATTAGTCCCATGGCAATACCTGAAACTGGTTTCTTCAATTTAACACCAGCATCCATTAACGCTAACGAACCACCACAAACTGATGCCATAGAAGAAGAACCGTTAGATTCTAAAATATCAGAAACAACTCTGATGGTATATGGATTGTCTGTACCTGTTGGAATCATTGGTTTCAAAGCTCTCATGGCTAAGTTACCGTGACCAATTTCTCTTCTACCCGGACCTCTGTTTGGTCTAGCTTCTCCTGTTGAGAAAGAAGGGAAGTTGTAATGTAAAATGAATTTTTCAGATTCCGTGATTAACGCTCTGTCAACTCTTTGCTCATCCATTTTGCTACCTAGAGTAACAGAAACTAGCGACTGAGTTTCACCTCTTGTAAATAGAGCAGAACCGTGAGAACCCGGTAAGTAATCAATCTCGCTCCAGATTGGTCTGATTTCAGTTGTTTTTCTTCCATCAAGTCTAATCTTTTCATTCAATACAACATCTCTTACTGCTTCTTTTTGAGCTTTACCGAAATACTGCTTCAATAAGAATCCGTTCTCTTTAACGAAGTCAGCATCTAACGTAGCGATGAAATCATCTTTTACAGCTTTGAAGTCAGCACCTCTTTTGTATTTGTCAGCATTACCTTCTTTAGCAATAGCGAAACATCTGTCGTAAGCGAAGTCATGAATTTTCTTCATTAAATCCTCGTCAGACTTCTCGTGGTTGTATTCTCTCTTAGTTTGAGATTTTTCAACTAACGCAGCTAAATCATTCTGTAATTTACATTGAACTTGAATGGCTTTGTGCGCTTCTTTAATTCCTTCTAACATTTCTGCTTCAGAAACTTCTAGCATTTCACCTTCTACCATTACTACGCTTTCCATAGTACCTGCAATCATCAAGTCGATGTCTGCATTAGGAAGTTCGTCTAAGTTTGGATTAATTCTCCAAGCTCCATCAATTCTTGCAATTCTAACTTCAGATGTAGCCTCTTGGAAAGGAATATCTGAAACCATAATTGCAGCAGAGGCAGCAAAACATGCTAAAGAATCCGTTGCTACATTTTCTTCAGCCGATATAAGTGAAATAGTTACTATTGTACTTGCATGGAAATCAGAAGGGAATAAAGGTCTTAAAGCTCTATCTACTAATCTTGATACTAAAACTTCGCCATCTGATGGCCTGTTTTCTCTTTTTAAGAATCCACCTGGGAATCTTCCAATTGCAGAGAACTTCTCTCTGTAATCTACCATTAAAGGTAAGAAGTCGACGTCTTCGCCGGCTGTTTGCTCAGCAACTACTGTTGCTAAAAGCATTGTTTTACCCATTTTTAAGACGATTGAACCGTCTGCTTGCTTAGCTAATTTTCCTGTTTCTAAGCTAATTTCCCGCCCATCGGGAAGTGTCATTGTCTGTGTTATTGCTTTCATTGACGTTGTTTACAATTTATTATAAATAGTAAAGGGGGAATCGTTTCAAACGTTCCCCCTTTATTGAAATTTTATATAGTGAATACTAAGAAGTTACTCTGAATCATTTATTTTCTAATTCCTAGCTCCTTAATCAATTCTCTATACTTTACTATATCTTTATTTTTCAAGTAATCTAAAAGTTTTCTCCTTTTTCCAACCAAAGTAACTAATGCTCTTTCTGTAGCAAAATCTTTATGATTTTGTTTCAAATGACCAGTTAAGTGATTGATTCTTTCTGTAAAAAGAGCTACTTGTCCTTCAGTAGAACCAGTATTGTTTTTACTTTTTCCGAATTTCTCGAAGATTTGTTGTTTATTTTCAGTGCTAAGCGTCATGTCTTATTTCCTATAAAATTTGAAGATGCAAATGTAAAAAAAAAATGCGTTAGTTTTCACCCTTTTTAAACATTCTTAATAGTTGTGCTAATTTGTGTTTTAAATTTTTCCTCTCTACGATAAAATCTAAAAATCCGTGTTCCAGTAAAAACTCTGATCGTTGAAACCCTTCTGGTAAATCTTTACCTATGGTTTCTTTCACAACTCTCGGTCCGGCGAAGCCAATTAAAGCTTTCGGTTCAGAAAAGTTTAAGTCGCCTAACATTGCAAACGATGCTGTTACACCGCCAGTAGTAGGATCGGTAAGGAAGGAGAAGTAAGGTAAATTAGCTGCTGTCAATTGCGTCAATTTTGCAGCAGTTTTTGCCATTTGCATTAATGAAAATGCTGCTTCCATCATTCTTGCTCCACCAGATTTTGAAATCATCATAAATGGAATATCATTTTTAATGGAGTAATCAATTGCTCTTGCTATCTTTTCGCCAACAACTGAACCCATTGAACCTCCAATGAAACTAAAGTCCATGGCAGCTATCATCAGTCTTTCTCCACCAACAGTTCCGTGGGCTGTTCTACAAGCATCTTTAAGCTTTGTTTTTTTCTGCGTAGCAACAAGTCGGTCAGAGTACTTCTTTGTATCTTTAAAAGTTAATGGATCACCTGACGTTAAGTTTTTATTGATTTCGGACCATTTTTTATCGTCAAAAATGATATCAAAATAATTGGCAGCAGAAACTCTTTCGTGGTGGTTACATTCAAGACAAACTGAAAGATTTTCCAAATGATCGTCTTGAGGAACTACAGAATTGCAACTAGGACACTTGTACCATAGTCCTTCTGGAGTTTCTTTTTTCTCCTTGGTAGGAGTTAATATCCCGTGCTTTATTCTTTTAAACCAACCCATAGAAGGTGTTTTTTCTTTACTCATTAAGCGATTGTAATATCATTGTCCAAATATACATCTTGAATTGAATTCAATAATTGAATTCCTTCTTCCACCGGTTTTTGGAATGCCTTTCGTCCTGAAATTAAACCATGTCCACCTGCTCTTTTATTCACAACAGCTGTAATTACAGCATCCACTAAATCTGATGCACCTGAAGAGGATCCTCCTGAGTTAATTAAACCTGCTCTTCCCATGTAACAGTTAGCAACTTGGTAACGGCATAAATCAATTGGATGATCTGTTGTTAATTCAGAATATACTTTTGGATCAGTTTTGGCAAAATTAATAGCATTGAAACCACCATTGTTGGTTGGTAATTTTTGCTTTATAATATCAGCCTGAATGGTAACTCCTAGGTGATTTGCCTGCGCAGTTATATCAGTTGAAGTATGATAATCTATTCCGTTTTTTTTGAATTCGCTATTTCTAAGGTAGCACCATAAAATGGTTGCCATTCCTAATTCGTGAGCTCTTTCAAATGCTTGTGCAATTTCTATAATTTGTCTGTCGCTATCTTCTGAACCAAAATAAATGGTCGCTCCAACAGCAGTTGCGCCTAAATTCCAAGCTTCTTCAACAGATCCAAATAATATTTGAGAATAGGTGTTTGGGTAAGTCAATAATTCATTGTGATTTAACTTCACTATGAACGGAATTTTATGGGCATATTTTCTTGATACAGATGCTAACACTCCAAATGTTGAAGCCACTGCATTACAGCCACCTTCAATCGCTAATTTTACAATATTCTCAGGGTCAAAATAGATTGGATTTGGTGCAAATGAAGCTCCTGCAGTGTGCTCAATTCCTTGATCTACAGGTAGCATAGAAAGGTAACCTGTATTGGCTAACCTTCCGTGGCCATAGAGTGCTTGTAGACTTTTTAGGACTTGGTTGCTCCTGTTCGTATCCTTGAATACTCGATCTATAAAGTCAGCTCCGGGTAGGTGAAGCATGTCTTTAGAAATGGTTGAACAAGTGTGGGTTAAAAGAGCATCTGAGTTAGCTCCTAAAAGTTCTTCAATGTTGTTAGACATATATAATCAATGTTGTAAAAGAGGGGCAAAGCTAATAAAAATATAAACTTTAATTTTTAATTGTTCGTTTTTAATTAACGCTTCGCTTCGTGGTTGAACTGGCTTATTTTTGTTGAAGATATGAGTTTTAACCAAGATGTAAGAGACTTGAAATAGAACTTTAAAACGGATAGCCAATTCCTAAATTTATATTGGTTTGGTCCCATTGGGGACTTAATAAATTGGGCTTTTCCCCAGAAGGGTCTTTTAATTTAGTTGCTCCATCAAATCGGAGAATGAAAAAGCTAAAATTCAATCGCAGGCCAACTCCAAAGCCAATGGCAGTGCCGTCCCACAGTCTGTCAAATTTAAATTCTGTTTCATCTCTTGTCCCTTGTTGCTGATAATTCCAAATATTTCCTGCATCCACAAAGAAAGCTCCTTCAACGATATTGGTCACAGGAATTCGCCATTCCACGTTTCCTTCCAGACTTATGTTTCCAATCTGATCTACATTTCGCTCTAGGGAATCTGGTAAATTTCCTGGTCCTAATTCTCTCGCTCTCCAGGCTCTTAAACCATTTGCTCCGCCTGCATAAAAACTCTTTTCAAAGGGCATTGCAATGCTATTTCCAAAAGGTAAACCAAGTCCTGAAGCAAAACGATAAACAATTTTATTCCAATTGAATTTCTGATAATAACGGAGGTCAACATCTGCTCTAACATACTGCGCATATCGAATACCTGCTATGTTTCTTGAACCGTCCTCGTTTGTATTGTTATTCCATGAGTTAGAGGCTGCTGCTAATAAGTTTCCAGCTGTTTCAATGTTTCCTCTGAAATACACGTGATTTTTTAATTTGTTAGAATTCTGAGTGTTTAATATGAAGCTGTATTTTGAGGCTAAAATAAAGTTGTCAGTATAACTGTTTCGTAAAAAGGGGTTTTGAATGTTATTCAATACTTCAGAAAAGCTTTGTGAAGGGTCTAATTTGATGTAACTTAAATCGAACGGTTGGATAACGTGTGTTTTTGTTGCGGACCCATTCCAGGTATAAGAAATGTAAGTTTTATAGACATTTCTTCGATAATCTGGTCGATCTTGTAAGTTGTATGAGGCGTTAAAGGAAGTTCTAGGATTTCCCCTTGGTGAAATTTTATCAGAAACAAACGGCAGTAAGAACCTTGGGACTTCTAAACTTACTTTAGGTCCAAATTCTAACGTGTTAAATGGTAAGGCACCATTCCACAATTGTCGTTGTTCTTCATTCGTAAAGATGGTTTGCGCTTCTAAACCACCATTGAAACTAACGTTTAGTATTTCAGCTCCACTAAACGTATTGTTGTTTTGAAAGTTCACAGTACCATTGACTCCTAGATTTCCGCCGTTGTTGGTTCCTTCAGTTTCTATGGTAATTGATTTCTGCTTTCTTGGTCGTAAGGTAATTGTTGCGTTCAACATATTGCCATTTGAATAATAGTCAGGCGAATATTGGATGTTTACGTAGGAGAAAACCCTTAACCCTGATAAGTTACGGTAGGTCTCTTCTTGATTTTTTAAACTGAAAAATTGACCAGGTCTCAAGTAGGTTATTCTAGAAATTGCTTTTTCTTTGTATTTTCCGGATAACCCTATGAAGGTCATGTTGTCTAAATAAGTTGTGTCAGCAGCTACCAATTTGCCATTTGGTAATTCCATTTGAACAAATACGTTGTTGATTTTGAAAGTTTGATGAGAGCCCTCAATTAGTGAGTCGGTGTTGAAATAATTAAATGTTGGATTCTTAATTTTTATGGTTACCGAAGCAGATTTAGTTTTTTGCGACGTATCCGCTTCAAATAAAATATACTCTCTTGAGAATTGATAATAACCGTTATTTTTTAACAAACGTTCTATGCGCAACCGTTCCTCGTTCAATTTATCAAGGTTGAAGGGGTCGTATACTTTTAAAACACTATTGCCCTTTGCTGCGAGTACAATTTTTTTAATTTCTTCGTCCTTAATAGTTTCTTGAATGCTTGCAAGTAAGTATTGTTGTTTTTTGGTTACTTTAAAATTTAACACAACTTTTTGAGACGACTTTTTAGAAAACCATCGTTTTTGAGTATCAGCTTCAGCGGTTACTGTGTTTTCGTAATACCCTTTATTGTTGAGAAAGCGATGCATTAAATCGACTGATTTTACATTTAAGGTGGAATCATAAATCACCGGAGGTTCGCCTAATTTGTTCTTTATTTTAGAATCTTCTTTTTTGTGGAATAGGTTATGAATTCCTAAATAAATTCTAAAAACACCCAATAGTTTTCTATTTGGTTGCTGTTTAGAAATGCTTTTTAAGTCGTCGTTGTATTTCTTTTTTCCCGCATTTTCTATGTTTACGGAGGTCAATAGTAATTCGCCTTCCTTTAAAAGTTTTGTTGAGCGACAAGCATTGAGTGAAAACAGAACGACAAGCCCTAACAAAAAGGTATTTTTGAAACTTAATAGAAAAGAAGAGTGTCGCTGATTCTTCATAAAAAGGCGAAATTAGTCAATATGATAAGCTTAACTAAAAAGGAAGAAAAATTAATCGTTTCGCTGCAGCAGAAGAAGTTCCGCAAAGTAGAGGAATTGTTTTTTGTGGAAGGGGTTAAAATGGTAGAGGAAGCTATTTCTTCGGGTTTTACTGTAAAGTTTGTTGTTTCGAGTGTAGGTTATGATGCAGAGGGAGTTGAAATAAAGCACTGCGATGATCGAACCATGCAAAGAATTTCAGCCTTTAAAACAGCACCTGGAGTATTGGCAGTAGTTCAAATTCCTTTAGAAAGTAAAGCAGTAGACTCACCCATTACTTTAGTAGCCGAAAAAGTTCAAGATCCTGGGAATTTGGGTACGATTATTAGAACGGCAGATGCCTTGGGTGTGAGAACAATGATTTGCTCATTGGATTGTGTAGATCATTTTAGCCCCAAAGTAGTGCAAGCTACTATGGGGTCTATCTTCAGAATGAATATAGTAGTGCAGGATTTATTTCAATACTTGACTGACTTGTCACCTTCAGTGCCAATTTATGCGGCACATTTGGAAGGAGATAATTTGTATGAATCAAAAATTATTGCCCCCTGTGTATTGATTGTAGGCAACGAATCTCAAGGCATGAGTGATGAACTAACAGCAAAGGTGACAAAGCGGTTAAAAATCCCAATGGCAGGCGAAGCTGAGTCATTCAATGTGTCAATTGCAACAGCAATAATTTTGGGAGAGTTTAGCAGGCAATTGGGCTAGAAGAGTAGGTTCGTAGAGGCCTGAATATAACTTGGTTTAAGAGCTCCTAACCTAGTGAGGTTTCTCTTTGCGTTACCTTAATCTAAATGATACTCCAATACCGCCATACCAAACATCAGTATCCATCCAACCTCCATTAATATCGAGCTGAACATCTCTTTTAGGAACCCAGGTAAAACCAGTATGAAACCTGTTCATTAAGGGGTCTGTGTAATACTCAGCGAAATAATTCACCTGATCTCCTAGCGGGGCTCCAATTAGTAAAATGTTGTATATAAATCCATTGTATCCGAAATTGTAGGTCGCGAAAATTTGGTTAAACTCTCTAGTTAAGGCCACTCTAAAATCATCAGAATTTGCTCTCAGGTCTCTGTTGTAAATAAATGAAGCACCAATTCCCAATGCAGAACCAACGGGGTCCATTACAATAAATTTTGTTCCTACTGTGTTCAGGTGCTGGTAATCAGTGAATGCTCTTAGTTCAACTCTATTGGTGATGGAACCTCTCACAAATGTTCCGTAACTAAATTTGTCAGAATTTTCAAAATAGTCTACTCCATTTTCGAACTGAATCGTATTTGGAATAATGATAGAATACGATTCTGTAAGGGTAGGGCGTTGCGCATCAATTTTACCTTTGCCATCTTCTTGTGAATATCCTGCAAATGATACAAGAGTATATAGAATCAATAAAAATGTTTTATTCATGTGCCAAATATCAATCTTTAATGAACTTTTTATTTAGTAAACCTTTATCAGATTGTACTTGCAAAAAGTAGACACCTTTTGCTAAATCAGATACATCTATAATGCTAATTTTTGTATCGTTTACAACTCTTACCTTGCTCCCTCTTGAATCCAAAATTGTAATCTGTTCGATTTTTATATTGTTGCTTGTAGTTATCGTTAATTTATTGGTAGCGGGATTAGGAGATATTGAAATGGAATTACTATTAGCACTTTCCGATAATCCAACCCCAATAACTGCATAACAACTAGAGGTATCTGTGCAATTAGATGAAGTAATTTCTAGTGCATAACTCCCATTTACGTTAGGGTAGTACGTTCTAGCTGTGGCGCTAGGTATTCTTGCAAAATTATTATTACAATCTAGCCATTGGTAAGCTGCAGATAGTCCATTTGCTGTCAAGTAAGTTCCTGCGCTGGTGATGGACGTATCAACTACAGTTATTGTTAAGTTTAACGTAACCACGCTATCACATCCATTTGTTGCCCCACTAATTATCGTGTCTCTTGCCGTGTTATTATTAGTGGTATAGGTATTTCCATCTATCCACACATACGGACTGCATTCTGTTCGAGTATCAGTTCCAAACGCGCTTGTATAACATTGGTTTAACTTTTGAATAAAAATATCTGTACTTCCTATCGAGGTAAAATTTAAGGTGTCCATTCCGGGGTCAAAATCTACCGTATCTCCAAAAGAACCTGTGACATATAGATCACCTCTTGCATCTGACGTTAATGACCTTCCAATATCAAAAGCAGTTCCTCCGAGTTGTTTTGCCCAAAGAAAAGTTCCATTAGCAGCAAATTTTTGAATAAAAATATCAGCCAAACCATTAGAAGTTAAGTTTAAAACGCCAGAACTAGGGTCAAAATCTGCTGTATTTTGGAAATATCCTGTAACATATGTATTTTCACTAGTATCTACAATAATGGAAGTTCCTCCGTCAGCGGCACCGCTTCCTATTTGTTTTGCCCACTCAAAATTTCCATTGGTAGTTAATTTTTGAACGTAAACATCTGTGTTTCCATCTGAAATTAAATTAAATACTCCGGGGCCTGGATCAAAGTCTGCTGTATCACGAAAATAACCAGTGGAGTAAACATTACCATTCATATCAGTGGCAATGGAATATCCATAATCGACCATCGTTCCTCCCATTTGTTTTACCCATACAAGATTTCCATTCGCATCTAATTTTTGAATGAAAACATCATTTCCTCCATTTGAAATTAAATTAAAAACTCCTGTGCCGGGATCAAAGTCAACGGTGTCTCGGAAAAAACCTGTTAGATAGATATTATTGCCGGCATCTGCTGTTATGTAAACTCCTCCTGATAAAGATGTTCCGTTCATTTGTTTTGCCCAAACAAAATTTCCATTGGCGGCTAATTTTTGGATGAAAATATTGATGTTGGTATTTCCTGCTGAAGTTAAATTAACCACTCCTGCTCCAGGATCAAAATCTACTGTGTCTCGGAAATAACCGGTGGTGTATACGTTGCCAATGGCGTCTAATGTGATTGAGTTTCCAAAATCTACAAAAGGACCACCCATTTGTTTTGCCCAAACAAAGTTGCCTGCAGTATCCAGTTTTTGAATAAAAATATCATGATTTCCATTTGAGGTTAAATTAACTTTACTCACCCCGGGATTTATATCAACCGTTCCATTAAAAATTCCAGTAGAGTATATGTAACCACTAGGATCTATAGCTATGGACTTTCCGTCGTCTAGACCAGTTCCTCCAATTTGTTTTGCCCATATAAAATTTCCATTTGGGGCAAGTTTTTGAATAAAAATATCCATGTTCCCATTTGAAATTAAGTTAAAAACTCCTGCTCCAGGATCAAAATCTACAGTGTCTCTAAAATTTCCTATGGTATAAATATTACCGCTAACATCGGTTTTAATGCAAAATCCATAATCAGAGGAAGTTCCTCCCATTTGTTTGGCCCATTCTAGGCTTGCATTTTGAGTAAAACCTAGTGTTGAAATGATTCCGAAGAGAACAATGAATATTACTTTTTTCATAACGCGGTTTTTGGTTTGGTTTATTCTTTTTTCGTATGAAATGCTGAGGAATGGTTAGTTCCTTGCTAAACAAGAATGGTCTAAAGGTAGAATTTAAAAGTGACTTCTAAAATTTTATATTTTTTAACTCCCTAAAATTCAGCATATCTGTCAAAACTGTTGGTTGATTTTAATTCCTTATAAAAAATGATAATGAAGAATAAGAAGCGCCAAGTGGACATGCGCTCTAGTAATCTTTTACAGATTTAGTCGGACATGGGTGTATAATATGCCTATTTGAAATAACGTGTTCGTTTAGGGTTAGCTGCTGTGAGCAATAAGATAGCAAAAAGAAATAGGGTAAAGGAAATTCGGCAGAATTTCCAAGGTTATGATTAAACACACTCTAGCAATTAATTATACATGTTGGTATACCCAGTTATTTTTATTCTTACTTTCTAATGCTTTATTTTAATTGTTGAATATAGTTCTTTCTAAATTTTGATTGAACATGATGTCTTTAGTAATTTATTCAATCCAAGCATCTTTGAGGAAATTTACCTCCTAGTCTGATTTGGTGTATTTGTGATAAGTAGTTAACAAGATACCTTCCACATTTTCATATTTAACACGCATCAAAATTGGATCAGTCACATTTTTAGACACTACCGTAAACAAAAATTGGTCTACTAAATGAGTTTCCGGATTTATATATAACTGATAAGTGTAGGAAGCTACATCATCAGCTGTATTAAAAGTAATTTTTACTATATCTTATTTTGCCCCATGTATTCATAATTGATATCATGGTCTAATAGTTTTTGCATCATAGCGAATCAATAAAAATTAGTCTTACGAGTGAAGGTTAAGCTCTCAAAGGAACTACTATAGGTTATTTCTTGTCCATCGATATTTAACCAAAAGTCTTTTCCGTTGTATCCTTGTTGCATTTTCCCTTTTAAATTAGGCAAGGTCCTTTCGTGCTTTAAATAAGTGCCATGAGACAGTTCTCCATTAAAAATGTACGATTCAATAGATACATCTTCTTTTTAGTATGGTGTGCGATACGTATAATTAAAACAATGTCTTTCAAGCTCAGGGAGCTTGAAAGCTTCCTTTTTTTTGAGACATTTTGTAGACTAATTCGCGTCCTTTATTTTGAAATTCTGTTGATTGAACTTCTAACGATTTAGAAGTATCTTTAGTTTTGGCTTCTTTATTTCCACATGCTGTCAATAACGAACTGAAGATAATAACAAGAATTAATTTTGAATAACACATAGTCTCATTTATTTTGAAATGCCCCATTTTGAAAAAAAAGAGGAAAAGATTAATGGGTTTTAAAATTTTTAATTTTTAAATAACCCTTCCGAATTAACGGAAGGGTTAAAGCTGTAAATCAATCTATGGCAATTAAGCTTCCACACTATCTTTAGACCAAGCAAACTTTTTAAATGCCTCATCCACAGGTGTGTTTGCAATATGGTTTATATAGTTACTTATTGTTTTTTGAGATAATCCTAAAAGAATTTCTAATACTTGTCTTTCGTCATAACCCGCAGAATAAAAAGTGTTTAAATCCTCTTGTGTTACTTGTCCACGATTACGTACAATTGTTAATGTCATTTTTCGTAACGCTTCTAATTTAGAGTTGTCAAGAGGTGTTTCGTTACGTAACGCTTCTGTTATAGCATCGTCTACCTTCATCATTTTTGCAATGCCTGTATGTGCAGGTACACAGTAATGACATGCATGCTCAACGTTTATGGTTTGCCATACAACTGTTAATTCTTCTTCGTTAAAAGATGTTTGTGTGAATAGCTCATGTAACGTTTGGTACGCTTCCAAAACTTTTGGTGCGCCTGCTAATACGCCATGTAAACCAGGAATCATTCCGTAAGCTTTTTGAGAATTTTCTAATAATACTTTGCTACCTTCTGGTGCAGTTTCGATGTTGTGAACTTTTAATGTTGTCATAATTTCTTATTTCTATTTATTGATTAAACTAAACAATCGTTTAGTTATTTTTTAAAAAAATGTCTAAATATTTTTGAATGTCATTTCAATATAGTCTTCAATTTCTTTGTTGCTATTTACTCTTGTTGCAGCTGCTAAACCATGTTTTGCTAATACTAAAAAGTTAGCTTGTTTTCTAACGGTGTCTTCGTTTTTAGAAAGATTCATTCTTAATTTTTCAATGAATAAATTTTTAAAATTATCCATAAAAGCGGTGATCTGTTTGTTTACTATTTCGTCTTCACTTGTAGAAAACTCGTTAAACGTATTAGTTAATAAACATCCTTTTTCATTGCCTTCTTGATTGCAAACTGTTACAGAATCATAAAAAAACTGTTTGATATCTTCAACACCATTTGTGGCATTTTTTAATTTATCGAACATTTTTTTTCTTTTGGCCTTGTAGCTTTTTAAGCTTTCTAAAAATAAACCATGTTTGTTACCGAAACTAGAATAGATTGAAAACTTGTTTATGCCCATTTCTTTTTCAAGCATTTGCATAGATGTGTTTTCGTAACCATTACGCCAAAACAAATGCATTGCTTTGTCAATAACTTCTTCTTCTATATATTGTTTTTTTCTGGACATTACTTTAACTAAAGTACAAAACTAACCAATCGTTTAGGTATAAAAAACATTTTAACATATTTTTATATTTTGGTTGAATTAAAGTTCTGATTTTGTCGCTTTAGTCTAATTGTGTACAACAGTCCGGTGCATGGTTAGTTAAGTGTTTAAGCAACTAATTTAGCAAACAAATCAAGATAGGGAATTCCAGCGGAATTTTCGTAAGTCAACACTGACCAAGCAATTAATTATACACGGAGTTAGCTGTAGTTTTTATTTACCCCGATTATTAAAAGTATGTTAGCAATTTGATAAGCCAAGGCGAAAACTATTCCAAAAATTGTTTTTTGGCAAAGGTGCTTCGAAGGTTTTGAATTCTTTAGAACCGGAGACTTGATAGGTTAATTTCCATGCATGAAGGCAAATAGAGAGAGGGAAGTATTCTTGATCTGAACTATATTTTTCATCTCCAATAATATGGAGTCCTATATTTGCTAATTGGGCCCTTATTTGATGAAATCGACCAGTTTTTGGTTTTATTTCTAAAAGATAACCAAAATCGTTTTTGTCTATAACTTGATAGGAAAGAATGCACTCCAGGGAGTCTTTTGATCTTGATTGGATTATATATGCTCTTTTTTCTCGGTTATTTTTTACAAGAAAATTAATTAAGTTTTCTTTGTTCTTTGGTGGCTTGTTTTTAACTATTGCCAAATAAGTTTTTTGAACTTTTCGGCTAAATAATAGATCATTAAATTCCACAAGAATGCTTTTTTTCTTGGCAAAAACCAATACTCCACTTGTCACGCGATCTAATCTATGTATTACTCCAATATAGGGCTTTCGTTTACTTTTTGAAAGGTAATTAATAACTTGATCCTCAACAGTTAAGTCCTCGTGAGGACTCTTTTCACTTATAAGTCCAGCCATTTTGTTTACGACTATATAATCGTTGTTTTCATGAACTACTTCAAGGTTCGGCATTAGCTGTTTTCTTTTTCAAATTTCAAATCAGTATTTATACGTCCAAGAAGCTAAGTAGAAATTTGATTATTATAGGCTTAGTCAATAAATCAATTATTGGTTAGGAAAACTGACACTAGTCATTCCACTTTCTTTTCACGGAATGATTTATTGTATTAACTCTCAACCATTATCCTTCCATTTAGTAAGTAATTACTACTAACGTCTAGTATAAAGGGCGTTTTTAATGCATTTTATACTAGACGTTATATGCATATTTTATTCTAGATTTGGTTGAGGAGTTAACCTTAAATAATGCTTTACTTCCGTATGTCCTTTAGGGAATAAATTTGGTATTTCATCACTAGAAACTGAGGGTACAATAACACACTCATCTCCATTATTCCAATTGGCAGGTGTAGCTACTTTATGATAAGCTGTCAATTGTAATGAATCAATTACTCTTAATAATTCATCAAAGTTTCTACCTGTTGATGCAGGATAGGTAATAGTTAACTTTACCTTTTTATCAGCACCTATAACAAATACTGATCTCACAGTCAA
Organism: Vicingaceae bacterium; assembly: GCA_047627915.1. Classification (GTDB taxonomy): domain Bacteria; phylum Bacteroidota; class Bacteroidia; order Flavobacteriales_E; family Vicingaceae; genus NORP294. The sequence continues at coordinate 20,753 of JBLHTZ010000013.1, forward strand.
TTTGCTATCAGCATTTGGATGAATCATATCATATAACATGGCTACCTTTTTATCTTCATCTGCGATAATTGGAAAGTTGACTACAGTATTTTGCGTTTCATTAATGTCATTAATCCAGCCGTTATGGGATGCTAAACTATCCACACTCAATGCAGCTACTTTTACATTTCTCTTGTCGAATTCAGCTTTATATTTCGCTACTGTCCCTAATTCGGTGGTACAGACAGGAGTATAATCCGCTGGGTGTGAAAATAAAATTCCCCAACTATCTCCAAGCCAGTTATGAAAGTTTAATTCACCTTCTGTTGATTGTGCCGTAAAGTTTGGTGCATCATCACCTAATCTAATCGTGCTCATATTTGTAAGTTTTAAAGATTAATAAATATTGTTTACTAATTTTCTTATGACGTACTTGTAAGAAACTGTGCATTGAAGTTTCCTAAGAAAACAAAGATAGTAAATTTGAGTTCCTAACCCAAACCATCTTAATAGCCACGGGAGGTAATCCCGTCAGCCTGCACTGAAACATTATTGTCCGACCACTGAAATAACTGCGAGCTACTACTCAAAATTGCGGACAAACAAACCACTAAGAACAATTCGAAGCTAAGTAAATGTATGTTAAATAACATACTTGTTGGAGTGCATAAATTATTTATTATTCTCCTTTACAATTAGCTTTTGAATTTTTGGTAATAAAAAATCACTGAAATACAAATGTAAAAACAACAAAAGTTGAGTAACTACTTCAATTTATAAAACCGCAATTCCAAAATAGAAGTTAGAATATGGCCAAATGAATATATATATTGAAAGGCTTAATATTAATAACCCTGCAAACATTTTTTTCCATAGTTTATTTTTCAGTGTTACAAGAATTAAACAGACAACTAAAAGAAAAGTGAAGATAATACTACCAACAGTGCGTTCTCCAGTAATTAATGCATTTTTGTTAAATGCAAAATACTATTTGTTTCTTCACTTTTTTCATATCCGCAGGGTGTCACTAAAACCAATCCATAATTGAAGATGTTAAGTCTTAGAATAATGTATAAGATTATTTATTTGGAATATTTCTTCATATTAGTATTCATGCTAACGGTTAAAATAAAAACAGTGCGGCTTTCGAAGACGTCAAGTCCTGCGGATATTGACGTCAGATGAAGGACCCGAGTTTGAAGTTGAAACTAAGGTTTAGCATTGATTTTATTTAGTGCAGGCAATAGTTTTTTATTCATTACAACTATAAATCGAAACGGTTCCATTAGAACTTCTTACTAATATAGATTTTCTTGAATTAGCATGGTTCGCGTATGATTTAATCACTGGGTGCTTTGCCTGAAATACCTCATGAAAGTGAAGGGAGTCATTACTGTCGAAAACATAAAATTCGGAAAGACCGCTGGATGCTCTTAAACAAACTACAGCAACAAGATTATCTTCATTTTGCTTGTTTTTAAGAATTGCCACATTGCAAACCCTTCCTCTTCTTTCAACTTTGTATGCACTTAAAAAATTGCCATCAAAGCCGGAAATGCTTATTGAATCATTGACCATGCCAATAACTTCTAACTCATTTATCCCCGGCCAATTACAAATATCAAAGACCAAAGGAAGTTCTAAAGTTTTCTCCAATTCGCCTGAATAGGATCAAACCAGAATATTTGCTTTATCGGTATGAATAATTTTGCTCTCGGCTTCTTCTTCTTCAAAGGTGTTTACCGAAAAAGAATTAGTAGTATTTATTTTCCAAACTTGTTCACCATTCAATTTAAAAGCTACTAACCCGCCATTAGCGTTTGATCCCATCACTAGTTCGTTTGTTCCGTAATTGTCAATATCTATTAAAGTGACATCATTCGGGGTTGGGTCATTGATTCTTAAGATAGTTTTTCCCGTGTTGTCGATATAAGAGACGGGTTTCCATCCACCTCCTTTATTTAGGTAATCGAAAGATTGGGTTTTAAGGTTGTAAACCGGAATCACAGACCCCCCTTTTCTATCGAACATAGTTTTGTTAATTATATCTCTATTTGCGTTTAATAAATAACTACCTGAACCACCAATAATTAATATACGTTGAGGGTTAACGGAGTCTGCCTGTAAAATTTCAATTGCCGTTACTTCTCCTATGGTAGAATCTGAAACAAATACTTCTTTTGACAAGTTGTTTTCTCCGACTCTTAAACCTTGCTCAATAGAATCTGACTCTCTGCAAGAAATAATTAGAGTTAAGCTAAGTATTGATAAAAAGAAAAATATTAATGAGGATCTTCTATTGTTAAAGCTCTATCTGTTTATGCCTTGAGGTTTGCTGTATTCATGATGTTTGGTTGATTAAGGTGTTAAATTAAATAATATGATTTAATTATTGTTAACGTTTAGGTTTGTTGGCTGTAGTTTCTTCAGTTTCATTCTTGACTTTCTGGATACGGCTGACCCTGAATTTTACATTCTTTTTTTGAGAGTGAATGTATCTTAAACCATCTAAAAACAATACATGATCTAGTAAGCGCCATATAAAAAGGCACCAATGAAATTAGGGCTACCAATATTCCGATTACTTTTCCTTCTTTGCCATTCAGCACAAACACTCCGAGCCAAACAAGAACCAGACCTAAAAGAAACCTCAATGTTCTATCAATTTTCCCAACGTTTTTTTTCATAGTGATTATTTAATTACCGCCAACGGTCAAGTATAAGCGGTCCATTTAATGCCGCATATACAATGTTACCAATACTTTATTTTCTAAAAACGCCACTTCTGAGTTCCAGCTTACCACTTTGTAAATGAGTCAGAAGATTCATTAATTTCGGTTTAGTTGTTTCACCCATTAGTACGTTCAAGCCCATTTTTGGAGGGCCAAACTCTTTTAGTTTAGCAACAAGTGCAATAAAAAACTGAACTCCTAACTCTGTCTGATCAGTAGATTGCTCTTTCGTAAAGCCTAGCTTCGTTAATATATTCTCCATTTCATTTTCTTTGAATAGAAAACTGAGTTCAGGAGCACTTGCCCAAGGCATTGGGTAGCTAACTTCACCTTCTGCCTTCCTTAAGATATCGTAATAAAGAAAATATCCTCCAACTTTAAGTACTCGGTCTATTTCTGAATAGAACTTCTGTTTATCTGGAATATTCATTTGAACATGTTGTGTCCATACTACATCAAAGCTATTATCCTCAAACGGTAGGTTTGTGGCGTCCCCTTGAATGAAGGTAGTCTTATCATTTAACCTTACAAGTTTGGACAGTTCTTTTGCTGTTCTAATATATTCTGCGCTAAGGTCAATCCCTGTTGTTCTGCAGTTGTGTTCATCCGCAAGCATCCTACAGGGCCCGCCAAGTCCACAACCGACATCAAGAACCCTTAACCCGTTATGATTAAACGCCTGCGCAAGTTCCTTAGAAACAACAGCACCTCTTACATGAAATTCATCTGCACCAGCAATGTCAGATCTATTAACGCTATCTAAACTTATGTCCTGGTCTTTTAGACGGCTAATTATATCTTCAAAAAGACCTTCTTTGAGATAGTGATTTTTCAATTGTTGATTTAGATTATTCATTTTATGATTGTTATTTTAATTGTTGCTAACGCCCAAATATGGGGCATAGTAAGGTATATAAAATTAAGACTTTCAGTTTACTAAAAATAACAAAAGCTGCGAAGCAGCTTTTTAACTTTTTCTTTAATTCAAAATCTGAGATTAGATTTTGTGGTATCGTAAATAGGGAAGAAGCTAACCAAACTGCCATACTCACAATGCACTATACAGAATGTTGTAAAGAGTTATTTTTCTCAGAGTCAACTACTCACAAGAAAATGCTCGAGTCAATTACTCAGTCCGTTTACGCAGAAACTAAGTACTAAATTGAAAAGCTAAAGCTTGCGATTTTGTTTGTTCAAAATATAATCTGATAAAATCAAATTAGTCCGTGAGTTGAGTAAGTTTTGAGTTAGATAATAAGTCCAACCGCTGGTGCGAAGTGGAGTAGGAGCAATTTGGCATAAATGTAATATCAGTTTTGAAGTCAGAACAATAAGGCACGTATGACTTTTGTAAGTTGATAATTTGAAACGCAAAAAATAGCTGGTTTTTTATGCTAAAAATCTACTTTTCAGAAGTTAGCGAAGTCTACAGCGAGAGTAAGAGGTCAGCCTTTTACATTTCTTAACGTATTGCGTTTTGTAGTTTGACAACATTCCCTTTTTTCTAAACATTGTAACCATATTCTGTGTTAAATAAATAAATATAAAAAAAAATGAAAATTTTTATTCTAAAGTGGTATCCTGTAATTCTTGCGTTTTTGTGTATGTTGTATTCAATAGGATATGGTTTAATGGGGATGACTGACGAGGCCCAATATTCAGCACACTGGCCCGGTACAATTTTATTATTTGCAATAGCCATCAGACAAAGAAGAACAACATGAATGTCGAATTTTTTATAGCGGGTGGTGTCATATTCGTTTTGTATATGGGATTAACTTTCTGGAATATTTTTGATTCAAACCGTAAGCAAAAAGAACAAAACGGTCCAAACAAGATGTAATTTTTTTACCACCTACAATGTTGGATGGTTTTAATCTGATTGTTTGAATCCTCTCTTATCTTAGTTCAGCTATTTGCCAAAAATTTTTCCGCAAGATCCCTTCCGATTCCCGAAGTGCCACCTAAAAAAACAGCTTTTTTTCATTGAATTTTAGAGTTTTTTTGTAATGGACCACAACGGTTTGGCTATACGCAGTATCCCGCAGGGTATTGCGTATAGGTGATGTTGTGCACAGGTGTTTCTGCTATTTCTTAAAATCAAGAATTTGTGTTTTAATACTTGGGTCATCAGGAAAGCACCATTGTTCAGCTATTTTACCATTATTTATTCGATAAATAGAAACCTCGTATATTTCAATTTTAGCTCCTGTCGAATCAATTCCTTCGTAAGTTCTTGTATGAGTTGCTGTAGCTTTATATCGAGTTACAACCTTATCTTTTTCTTGAATGATATCAACTATTTTTTCGTGCCAATCTGGAAAAATTGTTCTCCAGTCTGAAATTGCTTTTTTAGAATTTTCAATACCTACCCATTTTTCACTAGTCAAATAATGACAAACAAAGTCTGAAGTTAGTATATCATTTAAATTTTCAAATTTCCCTTCATTCCAAACTTTGTGATACTCTAAAACAACTTCTTTGTTTTTCTCTAAAATAGAATTCTTATCTGTTGATTGGCAACTACAGAATAGTAAAATTGTAGTTAGTATTGTTAAAAATGCTTTATTCATAATTCTCGGATTTGCTTTTTTTTACTTGTGCACAACAATTGCACATGCGCATAATTAACTATGTTCGCACTGTATCTTGTTTGGGATTCTAAATTAGTTATAAAATTTACGTTTAATTCAAATTCAGTTGTTTATCACCTCTTAACCATATATTGGTGGTATAATATCCGCATATTATATGGTTATTTGAATTCTCTTTTGCATTGATTGTGCAAGTTGGTCACTCGTTATTCTCCTCCTTTAATATGCTTTAATTTGTATTCAAACATCAATCCCATTTGCGTACTTCTCTTTTTAATTTCTTCGGCATGCTGCCCTTCAAAATGTTCGTCTATGGTGGCATGAAATAGCGCTAACCAACGTTCAAAGTGTTTGGCCTCAATAGGCAAGGGAATGTGTTTTTGAAAAGGACTGCCAGTGTATTTTTTAACATTGAAAACAATCGTTTCCCAAAACCCATACATTTTTTCTAAATGTGCATCCCAGTTGCCATTTACCACTTTTTCAAAAATGGGTCCAAGTAGTTCATCTTCTTGTACTTTTCCGTAAAACTCATTCACCATTAATTGAATGTCCTCGCTGCTTGTTATTTCTTTCGCCATGCTTTAAAATTAAGCCCATTCTGCATTTTACTCACTATTTTTCCCATTTTTCAAACTCTTTTTTCGTTCATTTGTCTTATACATAAATCAAACAACATGAATTTATTTAAATTACTCATTAGCAGTGTTTGTCTTATGGCAATGCTTGCATTAAACGCACAAGACATGAACTTTTTCGATTTTACAGTAGAATCCATTACCGGTGAAAAAACTCAACTTAGCCAGTTTAAAGGAAAAAAGATTTTGGTGGTGAATACCGCTTCGGAATGTGGATTAACACCACAATATGAAACATTAGAGGAGCTGTTCAAAACCTACAGGGAAAAGGACTTTGTAATTATCGGTTTTCCAGCGAATAACTTTGGAGCGCAGGAGCCTGGTTCAAACGATGAGATTGCAACCTTTTGCCAAGCGAACTACGGCGTAACTTTTCCGATGATGGGCAAAATTTCTGTGAAGGGAGATGACATGCACAAATTGTATCAGTGGTTAACACAGAAAGCGAAGAATGGAGTAGAGGATACCGAAGTAGCTTGGAATTTTCAAAAGTATTTAATTGATGAGAACGGTAAGTATGTGGCAATGGTTGCTCCTCAAGAGTCACCAGCATGTGACGAAATCATCAAGTTTATTGAACAATGAAATTAGATATACTCGCCATAGGCGTTCACCCTGATGACATTGAGTTGAGTTGTGCAGGAACTATTTTAAAAGAAATTGCAGCCGGTAAAACGGTAGGAGTTTTAGATTTATCACACGGTGAATTGGGTACTCGTGGTTCTGGACCTTTGCGCTTAATTGAGGCTCAGAAATCTTCAGAAATTCTAGGTTTAGCTTGTCGCGAGAATCTTGGAATGGCCGATGGCTTTTTTAAAAATGACCAAGAGCACATTCTTCCCATCGTCCAAATCTTGAGAAAATATCAACCAGACATTATACTGTCTAACGCACCGAGAGACCGCCATCCGGATCATGGTAGAGCATCGAAACTTATTTCTGACGCCTGTTTTTACAGTGGACTTCGTAAAGTGGAAACAAAATTAGACGGCGAAATTCAAGAAGCGTGGCGCCCAAAAGCGATTTACAACTACATTCAAGATCGTTTCATTGAGCCTGATTTTGTAATTGATGTTACGCCATTTGTAGAAACGAAGATGAATGCAATCAAAGCCTTTTCTTCTCAGTTTTACAATGCTGGGTCAAACGAACCAGAGTCGCCATTGACCATGAAAAATTTCTTTGAATACGTTCGTTCTCGAATGGCAGACATGGGGCGCTACATTCAAGTAGATTATGCAGAAGGGTTTTTAGTTGAAAGACCTGCAGGAGTGAAGTCTCTTACTGATTTACACTAAGATTTCCGCACCTTCCGAATTACCCTTTTCAAGTAAACCAAGTCTTGTTTTCTGAGCCAAAAATCACTGGTCTTTAAATTTGTGGTTCGAATAATTTTGTAAAACAAAAAGAGGAAAATGCTAAGGTAAGACAAACTAGCACAGGCAGCTGCGCCCATCAGTCCCATCGTCGGGATTAGACTAAAACCGGCAATTATGGTAACCACTAATCCAATGCTAGAGCTTGTAGCATTCACTTTTTGCTGACCAGTACCAGCAAAATACCTGCTCAGAATAACTTCGCAAGACAGGGCCAAAATACCTATACTCATAAAGCTGATGACCAATGGCGTTTCATTAAAGTCGGAACCCAACAAACTCGTATAAATGACCTCGGGAATTAACATGAGCACAACTATCAAGGGCAGGGTAAGTAGAAAAACCACTTTTAGCAAGGTAATGCTCAGTCTTGCTGCCTTTAACTTTGATTTTTGACTCGATATTTTTGCATACTGCACTGCTCCAATGCTTTTACTGGGCAGCAATAAACCCTCTGAAAGTTGAACGCCGGCCATAAACTTACCCACAGTCGCTCTGCCACTGAAATAATCCAACAAGAAATAATTGAGTCGATAATTTAACAACTGCGTAATGTTTGCAATTTGGAGGTAAAACCCATAATGAATTAACTCTTTAAACAATACAATGGTGGGCCAAGCAGTCCGCTTTTCAAGTGTTGGAAGTAAGCGCGAAAAACTTAAAATAAATGCTAGACAATACGCTATAAAAGTACTTTGTATAAAGGCATCAATACTTTGGTTGTCAAGTATAAAATAGAATATACAAAGCGCTCCAATTTGCACGAGTACTTGAATTAAAGCAACAAAATTGAAGGTTTTAAATCGTTGTTGTCCCGCCAATAGCCCAAGGTTGGCACCAATAGCAGATTGTAAAAAGCCCAATACCAATATCGCAGTTGAGTATTCGGAATCAAGTACGGGAATAAATAAGAGTAGCAGGTAATAAAAAGAAGCACTGAGAATGATCCAAGTATAGGCAGCGATAAGTAAAGCATTGGGGCTCTTTCGAGAAGCGAAATACACTAAACTTCCACCGCACACTACATTGCTAATTAACAGGTAAATGGTAATTTCTAACACAATAATACCCACGGTTCCCAAGCCTTCACTACCTAAAAAATTGGAGTTCAGCAAAAGCAACGCAATGGAAAGAACAGCCAAGCTAATTCGAGTAGAAACGGTATTTATTATGTTGCCTATCAAGTTGTTTATTTCTTAAAACTTGCTTTTAGTTGATTCCAAAAATTCCAAAAATTGAAATAATAACGTTTGCCATCTACTAATATTTCGTCTCCCACTTTGCTAAGAGTGTGCAGGCCTTCTGAGAATCTGCCTTTCGGCGGAAGGATCTCTCGCACAAAAGATTCTTCAAATTCAGTTGGACTGAGCTTTTCAATTTGTTTAAGAACAACACTACCTCCATATGTTATTGAGCAGTTTTGGGTAGGTCGAATAACTTTTCCATTCACTAAAAATGGCGTTCCTGCCGGTCGAGCCGAACGAATATCGGTAATTACAGGATTTAAAAGATGCGGACTATAAGGACCTTCAATGGAGTTGGTGTAAAACAAATACAAGTTTTCTTTGGGAGAACTTTGGTGCATGCAACTCAACCACCATTTGCCTTCTTTTTCGAAAAGTGTTGGGTCAATCCATGGACCTTCTAAAATGACATGCTTCTGCAACACGTTAAGCTGATCATCAACTTCGTGTAATTGGAGCGCGTTGCTTTTGTAATTTTCCGGTAGAATGTATCGCCTCTCTTTGTGGTGGATGCTAAAAGGGTAGGAGTAGTGGGTGTCCTCACTCAGAAAGTCACTTAGTTTGCCTGAATTGGTGTCCAGTTTTTTGATACACCCTTTACTGCTTTTGTAATCGTATAATTCTAATAAAATTTCTTTGTTGTTCCATGCAAATGGGTCAGCGTAGTACATACTGCTGGGTGCTTCATTCAACCATTTTACTTTTTTGATAGGGTCGTTAACCAATTCCTCAATCGGTTGGGTAACTCTTCCAACATTCCATTTTTCGGCCCGAAACAATCGAGTCATGTGAAAATTAATTTTGTTGGCGAAGACTTTAAGCAGAAAGCGAACTGAAGTAAGACTATTTGGAACTTTGTACAACTTTCCTTTTTCGGGAATCGCTTTTAACGCTAACTTTTGTTGCGGATGATTTACGATGGCTTTCACGGCAAGTGCAGGCCAAAGTGCAGTTTCTTCTAAAACATGATGCAAGTTTGCTCTGTAACTGTGGTTGATGGTTTGAAAAAAGCCTTCTCGTATCAATTGACCTTGATCTAACTTTTCATTGAGTTGTTGCAGCATGCTCCCAGTTATGGAATCACCATTAAAAATTTCCCAAAATGCTGCTGGACCGCCTCGGTATTTTCTAGGATTTCCATGATGAAAAGACCAAACTCCATGTGTTGGAATGGTTAACGCTTCACCTTTTAAAATTCCAAAACCGAAACGAAGTACAACGTCCAGTTCTAAAGATTTGAAGGTGTTTAAATCTATTTTATTGAAATAGTTCGCTATTCCTTTTTGCTCTGGCGAAAAAGAAAATTTTGGAGTACTTGGAAACTGCTTTTCCCATGCTACGATTTGCAATGGCCCTCGTCGGTCTACCTTTCTTTGGATGTATCGAAACCCTAATGAAACGTTTGATACTTCATTATTTGAGGTGCCCAAATTTTCAATAAATCCAACCATTTGAGTATGTTCAGTGTCCAATAAGTGTTGAACAGCTTCTATTTGCCACTTTTTGAGCAAAGGATCATCCACTAAAACGGCAAAACGAAGCTTTTTAATTTCAGGCATGCTCATTTAACATTTTGTGGTATAGACTTATAAACTGTTCTTGTATTCTTTCTTCTCCAAAATTCTCAACGGCATAGTTGCGAAGCTTCTGCTGGTCGTATTGCTTGTATTGGTTCAACATGGTCAATATTCCCTTTTCCAATACTTCGGCGGAGTTGGGTTCCAATAAAACGCCTCGTTCTTCACTCATGTATTCGGGAATTCCGCCAACCTTTGAAATTAATACAGGAACTCCACTTGCAAAGGCTTCAATCATCACTACAGATTGTGTTTCAAATTGGCTATACAGGATTAAGAAATCGGCGTTTCGCAGCAGTGTAGCCACTTTCTGTATTTCCACTTCTCCATGAAATGTATAGCGGTCCTTCATGCTTCCATTGTCTAATTCGGCTAACATGAACGATTCATCAGGGCCGGCCCCTAAAATATCTACCTCAAAGTCTTTGCGTTGAAGTCCAGCTTTATTTAGAGCCTCAACGATGAGATGAATGTTTTTTGGTCTCTTGGTTATGTTGGAAATGTAAATGACTCGTATGGGATCATTTGCTTTGTCCCATTTGGGTTGAAAAAGTTCAGTATTCACCACATTGGGAATGATGGAAAAATTAGCCTTGATGTTATGGCTTTCAATTGCTTCTTTCAAGTAATTAGAAACACAAGTAATTCCACTCGATTGTTTAGCGGTGTATTGGTGAAATTTCTTTCTAAAATAGCCGCTAAATTCACCACTTTCAGTAGTATAACCTGACCAGTGTTCTGTAATCAAAAAAGGAATTTTTTCTGTCGCTTTTAAGAAATTAGCCAGTAGGGCAGACTTTCCATTGATGTGTACGTGGCAAATAAATGGTTTTCCAATGTCTTTCAAATAGGCTTTATAACCAATTGTTTGGGCTTTTCTATATCTAAAAAACGATGCAATTTGATTCAATAAATAAAAATCATACTGGGGTCTTTTGTAGTACACTCGGTACTCAGGAAAACCATTTCGTTGTGTTTTTTCTACGGTGTAATTCTCGGAAGCAGAATCATCTGAGTGCACGAAAATCACTCCTAAGCGACATTTTTTAGAAAGCGCTATTGCATGATTTTCAATAAAATTGCCATCAAATTCTTCGAATTTACTGGGGTACCACTTTGGTAAAAATAAAACATTCAGTTCGCGATCAATCAAGTTGGTTCATTTTTAACCAAAAGTATTCATTCCGTTTAAACCGCTTTCATAAAGCCTTTGAAACGTCGAATAATAGATAATAGTATTGCTCCAATGGTTAGTTTAATCAAGGCCCCAGGTAGAAAAGGCAGTACTCCTTTGACAAAGGAAGTCTTAGCATCTAGAAATCGAAATAGACCTAACCAACCGCAGAATAGAATAAGAAGAGATCCAATTAACATTTGAAACAAGTAGAACTTAAATCGTTCCTCTTGCTTTCTTGCAAGTAGTCCACAAACAACTGTGGCCGCAATAAAACCTACAAAGTAGCCCAAACTGGGACCTGAAAACTTTTCCCACCCTCCTTCAAAGCCGGCAAAAACTGGAGCTCCTAAAATTCCAATCAGAATGTAAATGGCAACGGCGATTGCAGCCCACGTTTCTTTTAAAAGGTGAGCAATGAGCAAAACAGCCAAAGATTGTCCTGTAATAGGAGCCACCGACACACTTTCTGATAAAGGAATGGAAAGCTGCGCTGCTGCACCTAATGCTGCAATGGATATTAAAGCTCCCGCGCCATTACTAATGAGTTTCTCTGCATTCATCTACTTGCTCTGAATAAAAGTTTAAAATTTCAATTTCTATTACTTGTCCTTCTTTAAATGATGTTTCTACCAAGTGAAAGGGGCGAAAGAAGTTGCTAAAAAATGATTTTTTTAGGCAATCTGCAATATCCACTTTTTCTAAAAGAACGCCATTGCTGTAAAATCCCATGACCAAATCAACGGTTAAGTTGACTTTTGTTTTGTTGAAAAATCGAACTTTCAAAAAGGATTGTTTTTCTTTTCCTTGTTTAAAAGAATAGTTAATGTTCAATTCTCTTTTTTCTTCATCAATTTTTATTTCTTCAACGTGTTTGTTTTTTATGCTTTCTTGCGCAAAACCAATGGAAAAGCTAGTGAAAAATACGATTGCGAACGATAAAAATAACCTCATTTCTTTTTTATGCGAAGGTACGCCTTCTTCATTTGAAAATAAAAACAGATTTTTGTTGACGTAAGTGTTGTTTTAGAACAGAAAAAGTGCTTATTTTGCACTCCAATTTTTTAGAGGAAAAGATATGTCTAAGGTTTGTCAATTAACAGGAAAAAGAGTGATCACAGGTAATAATGTCTCTCACTCAAAGAGAAGAACGAGAAGAACATTTAAGCCTAACTTGTTTACAAGAAAGTTTTATAACCCAGATACCAATGAGTGGGTAACGTTAAAAGTTTCTGCAGCAGGTATTCGAAACATTACTAAAAACGGCTTAACAGCTTGTATTAAAGAAGCAAAAGCAAAAGGATTCATGTAGAATTCCTTTTTATACGATATAAAAAGCCCTTTTGATTTTTCGAAAGGGCTTTTTTTGTTATAGCTGATTGGTCGCAGCCTTACTTAGTAATCGCTAAGCTATATTTTAATACGACTTCGCCAAGGCTTTAAAAATACTCGTCCAACTTGTTTTGCCTTAGGTTTTACCCAACCTTACAATAATGATGTTCTTTTCAGGCGAACATAAATGTACTGTCCTAAAATACCCTCTGCTGCATAATCTCCAAGCCACCACTGGTACTGATAGTTTTCAGCTGAACCATTTGAGTATCACGTTTGGTAGATTGTTCATTCCAATTCTCGTTCAGCAATTGCTCTTCTTCCCAATTTCCTTGTTCAAATAAAACCGACCCATTTTGGCAAAGTCTAGCGCTCTAGCATTCAAACAGCAAAATGTTTTTTCTAAACCATACTTTTTACGATCTAAACTCCAAGAAGCGTCGTATTCCATTCCTATTGGAGTCATAATTTTTCTTAATTTTGCTCTTTTTTAAATTTAAAGCTTGGTATTACCTTGTTAATATTATGATTGTAAATATCTTATGGTCTGTAATGTTGGAGAAATTGTAAATAAAAAAAGTCCAACAGTGCATGCACTGAGGCTAATTACAACCTCAGAAAGCACAAGTCATTTTAGATTAACTTTCATTATTTAGGTGCTTTTTGAATCAGAATAACTGCTAAAATACCATAGACTATATTCGGAATCCACATGGCAATCATAGGATCTAGTCCACCGTTGGTCGAGAATGTTTGAGTTACTTTCATAAACATGATAAAAGTAAAACTCAACGCCAATCCCAATCCCAAGTGTAGGCCAATTCCACCTCGAACTTTTCGGCTGGCAATAGCAACTCCTATAAATGTGAGCACTACGGTTGCAAAAGGAAACGCAATGCGTTTGTGTTGTTCGATTTTTAAATTGATAACATCTTTTGAACCTTTAAAAGTAAGTGCCTCTATTTCATTTTGCAATTGAAAATAATCTAACATTTCCACATCTGTGCTTCGTCTCGTAAAGTCTTCGGGCAGCATATTAAGGGAGGTATCTTTTGAAAGCCCTTTGTTAATCCTTTCGGATCTGCCATCAATGAATCGTTCGTAATAGTTTTGAATGGTCCACATTTGTTTGGTGGAATCCCAACGCACAAAGTCGCTCATTAACTTGTAGGTCATTTCACCTTCTTTGTTGAACTTTTCTAAACTAAATTTTACTCCAACATCTGTGGGCACTGCGTAGCTGCCTATATAGGCAAAGCTATTCGGCGTAAGTTGAATGTGAATGTTTTTGTCTTTATTCCGAAATTGGTTTTTGATGTACTTGTATTTAAACTCGAGCATTTTTACATTGCTCTTTGGAATTAAAAAGTTGTTTAAGTACAGCGAAAGAGAGCCTATAAGCACAGCACCAATAAGATAGGGGAGTAACATTCTCCTAAATGAAATTCCACTTGCTAAAATGGATATAATCTCGGTATTGCTTGCCATTTTTGAGGTAAAAAAAATGACAGAGACAAAAATGAAAAGAGGACTGAATAAGTTGGCAAAGTAGGGAATGAAATTCAAGTAATAATCGAAAATGATTGCTTCTGTAGGGGCGCTCTTTTCAATGAACTCGTCTACATTTTCCGAGAAATCGAAAACAATAGAAATAGAAATAATAAGGGCTATCGAGAAGAAAAAGGTGCCCAAAAACTTTTTTAAAATATAAAGGTCTAGTATTTTCATTTAGAGACGTTGGGCCATGTTAACAACCATTTTGTTTTTCCATTCAACAAATGTGCCATCAATAATTCTTCTTCTAGCCTCTTTTACTAACCATAAATAGAAAGCTAAATTATGCAAAGTGGCAATTTGGGCTCCTAAAATTTCTTTTGAAATCATTAAATGTCTTACGTAAGCCTTAGTATAAAAACTATCTACATAACTTTCTCCATCAGGATCTAAAGGTGAAAAGTCATCTTTCCACTTTTGATTTCTCATGTTCATGAATCCGTGCTTTGTAAACAGCATGCCGTTTCTAGCATTTCTGCTTGGCATCACGCAATCAAACATATCAACTCCCAGTGCAATGTTTTCTAAAATATTAATTGGCGTTCCAACGCCCATTAAATAACGAGGTTTGTCCTTGGGCAAAATGTCACAAACAATTTCGCACATCTCGTACATTTCTTCCGCCGGTTCGCCCACCGAAAGACCGCCAATGGCGTTTCCTTCTCTTCCAAAAGAGGCAATGGTTTCAGCAGACTCAACCCTTAGGTCTTTATAGGTACTACCTTGAACAATTGGAAACAACGTTTGGTCATAACCATAAAGTGGTTTGGTGGTGTCAAAACGATCGCAGCAGCGTTTCAGCCATCTGTGCGTCATGTGCATGGAGCGTTTGGCATACTCGTAATCACAAGGGTATGGAGTGCATTCATCAAAAGCCATAATGATATCTGCACCAATAATTCGTTGGGTATCCATTACATTTTCAGGTGAAAAAAAATGTTTCGCTCCATCTACATGGGACGAGAACTTTACACCTTCTTCTGTAATTTTTCTTCGATCGGAAAGGGAGTACACTTGATAGCCACCACTGTCGGTTAAAATTGGACCATCCCAGCCGTTGAATTTATGCAATCCACCTGCTTTCTGCATGGTATCTAGTCCCGGTCTTAGGTACAAATGATACGTATTTCCCAAAATAATTTGCGCTTCGGTATCCTCTTTCAACTCTCTTTGGTGAACAGCCTTAACGGTCCCTGCAGTTCCAACCGGCATAAAAATGGGGGTCTGAATTTTTCCGTGGTCAGTCGTTATTTCTCCTGCTCTTGCCTTCGAGTTGGCATCTTCGTGCTGTAAGCTAAACTTCATGTTCGTTTTTCAAAAAAGAGTGGCAAAGGTAAGTAAAGCGGTAGAAAAATATAAAGTCTTATCTATAGCTATTTGTTTGCAGTTAGAGAGCTCAAAACTCATAAAATAGAGCTAAATTTCCGAATATGAATTTGAGTGTTCAATTCACATCCGTCTCTAACATTCAACTGTTGTTACTAGTAGCTTTCTTAGTGGTTGTTGGAGTTCAGCTGTATTACTATTTTAGTTACTTCTTTCCACTTTCCAAACACAGCTCCGCAAGTAATTCTGATGCAGTAGAAGGAGTTTCTGTAATTATTGCGGCCAAAAATGAGGCAAGAACGATTGAGGATTGTGTGCAGCAAATTTTGAAACAATTGTATCCGTCTTTTGAGATTATTGTCGTAAATGACTATTCAGAAGACAATACGTTACAGTTGCTTAGTAATTTGCAATCAAGCAAGTTAACCATTGTTAATAATCAATTAGATGCAGGTAAAAAGTCGGCTTTAAGCCAAGGAATTGATATCGCTAAGAACGAATTTTTGTTATTCACGGATGCGGATTGTATACCTGAATCGAGCCATTGGATCTCAAACATGGCTAGTCATTTTTCTCCTGAGAAAGAGATAATATTGGGCTTTGGAGCATTTAAGAAAGATCAAGGCATTTTGAATAAATTAATACGCTTTGAAGGGTTGATGACGGCCATGCAGTATTTTGGATTTGCTAAAGCGGGAAAAGCATATATGGGTGTAGGAAGGAATTTGGCTTACAAAAAATCTACCTTTCGGTCGAATGGAGGTTTTGGTGATCACCAGACTACCCTGAGTGGAGATGATGATTTACTCGTAAATAAAGCAGCCAATTCATTTAATGTTGGAATAGATATGGATTCTCATACCATTTCTGAGGGAGAATTATCTTGGAAGCGTTTTGTGTATCAAAAACGACGTCAACTAAGCGCAGGAGTGCATTACAGAAAAAACGATCAACTGCGTTTGGCAATTTTTGGAGCTACTAGTTTCTTATACTATGGGTTGTTTGTAATTCTTTTAACCTTTTCGCCAAATACACTTTTAATTTTAGGGATATTTGTATTGAAGCAAGTTTTGGAATTCTTGTTGTTCAAAAAGCTTGCTAAGCGTTTAGGAGTTGATGATTTGTTACCTTTTATCTCATTTTTGGAGCCGCTATATATTTTTAGCATGACGGCAATAGGAGTTTCAACCTGGTTTTGGAAAGTAAAACAATGGAAGTAAATAAG
Organism: Vicingaceae bacterium; assembly: GCA_047627915.1. Classification (GTDB taxonomy): domain Bacteria; phylum Bacteroidota; class Bacteroidia; order Flavobacteriales_E; family Vicingaceae; genus NORP294. Next base: position 37,504 of record JBLHTZ010000013.1, read on the forward strand.
AACCTTTCGAAAAAAGCAAACGAGGATGTTGAGCTGGTTGAAGCTGCTAAGACCGGCGATCAAACGGCTTACACTTCAATAATGGTGCGTTACCGTGAACCAATTTATTACTTGGTGCTGAAAATGATTCGGAACGAAAGTGACGCCGAAGACATCTCCATCGAAGCATTTGAGAAGGCCTTCAAAAAATTAGATCAATACACTCCTGAGTATGCATTTAGTACGTGGTTATTTCGAATCGCTACCAATCATTGCATTGACTTTATTAGAAAGAAGAAGTTAAATACGACTTCTTTAGATAGATTTTGGGATAACGACGAAAGTGAAGGGGGTAGAATGCAAATCGAGGGAACGTCAAAAGACCCTGAAGAGGCTTATATTGAACAGCAAAAGATTGATTTAATGCGCGAGTACGTTGATAAACTTGAAGAGCCATACAAAACTGTTGTTACGCTTCGGTATTTCAAAGAATGGTCGTATGATGAGATCGTGGATAAGTTGGATGTTCCTCTTGGAACTGTCAAAGCTCAGTTGTTTCGATCAAGAGCACTACTTGCTGATTTAATGCGAAGAAGTAAGAAATCGATTTAAGTAAGATGGAAGAAATTATTTGCTATTTTCCGCATTTATCTGAAATGCAGAGGAATCAGTTTGAAGAACTGAAAGCCCTGTATGTAGCATGGAATGCGCAAATCAATGTTATTTCTAGAAAAGACTTGGAGGATTTTTATGTGCGACACGTTTTACACTCTGTAGCAATTGCTAAGGTTATAGAATTTAAACCGGGAACGAAGTTGCTAGATGTTGGAACTGGAGGTGGTTTTCCTTCTATTCCTTTGGCGATATTATTTCCTGAAGTTTCTTTTTTGTCGGTTGATTCCATTGGCAAAAAAATAAAGGTAGTTACCTCTATTGCAGAAAGTCTCGGCTTAAAAAATATAGAAGCTCGCCACCAAAGGGCAGAGACTGTGGATGGTCAATTTGATTTTGTGATCAGCAGAGCAGTTACACGTACTGTAAATTTTTTGCCTTGGGTAAAAGATAAAATTAAAAAGGACTCCTTTAATGATGTTCCAAATGGCTACCTGTTTTTAAAAGGGGGCGACTTGAGAGAAGAACTACAAGAGGTTCAAAAAAAGTACACCACCTTCAATATTTATGACTTTTTTTCAAACGATTTTTTTGAAACCAAAAAGGTCATCTACATGCCAAAATAAGATTTTTGGATTTTTTAAGAACTTTTTCTACTCTGAATAGGTTAAGTTTGCGCAAACAAAAAACATAAAAAATGATTAAGAAATTATCAGTTAGCTTTTTAGCCCTTTTTTTAATGGTATTTACCATTGAAGCACAAGAATTACCACAACCAAGTCCTTACGCAGAAGTGATGCAGAGAGTTGGATTGACAGATATTACGGTAAAATACTCAAGACCTGGAGTAAAAGACAGAGTTATTTTTGGAGAATTAGAGCCATTTGGTTCGGTATGGAGAACAGGTGCAAATTCTGCAACTAAAATTGTTCTTTCTACTGATGCTAAAATTGGTGGAAAAGAGGTGAAAGCCGGAACGTATTCAATTATGTCAACGCCAATGAAAGAAGGTAGTTGGAAAGTAGCTATTAATACAGATCTTGACGTGCAAGAAGGTTCATACAAAGCAGAAAACAATGTTGCTGAATTAGATGTAGAGGTAATTGAAACTACTGATAAAGTTGAGTCAATGACATTTTGGTTTGCTAATGTTAATCCAGGCTCTATGGACTTAATGTTCGCTTGGGAAAACACTTCATGGTCAATTCCAATTGAAGTAGACTTTAAAGCGATGGCTTCTAAAAATATTGAAGAGGCGATTGAAGAAACAAAAAGTGCGTTCAGAGTATACAATAGCAGTGCTAGATACAACTTTGATAACGATTTGGATTTGAACAAAGCATTGGAGTGGTCAAAAAAGTCAGTTGAGATGAATGCGACGTTTTGGAATGTTTATACACTTTCTTTAATTCAAAATAAATTGGAAATGAAGAAGGAAGCTTTAGCTACAGCTAAAAAATCTTTAGAGTTATCAAACAAAGCAGAGTACCAGCCGTACATTAAAATGAATACAGACAACATTGCAAAATGGTCTAAAAAGTAATAATTAACCAATTGATTCGAGAGGGGGAGAGGCTTAGCTTTTCCCCTTTTTTTGTACCTTAGAGGTAAACCAACTACTATGAATTTTCCGTTTTTGGTCATTTATTCTTACATAACCGTGGGTATTGCTTTGTTAATTTTTGACATCGTCAATTTAAATTATTGGGGAATATTTTCTAGTTTATGCATCATAGCAATTGGTGTATTGGCCATTTGGAATAAAAGGAATCCAAGACGAAAGGTTTAATAGTCTATTGCTTTCGTAAAATGGAATGGAAACATAACTTTGTTGCAATTGTTATTTTCAAAAAACGACCATGATTCATTTACTTTCTCCTGCAAAATCACTTGATTTTGAGTCAGAAATTTCAACAAAAACTTATAGTCAGCCACAATTTATGGCAGAAGCCGAAACCTTGGTGAAAAAACTAAAGTCTGCTTCAAAGCAAAAAGTGAAAGACTTAATGTCAATTAGCGATGCATTAACCGAATTAAACACCCAACGATATCAAACATGGTCAGGAGTAACGGAGCCTACAAAAAAGAGTAGACAAGCTCTTTTAGCTTTTACTGGAGACGTTTACCAAGGGTTAGATGCAAAAACATTATCTGAAAAAGAATTACAATACGCCCAAGATTATTTGATAATCTTGTCAGGAATGTATGGTGCGTTGAGACCATTGGACATAATTGAGCCTTATCGATTGGAAATGGGAACTTCTTTGAAGGTTGGTAAAGATGATAATTTGTATCAGTTCTGGAACGATAAACCAACTCATTTTTTAAATGAAAGATTGGAAGAATCAGGGTCTAATGTTGTGGTGAATTTAGCATCAAATGAATACTTTAAGGTGGTGAATAAAAAGCAGCTGAATGGTAGCTTAGTAAGTCCTGACTTTAAGGATGCTAAAAATGGGAAGTATAAAATCATTTCTTTTTATGCAAAAAAAGCAAGAGGTTACATGAGTCGCTACATTATTGAAAATCAAATCAAAGACTCAAAGGACCTAAAGGGCTTTGATGTTGGAGGGTATAGATTTAATGGAGATTTGAGCAAAATCGGAAATCCTGTGTTTACTAGGGAAGAAAATCAAGCATAATGGAGGAGAAGAAAGAAAAAATACAACCGGATTACGATAAACGATTGCATATTGACGAGGATAAGATTACCCACAATCCTCATAATTTACCCTATGCACACACGGTAGGCAGTGCCATTATTTTTCCGGACGATAAGGATCGTATTAAGACAACGGCAATGACTGCCATGGTAGAACAAACGAATGTTCAAATGAAGCAAATCTATGACCAAATGGAGTTGTTGATTAGCCAGGCAAATAAGTTGAAAGAGCGAGTAGAGCTTTCTGAAGAGATCTACACGGCTGAAATGGGGTTTAAGCCAATTACTGGGCATACGTACCATTTGTATGAGAAAGAAGATGGAGCAAAGGTACTATCTATGATAGGTCCAGATGAATGGGCAAGAGGGTGCAAGTATGCTCATTATGTTGCAACAGCTAGGTTGATGGGAGATCATACTTGGGATATTGAGGCAAAGAACGAGGAGGAGAAAGAAACAGAGGTAGAAGCACAAGACACCGAATGAAAAAAACGATTCTATACATCACCTTAGTCAGTCTTTTCGCATGTAACAATACAGCTGAAAAAACAACCGAAACGGTTGAGGCAGCAACAGAAATTGTAATTAAAGGGGAAGCTCAGGGAACGACATATACTATAAAGTATTTGGCTGAAGAGTATGAGGAAGGTCTGAAAGAGAGGTTTGATCAGCTGTTAGAGGATGTAGATATGAGCATGTCAACTTACGTTCCCGCTTCCAAGATTTCGCGTTTAAACGAAGGGGATACAATTGAGTTAGATGATCTTTTTTTAAGCGTTTATAATTTGTCGTACAACATCAATGCAGAGACAGATGGGGCGTTCGACCCTACCATAGGTCCGTTAATTAAAGCATGGGGTTTCGATTTTGCAAATCCACAGAAAATGGACTCTGCCATTGTACTTAGCTTATTGGGAAGTAGTGGCTTCAATCAATTTGTTATAGAAGGAAATCGAATGTACCGAACAAATAAAGCGGCAAGAATTAATTTCAATGCAGTAGCTCAAGGGTATTCTGTTGATTTAATGGCGCAAATTCTGGAGCAAATGGAAATTGAGAATTACTACATCGAGTTGGGCGGAGAGCTGAAAGTAAAAGGTAAAAATAAATTTGGAGACTGGTGGGTGATTGGTATTGATCGTCCTGATGGAAAGAACTTACAGCGCAATTTAGCACAACGTATTTCGCTGGAAAATTCAGCGATGGCGACTTCGGGTAATTACAGGAAGTTCTATGAAATCGATGGAAAGCGGTATTCTCATACTTTAAACCCGAAGACGGGTTACCCTGCTGAGAATGGTTTGTTAAGTGCAACCGTAATTACGAGCGATTGCGGAACTTCCGATGCGTTAGCTACAGCTTTTATGGTCATGGGAAAGGAGAAGAGCATTGACTATTTAAAAAAGCATCCAAATACTAAAGCATACTTAATATCCTCTTCTGAAGATGGAGAATTTCAAACGTACGTAACTCCTAATTTAGAGCAATACTTGTTGGACGATTAGTCTTCTTTTTGACACATTTCCTCAGGCTTTGCACCACAAAAACCGCAAGGAGCACCTTCTTCATTTAACATGGGGTTATTACTTGCACATGTGCCGGCAAATTTTCCGTTTTTCTTGAATAAAATTTTAACAGCAATTCCTGCAAAACCAATGGCTAACATGCCTATACTTAAAAGAATTAATTTCATAACAAAATAATTTCATCAAAGGTAAGATTATTCTCTTTTTAAGGTTCCTTTTTTAACACAATAAAGGAATTATATACGTCCCAAATTAGTTCGCACTTTACTTCTTTTTAATCACCTTCTTAATCAACAAAACAACAGCTAGCACTGCAAAACCAATCACTAGACCTGCAGCAAACTCCTTGACCATATGAGGTAGTTCGATTCCTTCAGTGAAGTGATGTATAAAATCGATATAGTGCACAAAAATACCTCCTGCAACAAGCAGTAAGGCAACTGTTCCAATGTAGCCCAAACTTTTGATTACAATTGGGAGTCCTTTAACTAATCCGTTTCCGAGTAGTTGAACCAACGGCTTATCGCTCATTTCTTTCAGTTTAAACCCTGCATCGTCCATGCGAACAATTAGCGCTACAATCCCGTAAACTCCTATGGTTGCAACCACTGCGACAAAGGAAACGACCATTATTTGTTCGATTATGGGTTTCCCAATTACCGTACCTAACGCAATAATTATAATCTCTAGTGAAAGAATAAAGTCGGTAACAATAGCTGACTTAACTTTGGTCTTTTCAACGGCCAAAACTTCTTCGATGGTCATTTCTGCAGATATACCCAAATCCTCAACATGCTTATGGGGCACCATCATTTCGTAAATTTTTTCAGCACCTTCGTAGGCTAAGTACAAAGCACCGCCTATTAAAATAAGAGGAATAGCAACGGGAACAAAAGCACTTAACACAAAGGCAAGTGGTAAAATGATTAGCTTATTTAAAAAGGACCCTTTTGTGATGGCCCAAAGCACTGGAATTTCTCGGGAGGCGACAAAACCAGAGGCTTTCTCGGCATTAACAGCCAAATCGTCCCCTAAAATTCCTGCCGTTTTTTTAGTAGCAATCTTTCCCATCATTGCTACATCATCCATTAAAGCAGCAATGTCATCTAAAAGAGCAAAAAATCCTGAGGCCATAAGTTCAAATTAGAATTGTGAAATTAGAAATTAGATTGAGTGTTTTCTACCTGATTTACAGAAAACCTTATTTATAATAAGACACGGTTAGCGTAAGATCTCTCGTACATTATCTTTAATAGTTTCTGAAATACCATCTGTGTTTAAGTCGTTTGCATCGGTGCCAAACGGATCCTCAATCTCTTCTGCCAATAGCTCTAGGCTTCCAAAAATGTATAAAACGAAGGTGCAAATAGGCACGGCCCAATAGTGTAAATCATAGGCCAAGCCAAAGGGAAGTGTTACCGTGTAGGCAAAGATGAATTTTTTCAGAAATAGGTTGTAAGAAAAAGGGATAGGTGTCTTTTTAATGCGTTCGCAGGCTCCAATTATGTCTGTAAATGCATTCATTTCGCGGTCAATTGTTATGAGTTGATCGCCACTAATCTTACCTTCTTTATAGATCTGCTGCAGCTTTATGTACATAGCTTGTGCAATTTGGTTCGGAATGTGTTTGAACTTTTCTAACTCTTTGTTGCTTTGAAATTCGTTGTCTTCCAACTCTTCTATGTTTACTCCTTTTCGCAAATGCTCCTTCATGGCATAAACGTAATTTGGAATTAACCTTCTGTAAAGTGTTCTTGTCTCAAGATCAGAAGCAGGTAACATGGCGTTGATTTTAATGGCAAAGTTTCTACTGTTGTTGACCAAAGCGCCCCATTGCTTTCGACCTTCCCACCACCGCTCATAAGCAGTGTTTGTTCTAAAAACAAGCAATAAACCAATCACGAACCCTAAGAGAGAATGGATTTGAATGGTATTACTGAAAACGTACATCTTTTCGTAACGCAATTCTAGAAAGACAACAATTGCGCAAAAGGAAGCGAATAAAATTAAAACCCAAAGCATTTGACGAAAAGTATCACTCTTGTGGAATTTAAAAATTAGTCCGAACCACTCACGTGGATTATATTGTATCATGGTTTTGTCAAATAAAGGTCCAATTTAAAGAATGCATTTAAGTATCTTAGCAAAAGACTTAGAATATGCAAAAAATCATCCTTTCTTTTCTTTTTGTTAGTGCAATTGCAGCCTGTAAGTCCAATTGCAGTATAGCGTTGGTGGAGTATTCTACGTCAACTACTATGCATGTTTCTGAAGTATTTACTCAACAGGAAGTCCCGGGAACAGAAGGCGAACAAACATTTACCTATTTAACCATTCAGTTTTCAGAGCGGCCTACGTTCTTAATTGATTCCCTTCTGCTTTATTACTACAAATTAGATGCTACAGAAAAGTTACCAATTGTTGATAGCGAAAATCAGATTCGAATTAACTTAGGGGGACTGCAAAAAGATATGGCAAATCCAGCCATGCATAAAATTGATTCCATTCAACTTTTTTATAAAAAGAGCGAACACAATTACAGACAAACAGAAAACCGTATTTTAGTAAAAGATCCCATTTATTTACCATAAGAAAATTATGAAAAATATTTTTAAAGCTTTAAGTATTCTATTTATCACTTCAGTTTCGGCACAAACGCCCGAAGACTCAAAGGTGAGCTACAATGAAATGATGTATGACAATTCGTACAATTTCTACGAGGTTGTTGATGCAGCAGAGGAACACTTTTCTATCATTGATAAAACTGTAAAAGGGTCAGGTTACAAGCCTTTTATGCGATGGGTGAACTCCAATGAGTACAAGTACTATCCTGATGGTGAACGAGCCAATGTGAATCCGTATTTGGCAGAAATGGAAAACCAAAAATTTGTGAAGAATAATCCCAATGGTAAAAGCTTGTTTGGCAGTAGTTGGAGAGATTTAGGACCTTACACATTGGATAGTATTACAGGTCATTATTCTGCAGGACTAGGGAGAGTAGAAGATTTATATGTATCTCCAACAGACTCGAATGTTATGTATTTAGGTAGTCGAAGTGGGGGTTTTTGGAGAACAACTAACGGCGGAGCTTCTTGGAATACGACTACGGATTTTCTGTTTGCAAGTGGTGTAAATACCATGACTGTTTCACCAACAAATTCTGATTCGGTTTTAATTAATGTTAGAAATGCTACTGATGCCACCTCACACGGAGTTTTTAAAAGTAGTGATGGAGGCTTAACTTGGTCATCTACAGGTTTAAACCCATCAACGTATAGTCAATTGGGTTTGGGTAATAATGTTCAAATTGATGAAGTTGCTTATCACCCAAGGATCAAAGACTTAGTTTTCGTTGCAACGAATCGGGGAATTTTTAAATCAACTGATAATTTGGCAACATGGTCTGCTTCGCAATTCAATTTTGACTTTATTGAAATTGCGTTTCATCCAAGTAACGACAGCATCATTTATTTATATGCTGATGTGGGATCAAATGTGGCAGATCGAATATTTATTTCAACAGACCTTGGCAATACTTGGGCGCTATCAAATATTATTTCTGGGAATAATGGTAACAGAAGAGTAGAATTGGCAACTTCACCGCAGTGTAACGATTGTGTTTGGTTTGCATCGAATAATGGGGTATGGATTTCGATTGACCGAGGGTTGAATTTTAATTTCCGTTCAAATTCCACTCAAACTTGTGGAGGATTTGCTGTGAATGATCTAGATTCTTCTAACATGGTTTACGGCTATTTAGATTTGGATAATTCAACCAATGGAGGAAGTACGTTTATTAATCGCACGAGATGGAGTTTAGGTAATACAAATGGAATCACCGGTTCAAACTCTACGAGTTATGCTACAAGTACAAACTACATTCATGCGGATGTGAGAAACCTAAAGGCTGTAAATGGAAATTTTTATGCTGCCACGGATGGTTTTTTATGCAAGTCGACAGATGGAGGGGTAAGTTGGACCATATTAAGTGAAGGAACGGGTATAAGAGAAAACTACAAATTAGGAGTTTCTCAATCGAATCATTATCGCTCTATTTCAGGTTCGCAAGACAACGGTACAAGTATATTAACCGAACAAGGTTGGGTCGAAATGTATGGAGCGGACGGAATGGAATCATTAATACATCCCTTGAATCAAAATTGGATGATGGGAAGTGTGCAATTCGGAAGTAGAAGGTTGACGAAAAATGGAGGTTTTACTTCTTCCGGAGCGAGCCCGGCGGGAAGTACTCAAGCGTATTGGGAAGCTCCTTTGGCCTACGATCCGAACAACCACATGACGATTTACGACTTTAGAAACGAAGTGTGGAAATCAGATGATTTTACTGCAACCTATACCCAACTTGCAAACCCAGGGACGATTAATGGAGACATACAACATGCTGAAATTGCTCAAAATAATTCTGATATCATTGTCGTTGCTTCAGGTAGTGCTATTGAAAAGTCAACCGATGGAGGTGTCAGCTTTTCGAGTATACGTTCTAATTTGCCCAATGCTTCCATTCGAGACATTGCTTTTGACCCGAATAACGATGATGTAATGATTGTAGTGTATGCTAGGTATCAAACAGACAATTCAAAAGTTTGGTTAACCACAAATGGAGGTTCTTCTTGGACGAACATTACACACAACCTTGGCAGTATGCCTATTCGTTCTGTGGTTATTGACCATACGGATACTTCGAATATCTACGTAGGAGCAGAAATAGGTGTTTACACCATGCCAATGGGATCTAACGGCTGGTCGCTTTATAATACTGGTCTACCGAATATGAGTGTAAAGGAACTAGAAGTGGTGTATGGTACAAATACTATTCGAGCAGCAACGTGGGGAAGAGGGTTATGGGAATACGCTTTGGTAGGAAGAAACAGTTACCCTTCTATCGTTTACACTGAAATTTCGAACACACCATCTGATAATAACCCTAAAATAGGAGTCGATCAATATGTTACCTCAAAAATTAAGTATCCGGCAATCTTAAGTTCGGTTTATGTAGAATGGTCAAGAGACTCTGCAGTATTCGGAAATAGTATAGCTATGACTAACACCATTGACTCTACTTGGGTTTCAAATGGTCCATTGCCTCAGTTTCCTGTGGGTACCAAAGTGTATTTCAAAGTTTTTGCGGTGGGAACAAATAATGACACCACGGAGACATACAAGTTCATGTACACGGTTACTCCTTTTGAAAATTGTGTTGCAACTGGAAATACAAGTTCAGGGAATTTATTCATTAATAATGTGACGATAGAGAACGTGAATAACACAACAGGGAATACCGGGTATACGGAGTATACAAGTCCTGTATTAGACTTATTTATAGATTCGACTTATACCTTAGATGTGAGTGCTAACACCGGCTGGGGAAGTAACGATTTTGGTGCTTGGATTGACTTTAATGGCGATGCAGATTTTGCAGTTACCGAAAGAGTAATGTTCGATCCCAATTCAGGAAGTGGATCAATTAACACATTTACGGTTCCAAGCGCTGCAAAGGTAGGTGATACAGTTACACTAAGAGTTCGATTGTCTTATTGGAGTGATCCGGAACCATGTGGCAATGCATTCGGAGAAGTAGAAGATTACAAAGTATTTTTAAGAAATACTACCACTTCAGTGAGTAATGTGGAGGGTGACAATGAGTTCTTTCGCTTGTTTCCTAATCCAAATAACGGACAGTTTACAATTCAAGTTTCTCCTGAATTAAATGAACGTAAAATTTCAATTTTAAATAGCACTGGATCGTTGGTTGCAGAAGAGTTTTTGAATGGAAGTAAAACTTCTTCTTTCCAATTCGATTTGCCCAATGGTATTTATTTTATTCGTCTTCAAAACAGCATTAGAAGCTTGAAGTTTATTATGCAGGATTAGATTTTATCTAAAATACCGAACGAGTTGGGTTTTTGTTTGTACTCTTCAAGATCGTATTCATATACCTTTACTCGATGATTGGATAAATGGTATAACTCTGTCACGGTATCTTTTTGATTGTTGAGGTATACTTCAATTACACTGTTTTGATTGTGCACGGTAGTTAAAAGCACTTCTTGCACGTTAGGTAAGATAGATTTTGTATTCATAATTCAGTATTAAGTTTATTTACATGTCTAAAATTAAATTTAAAGAGTAATTTGTTATTTATATTTTTGCATTTAATTATTTTTGTTATCGATAATTTAGTGAATGCGCTGAAATATTATATTATTTTTAATAATTGAATTTAAAAATGGACGTAGTTCGAGATATTGATAAAACAGACAAGTTGATTTTAGCGTGTTTAATCGAGAATGCAAGAATGCCCTATACCGATATTGCTAAAAAACTCAATGTTTCGGCAGGAACGATACACGGGAGAGTAAAAAAACTTGAAAAAAGGAAAATCATTACTGGAGCCACCCTGAAGATTAATTACGAAACTGTTGGATATACATTCACCGCTTATGTTGGTGTTATTTTAGGACGAACTATTGAATCGGAAAAGATTATTGAAAAAATGACTCAGATACCTGAGATTACCGTAGCCTCTGTAATCTCAGGACAATATGGTATTTTGTGTAAAATACGATGTAAAAATACCAAGCATGCAAAAAACATTATTTACAAAATCAATAGCATAACAGGTGTATTAAGAACAGAGTCCATGATAAGCCTAGAAGAGTCAATCAATGACAAAGAGAGACTATTCAAATCAATTTTTGAAACCTAAACCCTATAGCAAACGGCATTAATATTCATACCCGCTCCAACAGAGGCGAGTAAAATAATGTCTCCTTTTTGAATAGAGTGATTGGCCAGCTTCCCTTTCAAAACACGGTCTAAAAGAGTAGGTACGGTCGCTACAGAACTATTTCCGAGCTCATGAACACTCATCGGCATTATTCCTTCTGGTATCTCCTTTATATTGTACAGTCTATAGAACCGCTTGATAACTCCTTCATCTAATTTTTCATTGGCTTGGTGGATGAATACTTTCTTAACATCTTCTATTGATATACCCGCTTTATCCAAGCAATCTTTCATCGCTTGCGGAACATATTTTAAAGCATATTCATACACTTTTCTACCATTCATTTTAATATATCGAATTCTTGGGTCAGATTCGGGAAAATTTGATTTTCCGAGGTACAAGTAATATGCTTCATCTAGTGTATGCGAAGCCGTATTAGTTGCAAGAATACCACTTTCTCCTTCTTCATATTGAAGAACAGCTGCGCCTGCGCCATCAGAGAAAATCATGCTGTCTCTATCAAATGGATCTAGAACTCTAGACAAGGTCTCTCCACTGATTACAAGTGCAGTTTTTGCAGTTTTAGCTTTAAAGAAAGAGTCCACTTGTATTAATCCTTGAACCCAACCAGGACATCCAAATAATAAGTCATAGGCCACACACTGTGGGTTTTTTATTTTCAAAAGGTGCTTTACTCTAGATGCAAGTGCTGGTAAAACATCAGTTTGCATGGTGTGCTTTTTTACATCACCAAAATTGTGAGCAAAAATAATTTGGTCAATGGTTTCAGGATCAATACCGGAATCTTCAATGGCTAATTGAGCAGCTATAAATCCCAAGTCAGAAGTGTTTAACTCTTCAGATGCATACCTTCTTTCTTTAATTCCAGTTATTTCACAAAACTTACTTGTAATTTCTGGTGTAGGTTTGTCTATTAATACTTGGTCTTCTGTGTAAAATCGTTGGAAACTAAAATTTTCGTTTGGCTGAACAATACTTGGGATGTAACTGCCTGTCCCTAAAATTTTGCTTTTTTTCATGCTAGGTGGTTGTGAATTTAGAGCGAATCTACAGTATTTCGAGATGTTTCAGTTTGAGATGAATAAAAATTTTACGTTTTCTGAATAATTTTAAATAATTATTGGTTTTTTGAACTTCGATTTGAGATATTGGTATAATATTTTGATTTTATTAAACTATTTTTAATTTTTTGATTAAAAATCTAAACTTTATTTATTTTAAAAGAAGAATCATTTATAATTGCAAAATTCAATAAAATAGCAGGATGAAAGAAAAAGTAAAAATTGCAATCAATGGATTTGGACGAATCGGAAGATTGTCATTTAGAGAATTGTTAAAGAAGAATGAGGTAGAGGTAGTGGCCATAAACGACTTAACAGACATAGAGACCTTAGCACACCTGTTGCGATATGATTCCGTTCACGGTAAATTGGCCTATACAGTAAAAGTTGAATCGGACTGTTTAATTGTTGATGGAACGAGTGTGAAAGTGTTCAGCAATCCAAAACCTGAAAGCTTGCCTTGGGATGATTTAAAAGTGGATGTTGTGATTGAATGTACCGGAAGGTTTTTAACTCAAGAATCTGCTTCGAAACATATTACTGCAGGAGCTGGTAAGGTAATTCTTTCAGCACCGGCAAAGGACGATGTAAAAACAATAGTACTCGGGGTGAATGAGAAAACATTGACAAAAGATGATCTAATTGTTTCTAATGCCTCCTGTACCACGAACTGTTTAGCGCCTATGGTTAAAGTGTTGGATGAGAGTTTTGGAATTGAAAAAGGATACATCTCAACAGTGCACGCGTATACTGCTGATCAAAATTTGCAAGACGCACCACATAAAGACTTGAGAAGAGCTAGAGCTGCAGCCTTGTCAATCATTCCAACAACTACTGGTGCAGCTTCTGCAGTTGGTCAGGTTTTACCATCTATGTTAGGTAAATTAGATGGCATTGCTCTTAGAGTTCCAATACCTGACGGCTCTTTGACTGATTTAACAGCAATTCTCGATCAAGAAGTAACTAAGGAACAAGTTAACGAAGCGTTTAAGAAGGCTGCAGAAAGCGGGTTAAAAGGAGTTTTAGAATACTCAATTGATCCGCTAGTTTCTGTTGATATAGTTGGTAATACTCACTCTTGCATTCTTGATTCTCAATTAACAGCCGCTAATGGAAACCTTGTGAAAGTAGTGGGATGGTACGACAATGAATATGGTTATTCTAGTAGAATAGCAGAGTTAGCAGTTTTAATGGCAACGCTTTAATAAAAATGATTAACGATTACAACCTTAAAAGATGCAAGTTTAAGTTACCAATTTACCGATTGAAGCAGCAACGATTAAAAGGTGAATTTACTTTTGGGAGTAGAAAAAGGGCACATTCGGTAAATTATTCTATTCAAAAGAACTTTTATAACATTCGGCGAAACAGATATGCAAAAGATATTCTAATGAACCAGCTAGCTGTTCATTGTAGACGTTTAACTAGATTACTTTCTAGTTTAAATATTAGCATAGGGCAGTAGAGAGGAAGCATAGCTTCACTAAATTAACGGGTAACTATAACTTATTTATAATCCCCCTAATAAGACATTAATGAAATAGGAAGTTGGACCTTGTTCCAGGTTGTTATTATTTTTTCGCTCTTGTTCTAATTTTAACCAATTCATACCACATAACTGATATGAAACCAATGCTTATACTGGTGGATAGTTGTGATGCACTAAGCTGATCGAATTCAAAAAAGGCAGTTAATGGCGGAACATAAAGTAATAGACCGGTTATGGTAATGGTAATGCCAATAATGAGTAAGATTAAGTTGTTTTTATACTTCAGAGTGGTGAAAATGGAATAGTAAAAGGAACGGTTTACCAAGGTTAAAAATATATTGGCCGCTATTAAAACTGTAAAAACAATCGTTCTTGTGTGGGCTTCATCATATGACTCATAAACCGAATACTGATAGGCACATAAAGTCCCTAGAGTAATGGCTAATCCTTGTATGATGCTTGTAGTTAGCTCTTTTATATTAAAAAAGGTAGAGGTAATTGGCCTTGGATTTTTAGTCATTGTATTTTTCTCCATGGGCTCGTTTTCAAAAATGATAGAGCAGGTAGGTCCCATAATTAGTTCTAAAAAGATAATGTGCACTGGGGAAAGTATGTTCGGGTAAATCCAACCTAATGCTAAAGGAAGAAAGACAGTTAAAATAATAGGTATATGAATGGATATGATGTATTGTATGGCCTTTTTGAGATTGGTGTAGATTTTTCTACCCATTGCCACGGCATCTACCATTTTTGATAAATCGTCTTCCAACAGTATCAGCGAAGCAGCTTGTTTCGCTATCTCTGTGCCTTTCTTTCCCATTGCAATTCCGATGTGCGCAGCTTTTAAGGCAGGCCCATCATTTACTCCATCACCGGTCATGGCAACAATTTGTTGGCTTGATTTTAATGCGTTAATAATTCTAAGCTTGGCGTCGGGAAACATTCTTGTGAAAATGTAGGTCTCTTTCACTTTTTCTTGCAGATCATGATCGGATAATTGCATTAATTCATCACCTGATATGCTTTGCTCGTAACCTTTGAAGTTAATTTGTTGTGCAATAGCAGCAGTGGTTTCAGCATTATCACCAGTAATAATTTTTACGGCTATTCCTGCTTGATAAAAGGCTTCTAAAACCTGAGTGATGTTCTTTTTTGGGGGATCGTAAAAAGCTACTATGCCTTTAAACGAAAACGATAACTCTTGTTGTGCAGAGGGGTAATCGGTGCCTTCAAAATTACTTTGTCCAACAGCTAGAACCCTATACCCTTTGCCGGTAATGGTCTGTATCGCTTGCTCAATTTGTTTTTGCTCTGCAGGTGTTAAGTGGCAAACCTTTAGTAGTGCTTCTGGTGCTCCTTTTGAGGCTATAATTCTTTGGCCTTGTTCGTTTTCAAAAACATGGGTCATCATAGGTGGTTTCCCTCCCAAAGGGTATTCGTGTACCATTTTAAAATTAGTACGCTCATCGACTATATCTAAATTGGCATAAGCATCGTGCAGGGCTACTTCCATCGGATCAAACGGAAGGGGTTCACTGGCCCACATCGCTATGGTGACAAGATTTCTTTCATCATCTGTCAATTCATTGTCTGGGCTGGAAATTTTTTGGTTAGCAATGGTAAACAACTTTGCCAAACTCATTTTATTCTCGGTAATCGTTCCGGTTTTATCGGTACAGATCACTGTGGCACTGCCCAACGTTTCTACGGTTTTCATTTGCTTCACCACGATTCCCATTTTCATTAAACGCCAAGCTCCAATAGCCATAAAGGCGCTAAAAGCCATGGGGACTTCTTCTGGTAAAATGCTCATTGCTAGGGTTAATGCCTTAAGTAAGCTGTCTAGTATATCGTGAGAATTAGAAAAATTTATGCCCCAAACCACTAAGAACACAACTGTACCTGCAATGACAAGTTGTTTTACAAAGTTGTTTATTTGGTTTTCTAATGGGGTTTTTTCTTCCTTTATATTATCGAGGCTTTTACCAATTTTTCCGAGTTCTGTCTTATTGCCAATGCCTATAATGGTTACAATGGCCAACCCACTTGCAACTGTTGTTCCTTTGTAAACGATGTTATTTTTTTTGTCTTTGTCCTTAAAGTTCGATAAGGATTCTCCGGTGAGGATAGATTCATTGACAGAGAAATCATTGGAATGAACAATAACTCCGTCAGCCGCAACTGAAGTTCCTTCTTCCACCACCATGCTATCGCCAATGACCAAGTCTTCACTTTTTATTTCTTCCAACGTTCCATCCCGAATAACTTTAGCAGTCGGTTGGGTCAATATTTTTAGTTTCTGTAATGCATTCCGACTTCTGGAATCTTGATAAAGTGAAATGACGGAAACAATTACAATGGCTGATGCCAAAAAGATTCCATCTCCTATTTGACCACTAATAAAGTAAATCAGTGAAGCAACTAATAATAATATAATCATTGGCTCTTTCGCCAATTTCCTGAGGGCATCTAAGACAGCATTCGTCTGTTTATAGGTTAGAGTATTTTGTCCATGTTCCTCTCTTGCCGAAGCGACTTGTTCCTTTGTTAAACCTTGAATGCTGAATTTATCTATGTTCATTATCAAACTATCTTTAATCCAATAGAGAAACGTTTTGGAAGTGCTATAAATTTCGACATTCTTTAACAGTCAATCTATTCTATTCTTTGTTTTAGAATAAATTCTTCATTGAAAGTTCTTCCAAAAACAGGGCAGATGCTTTTGACTAAGTTTAATGTGCGCTATTGATTTTTATAAGATAGTTTATGTAATGTTTTATAGATTTGTTTTCAAGTCTTGCATTTTTTAACTCCTTCAAGCTCCATGCTCTTTTTCATAGTTTTTTAGTAAGTCAGTTAAAGAGTTGAGGTAATCCTTTAGCTCTTTGTTACTCACTCCCTTTTTTGTTTGATATAAAAGATGCTCAGGAATTTCATCAATATACTTCAGGAGTTCAGGGTACTCATTTCGAATTTTTGAGGTTGCTGCGTTGATTGCGATATTCAGTTCTTTTTGAGATTCCATGTTTATTTGGTTTTGATAGAGTTACACATGATTAAGTTGCTGTCTGAGGCCAATGTGTTGACCTAATTCGATATAAGCCCAGATGCAACAAATTGTAAATTATTGCTTTTCAAAGGTATGATTAACTTCTTGGTCTAAATAACAAGAACTTTTTTCGAGCTTTATTCTCTTTCTACTTCAATGCCAAAAAAGCTAAACTTTTTATTTGAGCTAGATTTAGATTGACTTTTTTCTTCATTCTCTGTGGTCAGGTTCAGTCGCTTTTTTACTTGGAACAACAACTGATTTCCTAAAAACTTAAACGACTCTTCAGTATCTAACATAGTTTTTTTAGCGGCAACTAACTTCGTAACTTCTTTTTTAACCGGTTGTGGAGAATTAGTAGTTTTTTCTTTTTCAGCTGATTGGGCATAGATAGAAGTGGAAAAGATTCCCATTGTAAAAAATACACATAATACTATTTTTTTCAATTTTACCAATTAAGAAATAAAATAAGTCATAAGAATAGCCACTAATAAAAGTAACAAACTATAACTAAAAGTACTATCAATAGTCGATAAATCAAATGAAAGAATGAAAATGAATTACCTACACGAATAAGAATGGCAGAAGTTATACCATTTATGTTTTACACTATTTTGCATTCACACCAGAAAATACTCGAACGTTTGGGTTGATCGGATTTCCACTGGCCCTTCGGAAAACGACCAATTGCCCTGTATGATAAATGACATCTGATAACTGACCATTAATGAAATTCCAAAAGGGAAACTCACTTCTTTTTTCACCATTTTGAAAGACAACTTTTAGTGCTTCAATTTCTGATTCACTTTTGTTTAAAAATCCATTTCTTGCCTCAAAAAGATTTGCTAAGGTATTGTTTCGTAGCTCTTCGTAGCTTAAATTAACTTTTGGGTATGGGCGAACGCTTATTTTTCCTGCAGCTATGTTTTTTATGGCAACTGATAACTCATAAATGTGAACAATGGTTTCTTCACAGGTTTTTCCGCTTTCAGACGGCTGGTAAGCGAGGTCTCTTTCAGTTAAACTGTCGGAAGCCCAATAAAAGCGATAGCCTAAACCATCCACCATCCGTGTTACAATATTGCCCGCCGCATAGCTGTTTGGTGCGGAAGGTATTTCATAAAAGGGCAGTTGATTTGTGGGTTGAGCATTCATAAATAAGCAAGTTAAGATAGAAAAGAGTGTAGCAGCAATTTTCATTATTTGAAAGTTATTTTTCCGAATCGTTCCGACTTCCGTTTCTGACCGTAAATCACCATTTCTTTATCTGAGATTTGCTCAGCAACTTTTGGCCGAATTAATAATTCTGCTTCTTTCGCATTAAACAGTGCCTCTTTGACCTGTCTTCCATCGCTATCTAATTGAACCAAGACGGCTACAGAAGACTTAAATCGCTTTGTAAAGTCATATACAACACCTTTAGCTTTTCCTTTTGTCATTTTACTTGTAGCTAAGTTCTTCGCATTGTCGTTGAAAATAAAATTCATTTTATCTTCAACAATTGCTAATGCATAAGAAGAGAAGAACCCTCCATCGTTAATGGTGTGTTGCCTTTTTGCAATTTTTTCAGTCCATTCAATTTGTCCGTTAGCATCAATGCTAATTACAATAATATCATTGTAGTAATAATGGTAGGTTGTTCTAACATTCCCTTGAGTATCGGTAGTGGTAACTACCCTCACGTAATATTGCTCGCCAACTAGAATTGCTCCACCGTCATCTTTTAAAACAATATCGTCCAAGTCATACTCATACAGTTCCACATCCTTTCCTTTATCTTCCCGTTTTTGAGTTTTCTTTTTATTCTTATCGGTCATGTTTTGGGTAATAAAATCAATGCCAAACTCTTTAAAACTTTTAGATACAATTGACTTTGTACTTTCATCAATTTTTAAAAAGTAACTGCCGTTTATGCTCATTGTGCCATTTTCAGAGTAAAAACCTCCACAAATAATATCACCTTCTTGGTTGATTGCAATTTTCATATCCGTTAAAAACTTTCCTTCTAAGATAATAGGATATTCCTTTTTACTTTGTCCTTTGTTGGTGTAGGCAATAATTTGATAATGATAGTTTGGCTTTCCTTTTCTTCTCTCTTTTGCCTTTTCTTGAAAGATTTTTGACAGAAGGTATAAATCTCCATTTTCTTGAATGTCATAGTCAACAACTGTAAACAGGTCATTTTCGTAAGGTAAAGTGACATTCTTTTCCCATAATAAATTCAAGTCCTTGTCAAAAATATGATATGAAAATTGCTCATTTTCATCTTTCTCATAAGGTAAGGTGTAGTAAATCAGAATTCTCTTCTCATCGTTAGAAATGGTATACGTAAATGAGCCAGAGTTGCGCTTCGACTTACCATCAAATTCAATTGCTCCAATTTTTGTCAGTTTAGAACTTGGGCTCAGTGTTGCTTTGTTGATGTTCTGTGCATAAAGCAAGTTCACTTTGGATTTATTATCCAATACAGTAGAAAAAAGAATCAACTCTCCATCAATTTGTGTTGCATACTGATAAATTCTCTTTTCTTGTTTCTCTCCCAATGCAAGTGGTACCGACTTTTTGAGTGACATGTCGTTGCCGTACTTTTCAATGATAAGGGGAGCTTTGCCTTTCCATGTGCGTTTGATAATGTAAGTGCCTTCATCATCAGAACCGATAATGTTATCGAACACTGTTCTTCGACTAGTCGTTTGTTCGTCGCCCCAAGTGAGGGTTACCTTGGTGGTGATTATTTGCGCTTTAGCCTCAACAAGAATTAAAAAAAGGGTGGCTAATAATAGAAATTTATTTTTCATTTGGAGAAGATGGGACCCTCAAAAGTCAGTTCGTAAAAGCAGAACGTTCTGCTTTACTTGTAAAGCTACTGAATACATTGTTTTGGTACAATAAAAAAAGCGAGCATTTGCTCGCTTTTTGAAGTTCCCCGAACGGGACTCGAACCTGCACGTCACTTAAGACACATGGCCCTCAACCATGCCTGTCTACCAATTTCAGCACCGGGGAATGCAATCGAATTCAAAATTAGGATTATTGAGTCGAAATCATCATTTCTTGCTTCCTTTTTTGCCACTTCTCGTTTTTGGCTTTTTGTATTTCTTTTTAATCTCTCTTTTGTACTTTCCGCCTTGGTTGGTTTTTTGATTCTTCAGTTTCTTTTCGTGGAAGCTAGCACCAGCTTCAGAATCTTTTTTTGTATTCCGATCGTCTCTCTTGAAAATGTAATTGTCTGGTCGTTCGTCCGGCGTTTTTTGATCACTAATTTCTACTTCTTCAGGAAATTCTACTATCGGAATTTTTATGTCCATCAACTCTTCAATCGCTTCTTTGTATTCTCGTTCAATTTCTTTAAAAAGTAGAATCGATTTTCCTTTGTGTTCCGCTCTACCAGTTCTACCAATACGGTGCATGTAGTTTTCCGGAAAGGCAGGAGTATTAAAATTGATGACATGTGAAATTTGATCTAGGTCTAACCCACGAGCCATTACGTCGGTGGCAATTAAAATTCGTGTATCACCCGACTCGTATTTCTGAATGGCTTTTATTCTGAAATTCTGTGTTTTATTCGAATGAATAACGCCTAACTCACCGTTAAAGTGCTCGTCTAATTTTTCAAAAATTCGATCTGCATTTCGTTTTCCCGAAACAAATACCAATACTTTTTGATACTCATCTTTATCTTGAAGCAAGTGAATTATTAAATTCACTTTGGTGTAAAAGTTTCGAACTTCATAAACCGACTGTTCAATGTTATCTACTGGTGTTCCGCTTAAGGCAATTGAAATTTGCTCTGGTTCAACAAAGAAATCTTTAATTAATACATCAATTTCTTCCGTCATGGTCGCAGAGAACATAATGTTCTGTCGGTTATCCGGAAGAAGCTCAAAGAGGTTGTTTAGTTGAAATCGGAAACCCAAATCCAACATCACATCCACTTCATCAATCACCACTTTCTTAATTGTTCGCAGTTTCAGGGTACCGTCAATAACAATGTCATACAACCTGCCAGGTGTGGCGACAATAATATCAGCACCTTGCATTACTGCCTTCTTCTGAGTGTTAATGTTTGTTCCACCGTAAATGGCCAATGTTCTAATGGTCATGTATTTGGTAAACAGCTCAATTTGCTCAACAATTTGGAGCACTAATTCCCGTGTGGGT